>CAYVRS010000081.1:0-10529 GCA_964454075.1 uncultured Chitinophagales bacterium
GAACTGGCGGTCTGGAAAATGATGTTTTCGCGGGTGCGTTGCAGGATCTCCTCTGTGGAGAGACGGCGTGCTTGTGCCGCGCGGAGATTGCTGATGTTCTGGAACCCGGTGAAGAGCGGAAGTCCGGTATTGAATCCGCCGCTGATGCCACGTGTGGTGAACTCATCGAACTGAAGGCGTTCTTGGACGAACTGGCGACCGGTGCGGCGGTTGGCGTTCATGCTGGCGTTCAAGTTCGGAAGGAACTGGGCATAGGCTTGCTGGACAGTCGCGTCTTGCAAGTCGAGTGAGTTTTCGGCTTTCTTGACCGTGAAATTGTTTTGGAGGGCTGTCTCAACCGCCTCCTGCAAGGTCAGCTGCTTGACTGATGGAGCAGTCTGGGCGAACGATGTCTGAAACGTCAGAAGGGTGAGAAGGGCGGTCGAAAGTAGAATGCGCATATGGGAGATGGGATCAGGTGGATGACGTCAGAATGGGCCAAATTTAGCCACAGCGCTTTAACGGTGCGTCATCCGGTAGGTTACGGGCAGGTTGTTTAACCTTTTTTATCAATTGTTTGTACCAAGGCGTTCACCGCTTTACGAGCGGCGACGGCCTTCAATTCCGACAGGAGATTGGCGGCGATGGTGGCACTTCCTCGTCCACGTCCACCTCGGGCGGCGAAGAAGCCGAAAGCCAATGCGATGCCGACGGCATGCAAGGGGAAGGTGCGGATCCACCAGGTGGGGCTCACACGTCCAGCCAGATCCACTTTCACTTCGTTGAAGGAGGCTTGGACGGAATGCTCCATCTCCTGGATTTCCGCGTTCAGGGCGGCTTTGCGGGCTTCGAGTTGGCTCAGTTTCTGAAGGAGATCTTTCTCACTCATCGGCGGGTGGGTCTTCTAGGGTAGGAGGTTCTTTGAGAAGGGCGGAGATCACGGCGTTCTTGGCGGAACGTTCGATCATACCAGGGAGCAGACGCCAACTGAAGAATGCGAAAACGAAGAGGAAGACGGACACCAGGATGAAGCCGCCGGCCGGGTTGCGGAGCACATCGCCCAAGAACATCGCGATGGCAATCAGCAGGAACAGGAAGGCGAAGCCCAGCACCAAGGCGAGGACGAAGCCGGTGGCCAGCTTCCCTGACGCCACACTGAGACGTTCACCGAGGTCCAGCGCCAGCAGAGCCAATCGCTTCTCTACGATGAGGCGGATGTCGTTGGGGAGCTTCTTGAGCCGCTCCGAAAGCAGGTCTTCAGTCATCGTCTCCGCTGAACAGGCGTCCGATCAGGTATCCGACGGCGACGGCCAGGCCGACCGCAAGCAAGGGATGCTCTCTGACCAAGGCTTCGGTACGTTCACGCAATTCCTCCGCTTTCTTCTGAAGTTCGCTCAGTTCGGGGTATTGCCCCACCAGGTCGTCGAGTTGATCCAGCTTGTCTGACAGAGATTCGAGGGTTTTGTCTCCCATAACCGGTTCCGTTTGGTGAATCCTTAATATAGAGAGCCCATCAGACTAAATCGAACTCTTTCCCCGCCGATTGGCGGATCAGACCTTCGCATTCGAGCGTCAGCAGCTGGGTGAGCAGCAATGGCATGGATCGCTGAAGCCGGTCCTGAAGGGTGTCGATGTGCGTGCGACCGAGCGTGTCGAGCATTGTGCAGATGGAGAGCAGTTCGGGGTTCAGATCCACCGTTTTCCATCTCGGTTGCGGGGGCTCCACCCTGACACCGTTGGTCAGCCAGGGAAGCTCGTCGAGCATGTCGGCGACCGACTCCACCAGCTTTCCGGTGCCTTCCCGAATGAGGCGGTGTCCGCCACCGCCCTTTGTGGACGTGAGCGGATGCGGGATGACGAACACCTCCCGGTTCTGGTCGATGGCGAGACGCGCGGTGATCATGCTTCCGCCGGTGACGCCGGTTTCGACGACCAGAACGCCGACGCTCAACCCGGAGACCACACGATTGCGCACGGGGAAGTTCATGTAATCAGGTTTGGTTCCGGGTGGAAACTCGGAGATCACGGCACCTCCCGTATCCACGATCTGATCGGCCAGAAAGGCGTTGGTGCGCGGATAGATGCGGTCGATGCCCGATCCCAGCACGGCGATGGTCGGGGCTTTTCGGTCGACCGTGGTCTTGTGAGCGATGGTGTCGATGCCGTAAGCCAGGCCTGAAATCACACTCAAACCGGCCTCCGCGACACCGGCAGAGAAGCGTTCGGCCTGTTCGCGGCCATACACTGATGGCATCCGGGTGCCGATCACGGCGATGCCAGGCATCGAGAGAGAGTCCACGTTCCCCTTCACCCAGAGGAGCAGCGGGGGATCGAAGATCTCGCGGAGACGAACCGGATATCGGGGATCGTCGATCGGAAGCAGAGTGACCCCGAGCTGGGCGGCTCGAGCCAGCACCCGGTCCACATCCTCCCATCCTTTGAACGACAGAATTCCTTGCGCCACGGTTTTTCCGACGCCTTGGATGGCCAGCAGGTCACGCGCTTTCAGCCGGAAAATGGATTCCGGTTCGGGAACGGCATTCAGAAGGGTTTTGCTTCGGCGGGAGCCGAGGTTGGGAATGAGGCTAAGGGCGATGACCGTTCGAAGGGGGTTCGACATCCAGGGTGCTCAGTTTGGCCCAGATGCGTTCCTTGAGGTCGGCCAGGTTGTGGCCGGTGGCCGCAGAGACGGTGATCCATTCATCCGGGAGGTTAGGGGGTGTTTCCAACCGGTACCCTTCAATGAGATCCGTCTGCGTGATCACCACCAACCTCGGCTTTTCGAGCAGATCTTCGCGGTATTCCTTCATCTCGTTGATGAGGACCGCGTATTCCGCTTCGATGTCGGACATGCAGGAGATCACCAGCAACAGCATCTTGTTGCGTTCGATGTGCCGCAGGAAGCGTACGCCCAGACCTTTGCCTAAGTGCGCGTCTTCAATGATTCCGGGGATGTCGGCCATCACGAAGCTTCGGAAATCGGGGAACGCCACCACACCCAGGTTAGGCTCGAGCGTGGTGAACGGATAATCCGCGATCTTCGGCTTCGCTGCCGACAGTGAGGCCAGCAACGTGCTTTTGCCTGCGTTCGGATAGCCGACCAGGCCGACTTCCGCGATCAGTTTCAGCTCGATCTCCACGATGATTTGCTCGCCAGGCGTACCGGGCTGAGCGTATTTGGGAGTCTGGTTCGTGTCCGACTTGAAGTAGTGGTTTCCTTTGCCGCCCATCCCTCCTGCCGCGATCACCAGGTTCTGTCCGTCTTCGGTCACTTCGCCGAGCAGGCGGCGTGTCTCGAACTCATAAGCCACTGTTCCCAAGGGCACGTCGAGGATGATGGGGGCGCCGTCGCGTCCGCTCCGGATGCCGCCTTCGCCCGGATTTCCGTGATCCGCCTTCATGAATTTGCGATAGCGCAGATCCAGAAGCGTGTTCATATTGCGGTTTCCGCGCAGGATGATGTCGCCGCCGCGTCCTCCATCCCCCCCATCCGGACCGCCCATCGGCACGAATTTCTCGCGTCGGAAGTGGACGGAACCCGGGCCGCCGTTTCCGGCTTCCAAGTAGAGTTTGGCATAGTCAGCGAATCGCATGGCGTTGTATTGAGGTTACCTAAAGATAAGAAGGGCGGAACGTGCGATTTCTTACATGTTTCGCACAACTTTAGGAACGATAGGTGTGGATGATGGCGTCGGCATAGCCCAGGGATCGGGCACGGCGGTGGAGGGTGACAGTGTCTTCCAAGCGGCTGGTGGGTTTGGGGCGCACATAGAACTTGCCTCCGAGCGATAGCACATAGTTTCGCACGCCTTGACGGTTGGTCAGGCGTTGTGAAAGTTGGAACGCCTGGGCCTGGGTGTCGAACGCATCGAGATAAGAACACTGCATACCGGTTCCGCATGGGCCAAAGAAGCGGGTTATCTTCATCAAGTTCGTTCGGAACTCACTAACCCATCCCCCATAAACGCAAAAACCCGTCGTGACTTTCACATCGCGACGGGTAGTTTGCAATCAGGAGATTCGGTGGCACTTGGAACGTTTCGGTCTAAGTACCTATCAAACTCAAAATGCACATTGCCGGAGACTGGAATGAAAAAGGATTAAGGTTCTCTAATATTTCAACCCCACTTCTTTATTGGTGGTAAGCCTGTACGATATAGGTCAGAGAAGCGGCGCTCGGGGTCCCGGACATAAAAAAACCCGCCCGGGCGTTCAGGCCCGGGCGGGTACTTTGCAATCAGGAGACTCTAAGTAAACACTCAAACAACAATCATCAATCAATCACTGGTACAAGGCCGAGACCACAACCACTTGTTTGGCGGACTCTTTCGCATTCACTGCGCTGAAACTTGCGAAGAGGAGGGCGAAGAAGTGGTTCGAGCGTTTCACGGTGTGTTTCCAGTGGTTGACTACAGGAGAAAACTACCCTGACACCTCTCTTTTCTCAATTCTAACCGTTAAATTGATTTTTAACATGTCTCATAATTTGAATTTTAAATTGTTAATTTTAAATTGTTTACGTCTTATCAAGATTAGATACAGATAATAAATCCACATTTATTCATTAATAATCCGTGGGCTGCGCGCTTCTTCCCCACTTAACATTTAAAATTTTTCATTTAAAATTGGCCATTAGGCCTTCGCGTATCCGTTCCCTAGCAGCTTCAGAATCCGCGTGAGGCGGACTTTGAGCTTGGTGCGCGGCACGATCACGTCCACGAAGCCGTGTTCGAGGAGGTATTCGGCGGTCTGGAAGCCATCAGGAAGGTCGCGGCCGATGGTTTGACGCACCACGCGCGGACCGGCGAACGCGATCAGCGCTCCTGGCTCGGCCAGGTTGATGTCGCCCAGCATGGCGTAACTGGCCGTCACGCCACCCGTTGTCGGATCCGTCATCAATGATATGTACGGAACCCCCGCCTCATGCAGCAGGGCGAGTTTGGCAGAGGTTTTGGCCATCTGCATCAGACTCAGTACGCTTTCCATCATGCGCGCGCCGCCGGTCTGGGAGATGATGAGCAAAGGAACGCGGTTCTCGCGGGCGTAATCGATCGCCATTGCGATACGCTCACCCACCACCGAGCCCATGCTTCCGCCGATGAAGCGGAAATCCATGCATGCCACCACCAGGTCGAGTCCGTTGATCTTGCCATGCGCCGAGCGCAGGGCGTCGCTCAGGCCGGTTTTCTTCTGCGCTTCGGCCAAACGCGCATTGTAGGGCTTCTTGTCGACAAAATGGAGCGGATCGCCCGGACGGATGTTCCCTCCGATCTCGGTCCATTCGTTGTTGTCGAACAGGATTTCGAAATACTCTTTGCTGCCGATGCTGAAATGGTAGCGGCTGGCCGGATCCACCCAGCAGTTCTCTTCCAACTCCCGACGGTGCACCATCTCTCCGGTTCCGGGAACTTTGACCCAGATGCCTTCCGGCATTTCTTTCGGGGTTTCGGTTTGGATGTTCGTGTCGGTACGTTTGAACCAGCTCATGGGATCTCTTGGGGCAGGTGAAGAGCTAAAAATACAAAGGTTCGAGGTCAACGGCACGGATGGATTGACTGCCGCCGGATTCGACCACGGCATGAACCCCCAATGCGGAAATCGATTCCGTTCCCATCCGCAACACTCCGATCAAGGATTCCGGCGGAAGCCGATGCGCGCCGGTTCCGGCCACAACATCCCCAGGTCGCAGCGTTTTCGCGAACTCCGTCAGTTCGATCAAGCCGGATGCGCCCCCGGGCGAGAGCGCGTACGCATGCTGGCGTCGAGCGTCGATCATCGAATGGATGCGGGCCTGCGGATGCGTGCGCTGCGCCATGGCCTGGATCGCATGCAGGGTGTCCACCGCGTACACAGGCGTGTCCGTCCCGAAAAGGAGTCCTTTGACGGCGGATGCGCCGATGCGGAGTCCGGTGTACGACCCGGGTCCGGCGCTGATCGCAATGGCGTCGAGGTCGGCGAGTCGAAGATCCGCCGCCGCCAGGAGGTCTTGGATGAATCGGAACAAGGCCTCCGAATGCACGCCACGCGCTTCGGAGCGAAGCTCGACCGGCGCCCTTCCGGGGACATGGAGCGACACGGAGCAGACTTCGGTGGCGGTTTCGATGCAGAGGATGCGCGGCATCGCCAAATATACCGATGTAAAGCGGTATCATTGAGCGTGAAAGCGATCCCCTTCCTCCTGCTGCTTTGCCTGACCGCATGCATTCCGGCCAACGACGGGATGCTTACCGTCCGCGTGGCCGATGGCGATGCGAGACCCGTGGGCCTGGTGAAACCCGGACTTCATTATAAATACGCGCCGGGCGACACACTATGGTCCACCCCCGACGCCACGGGCCGTGCCCGTTTCACCACGCCCTTGGCCGGCAACACCCGGTTCGAGCTCCTCGCTGGCGCGCAGCGTCTTCCGGTCGTTCTGTCTCCCGGGAAGTCCCTTGAGTTCGACTCCCGCGTCCCCGAATTCAACGGCTGGCTGGGCGAACTTCACAACAGCTATCTGTCGTTTCAGAAACAGGATGCCGCGATCCGCGAGCGCATCCGTGCCGAGCATGCGTCCTACCAAGGCGGTCAAATCAGCCCGACGCTGGATCTGTTCCACTTCCGGGTTCGCCTGGCCACCGAACTCTTCGGAGACACGCCTTTCCGTTTCCTGGTGCATCGCATGACCGGCGAATACCTGGTGAAGCAACTCGACGCCATGCGCTTTTCCGACGCCATCGACCGCAACGAGGTGCTCACCGACGCCATCGAGCACGGCTTTTTCACCTACGATTCGTTTGTGGCGCAGCGGGCCGGCATCCGGGATTTCACCGACGCCTGGATCAAAACCTTTCCCGGTCGCGACACCACGATCTCCGAAGCCGACTGGAAACGGCGCGATGCGCCCCGTCTCGATTCACTCCGGTCCTTGGTCACAGCCCAGATCTCCGAGCGGCGCGCCCGGGCGCATGCGTCAATGTTCCTCGTGGCTGAGCGCCTCACCGAAACCGACTTCCCCTACGCCGAAGCCAGCTATCTCGACCACATCGACCGGTATTCCGATTTTCCGGAGAACATCGCTTTCCTGAGCACCTTGTATGAGGACCTCAAACGCGTGCAGCCGGGCAACCCTGAAATTGCGTTCACCCTGCCCGATCTGAATGGCGAGATGCGCCGCTCCGACGAGTATCGCGGGAGGTACGTGCTCCTCGACTTCTGGGCGTCTTGGTGCGTGCCCTGCCTGGTCGAATTCCCGCACATGAAACGCATCTACGCCGATTACAGCCGCAACGATGTCGAGTTCGTGAGCATCTCCACCGAAGAAGACCGCGACGCCACCCTCCGGTATGTGGAATACGATCCGCATCCATGGCCGCAACTCTATGCCGGCGGCGGGTTCACCCATCCCCTGTTCAAGGCCTACAAAGGCGGCGGCATTCCGTTCTATGTGCTGCTCGACCGCAACGGCAACATCCTGCGGTACAACGACATCCGTCCCTCATCGACCCTTCGGCAGGTGCTCGACGATGTTCTGGCCAAAGAGGCGCGCGTGCGGTCTAACCCGTGACGACGAGCCGGCCCTTGTTGTAGATGGCGTGCGCGCGGCCGTGCATGTCGGCACCGATGTACGGCGTGTTCTTGGATTTCGAGCGGATGTCGGACGCGGCGAAGGTCCAGCGGCTGTCCACATCGAAGATCGTGAGGTTGGCGACGGCACCGACCTTGATTTCCGGAACCGGCAGGCGCAGGATGCGGCGCGGCGCGGCGACCAGCTTGTCGAGCAACTGATCGAGCGTGAGGATCTTGGTGCTGAGCAGGCGCTTCACGGACACGCCCCAAGCGGTTTCCAGCCCGATGATGCCGTTCGGCGCGTAGATGAATTCCACCTCCTTCTCGTCGATGCTGTGCGGCGCGTGGTCGGTGCAGATGGCGTCGATGGTGCCGTCGGCCAAGCCTTCGATCATCGCATCCACATCGTCTTGCGTGCGCAACGGCGGATGCATCTTGTAATGGGTATCGAACGGATGGCGCTCGATTTCCTCGTCGGTGAGGTCGAAGTGATGCGGACACACTTCGGTCGTCACATGGATTCCCTTCGCTTTGGCTTGGCGCACGAGCTCCATCCCGCCTCGGGTGGACAGGTGCGCGACGTGCAGATGTCCGCCGGTGAGCTCGGCAAGAAGAATGTCGCGGGCGATCATCACGTCTTCGGCGATGTTCGGCGTGCCGGCCAAGCCCAGGCGCGAAGAGACCTTGCCTTCGTTCATGTGTCCGGGGCGCGACAGAGCCAGGTCTTCCATGTGGTTGATGATCGGCATGTCGAGCATGGACGCGTAATCCAGCGCGATGCGCATCAGTTTGGCGTTGTGCACCGGATCACCGTCGTCGGAGAAGGCGACCGCGCCACCGGCTTTCATGTCGGCCATCTCGGCGATGCTCTCCCCTTTGCGCTCTTTCGATACGCAGCCGATCGGATGCACATCCACCGCTTCCGATTCCGCTTTCTTGCGGATGTACTCGACCACGTCGCGCGTGTGCGTGGCGGGTTTCGTGTTCGGCATGCAGGCGACGGCGGTGAATCCGCCCGCGGCCGCGGCCGCGCAACCGGTCGCGATCGTCTCCTTGTGCTCGAAGCCAGGCTCGCGCAGATGCACATGCATGTCCATCCATCCGCCGGAAACGAGGGCGTTCTTGGCATCGTGGACCGAAACGCCTTCGTAGGAAAGACCTTGCCCGATTTCGGCGATCACGCCGTCACGGATGAGGATGTCGACGGTGGCGGAGGCGGAGTGTCCGTGGCCGGCGGGGCGGACGTTTTTCAAGATGAGGGAGGATATAGTCTGCATTCCCGAAGATACACATACCGCCCTCCGGTTAAAACCGGGTGTCAGAATTGCGTTGATTTCGGATTCCCGATTCGCGAACGGTTTTGACCCTTGATACCCACCTCCGTAGATGCTTGAGCCAGGATGTGAAGCATGCCTCCGCCTAAATATAAATGTCAATTTATTATACATATATGTCAAGTTTACGCACTGCTTTCTTGAGTATGTTTCGCGTGCGAGAATACAATCTACAGTCCATGTCTTATGTCTAGATTATCATGCTAACCGCGCTGAATGTGAATACCCCCGAAGTCCGAAATCAACGTCAAGATCAGAGCAAGTTGGATTCCATACATCGTATTACAGCGATGTCTTATGAATTCAGAACGCCTCTTACTGGAATACTCGGATACGCTCAATTGCTTTCTGATGAATTGGTCAACATTAACGAAGCTCAGACTTATGCGCGTCTTATCCGTCGAAGTGCGAATACTCTTCAACAAGTTCTAGATTCCGTGTTGGAATATGTGAATCTGAAAGCCGGAAATACCGAGAACTTACCGGAATACGTCAGGCTTCAGGAGTTGCTTACTCCTGTCATGGACTCCATGAAGTTGAAAGCTCGAAAAAAGAAGGTTTACCTGAAGGCAAAGTGGCCCGCATCAGACCATGCTTTCGTGGATCCGGCATTGTTCATTTCCATCGTCAATCACTTGGTCGACAACGCCATCAAGTTCACATCATCCGGTGGTGTTCAGGTACGGTTCGAAACAATGGCCAAATCCATCCGTCTTGTCGTCAGCGATACTGGAATCGGCATTCAACCCGAATCGACACCGCATCTGTACGTTCCCTACTGGCAGGAGAGCCAAGGGATCGCACGTCGACATCGTGGCCTGGGGCTCGGCCTTTCGATTGTTGACCGAATCGTCGACGTGATGAAAGGGCGGATTCACATCGACAGCACACCAGGCCTCGGCACCACTGTCACAGTAGACATTCCTACGTTCAATCATAACGAGGAAGTGGATATGGTGGAGTTTGGCAGTATAAAGCGAATCCTGTATGTGGAAGATGATCCGATCATTCAGATGTTGGCACGTCGAATTCTGAAAGATTATCACATCGATTTGTGTAACACAGCAGAAGAGGCTTTGGAACGTGTGAAATCCGTTCGTTATGATGCCATCATCCTGGATATCCAACTAGGTCGTGGATTGAGCGGGCAGCAACTCTGCAGAATTCTTCGAGAACATCCGGACTATGAGCACACGCCGATCGCCGTGGCGACAGCTACGTGCCTGGATTCACTGGTTCATCCAAAAACAAAACTCTTCAGTCATCACCTGCCAAAACCGTTCGATCGAGATCAGATGATTCAACTTGTTCATGAAATGACCAACACCCATCAACGAGCCATCTGATTTCCATGATGGCAGATGGATCCGGTTTTTCAGAGTCATTCACGAACTCTGTGAAAAGAAATCAATCATCAAATCCAACCATACACTTCATCGTACCCTTTCAATTCTTTGCAATGAATTGTCTTCGGGTTTCAACACTATTCCCAAAAAATACTAGACCGTCTATTTTCTATGCCATCGATTGGAGACCGATGGTGAACTATGATTGCCTTATTGTGGAATGATTGTTTTCGACGTGCATGGCCCGTCTCACCACTCACTTGATCAACGTCATCTTATTGACCACGGTCGTGGTCGGTGTCACAAGCCGATTGAGCTCATG
>CAYVRS010000082.1:0-10095 GCA_964454075.1 uncultured Chitinophagales bacterium
TGCGACACGTGACTCGCGACCGCGATCCCCATCTGCCGCAGGTTGTTGCCGCAGCTGGTGCGGCGGGCAGTCTCGCGTGCGTAGTTGTCCGCGGTGATCTGCGCGCTGATCTTCCCGGGCATCCACGTCGGTCGGATCTGGCTCGCCTACTGGATGTTCCCACTTCCCAACGGCATGCAGATGTGGCCGAACTTCAACTCGCCCCTGCTGTGGGACGTGTTCGCAGTCGGCACCTACTTCACCGTATCGCTTCTGTTCTGGTATGTGGGTCTGGTTCCTGACTTCGCCACCCTCCGCGACCGTGTGAAAAGCACGATCGGCGCCAAAGTCTACGGGTTCTTCGCCTTGGGCTGGACCGGCGGCAACCGCCAGTGGCAGCATTACGAGAAAGCCTACCTTCTGCTGGCAGGTCTGGCCACCCCGCTGGTACTCTCCGTGCACACCATCGTATCGTTCGACTTCGCCGTCTCGATCATTCCAGGCTGGCACACCACCATCTTCCCTCCCTACTTCGTCGCTGGAGCCATTTTCTCCGGTTTCGCGATGGTGATGACGCTCATGATCATCGCCCGCAAGCTGTACAAGCTCGAAGACATCATGACGATCAACCACATCGAGAAGATGAACCTGATCATCCTGGTGACCGGAAACATGGTCGGCTTCGCCTACATCATGGAGTTCTTCATCGCCTGGTATTCGGGTGTCACCTATGAGAAAGCGGCGTTCATCAACCGCGCGATGGGTCCCTATGCCTGGGCCTACTGGACGATGTTCCTCTGCAACGTGATCTCGCCCCAATTCTTCTGGAGCAAGAAAATGCGCACCAGCATCACCGCCTCCTTCATCCTGTCGATCATCGTGAACATCGGGATGTGGTTTGAGCGCTTCGTGATCACCGTGACCTCGCTGGCTCAAGACTTCCTCCCTTCGTCCTGGGGCTACTACTCGCCCACTTGGGTCGACATCCTGACCTATGTCGGCACCTTCGGCCTCTTCTTCACCTTCTTCCTGCTGTTCCTGCGGTTCATGCCGATGGTGGCCATGGCGGAAGTCAAAATGGTGCTGCCTCAAGCCGATCCTCACTTCCACGACCATGAGAAAGGAGGAAAATCATGAAATCACCTATGAAATCGGAACAGATGTTCGGTCTCCTCGCCGAGTTCAAACACACCGGCGACCTGCTGAAGGCCGCCAAGCTGGTGAACAAGGCCGGCTACAAGAAATGGGACACCTACACGCCGTTCCCCGTGCATGGCATGGACGACGCGATGGGCCTCAAACCCTCCATCCTGGGTCGCATTGTGTTCGGTCACGGTCTGGCCGGCTTCTCTCTGGGCGCATCGCTCACCATCTGGACCTCCAGCGTGGCCTATGCGATGAACATCTCAGGAAAGCCGTTCGCCAACCTTCCCTCCTACGTGCCGGTCACCTTCGAGCTGACGATCCTCCTGTCCGCCTTCGGGGCGGTCTTCGGGATGTTCTTTTTGAACAACATGCCGAAGCACCACAACAAGCTGTTCAACTCGGAGCGCTTCAAACGCGCCACAGACGACGGATTGTTCATCGTCATCGAGTCGGACGACGACCTGTTCAACGAAAGCAAGACGGCCGACTTTCTGCGTGAAGCCGGTGCCATCCACATCGAACCGATTCCAGCCTGATCATGCGATTCAAACACTCCTCCATCCTGATTCTCGGATTGATCCTGGCCGGGTGCCAAGGCATGCCTTCGGAAAAGCCGCCGATCCACATCAACCCGAACATGGACTGGCAGCCGAAGTTCAAGGCCCAAGACAAGAACACCTTCTTTGAAGACAACCGCGGCATGCGCACCCCTGTGGAAGGCACTGTGGCCCGTGGCCTTCTCAATGCCGATGCGGCCTACTACGAGGGCGTCACCGAATCGGGCGCGTACGTGGCCAAGGCTCCGGTCGAACTGACCCGTGCCTTCCTCTACCGTGGCAAGCAGCGTTTCGAAATCTATTGCCAGCCCTGCCATGGCGCCACCGGAGCCGGAGACGGCATCGTGGTTCGCTCCGGACTGGTGCCTCCCCCAAGCTTCCACGACGCTGTCGTCAAAGACATGCCGGATGGACAGATCTACTCCGCCATCTACAACGGCGTGCGCACGATGAACTCCTACCGCCACCAGATTCCGGTGGAAGACCGCTGGGCGATCGTATCGTACATCCGCGCGCTGCAACGCAGCCAGTCGGCCACCGCAGCGGATCTCCAGACCCTTAACCTCGCAGCAGGGAACTGAACCATGCATCACGATACCACACACGACTCCGTTCAGTTTCCGCAGAATATCAACCCGGCCAAGAAGTTCCTCTATGCCGGTATCGCAGGGCTCCTGGTGAGCTTCGCCGGTTATTTTGCGGATCACGACCAATTCTTCTACAGCTACCTGACGAGTTTCTCGTTCGTGGCCAGCTTCGCCATCGCCTCGCTCTTCCTGGTCATGGTGCACCACATCACCCGTTCGTCATGGGCGATCACCCTGCGCCGCATCCCCGAAACGAGCGCGTCGAACCTGATCTGGGTCGGCGTCATGTTCATTCCGGTCCTGTTCGGCATGCACAGCCTCTACCATTGGACGCATGCGGAGGCCGTGGCCACCGACGCCCTGCTTCAAGGCAAAGCTCCTTATCTGAACGTACCGTTCTTCATCGTCCGCAATGTGATCTATTTCAGCTTCTGGGGTTACCTGGGCTACAAGTTGTACAAGAACACCATCGCCTTGGACCAGACCAACGACTGGGGTATCGAAACACAGCAGCGCAAGATTTCGGCGCCCGGACTGTTCCTGTTCGGGTTCTCCGTGGCCTTCGCGTCCTTCGACTGGCTGATGAGCCTGGATCCGCACTGGTTCTCGACCATGTTCGGCGTGTACTACTTCGCGATGTCGTTCCAAGCCACCCTGGCCGCTGTCCTTCTGGTGGCCCTATACCTCCGTGGAAAGGGTTTGCTGACGAACACCATCGGTGAAGCCGAGTACTCGAGCCTCGGAAAACTGATGTTCGGTTTCACGGTGTTCTACGCCTACATCGGATTCAGCCAGTTCTTCCTCATCTACTACGCCAACATCCCAGAGGAAACGCTTTGGTTCTACCATCGCCTGGAAGGCGGATGGGAGTACATCAGCTATGGCCTGATCCTCGCCCGTTTCGCGATACCCTTCTTCATCCTGCTGCCTGCATCCTCCAAAAAGAACCTGGGCATCCTCAAGTTCATGGCGGCCTGGATCATCGTGGTCCATTTCATCGAGCAATACTGGATCGTGATGCCGAACCGCGGACTCACCAACCCCGACTACCACTACATCGCGCCACACTGGATGGATCTGACCACGCTGGTCGGTCTGGTCGGCATCAGCCTCTGGCTGTTCTTCGACAAATTCGGCAAAGCGCCGATGGTCTGCGTGAACGACCCCAAGTTCCAAGAATCCCAGCATTCCCACTGATCTGATTATGGCAAAAAAATCAAATTCTTCGATCGATATCGGCACGCTGGACCCCGAATACGGGTTGTCTGTTCAAGAACTGCGTGAAGAGCTGGAACTTGGCGTTGTCGAAGACAAGCTAAACGACGGCAGATTGTTCATGCTCTTCGGCGCAGGGGTGCTTCTGGTGGCGGCGTTGATCTTCCTCGCCTTCGAGATGTACCGGTACTTCGATTTCAAAGCCTCTTACAAGGCCGCCATCGAAGCCCAATATCCGGATATCCAGAACCTGAAAGCGTCCCATCAGAACGAGCTGACCACCGTCGGCGTGATCGATGCGGAAAAGCAGATCTACCGCATTCCGGTCGACAGCGCCTTCACGTTGATCCTGAATGAGCAAAACAAGTAAGCCGTTTCTCCTGGTCCTGATACTGAGCCTTTGCGCAGGACGTGCGTCCGCGCAGCTCAACACCTTGCCGCCTGAGCTTCAGGGGGTCGGGGTGACGGAACGTCTCGGCGACATGCTCGACCTGAACCTCACGCTGACCGACGAGTCCGGCGCGCAGGTGCCTCTGTCGACCTATTTCGAAGCCGGAAAACCCGTGATCCTGGTTCCGGTCTACTACGGCTGCCCGATGCTCTGCGGTCTCATCCTCAACGGCGTTCATGATGCCGTGAAGCAGCTTCAATGGGAGATCGGCAAAGATTACACCGTCGTCGCCTTCTCCTTCGATCCGAAAGAGACACACACCCTGGCCGATGCGAAAAAGAAGCGTTACATCAAGGAAAACGCCGGAGAGGATGACCTCCAAACCGGTTGGCATTTCCTGACCGCTGATTCGCTCACCATACAGGCGCTGACCTCCTCCATCGGATTTTCCTTCAAATGGAGCGATGAATCGCAAGAATATCTTCACACGGCGAACATCGTGTTCGTCAGCCCGAAAGGACGGATCACCCGCTATCTGTATAGCGCGCAATTCAACGACCTCGACATGAGGAACGCATTGTATGACGCGGCCGACGGCAAGCTCGGATCGGTGATCGACAAGGCCATCATGTATTGCTACACCTACGACCCCGATTCCCGGTCGTATGTGGCTTCCGCGGTGAACATCATGAAACTGGGTGGTCTCCTCACCCTGATTCTGGTCGGATCACTCCTGGGAATCCTCTGGTACCGCGAACGTAACTCACTCAGAACCGCATAGATGGAACGTCTACGAGATTATCTCCTCCCCGAACAATCTTCGACACTCGCCAACGATGTCGACAACTTGTTCATGTTCATCAACATCGCCGGTGGCTTGCTGCTGCTCGGCATCACCGTCGCCTTGGTGTTTTTCTCATGGAAATACAAGCGCAAGTCGAAGGAGGACGTCACCCCGGTGATCCGCCACAATCTGGCGTTGGAGCTTACCTGGACGATCGTACCGCTCATCCTCATCATGATCGTCTTCGCGTGGGGTTTCCGCGGTTACATGAACCTGCGCAACGCCCCCTCCGACGCGATGGAAGTGTATGTGACGGGTCTCTCGTTCGGCTGGCAGTTCACCTACACCAATGGTGTGATGAGCGGGTCGGACCTGTACGTCCCTGCCGGACGGCCTGTGAAACTGATCATGCAATCGCGCGACGTGCTCCACTCCTTCTTCGTGCCTGATTTCCGGATCAAACAGGATCTGATGCCGAACCGCTACACCACGCAGTGGTTCCAGGCCGACGAACCGGGGCAACACATCGTCTTCTGCACGGAGTATTGCGGATCGGGTCACTCAGCCATGATGGGACGTGTGATCGTGCTTCCTGAAGCCGAATTCACCGCTTGGCTGGATGCGAAGAAAGCCGAATCGGAGCAGGAACTACCCTTGGCACGACTCGGAGAGAACATTTTCTCGCAACAGGGCTGCATGGCTTGCCACTCGGTGGAAGGTGCCGCCGGCATCGGACCCGCCCTGAACGGCATTTTCGGTGACACGCACAACTTCGCCGACGGAAGCAGCGCCGTGGTGGATGAGAGCTACCTGCGCGAGTCCATCCTCGTCTCGAACGCAAGAATCGTCGCAGGCTACGCCCCTGCCATGCCCAACTACACCGGTGTGCTGAGCGACCGTCAAGTCGACGCGCTGATCGAATACATCAAAGAGCTGAACTGAACCCACTTATGTCTACAAAAGCCACACTCAAGGAATTTCCGGCTCAGGAGCATCCTGAGTCCCATTACCTAAACCACGACAAGAGCCTGAAATCCTGGTTGCTCACCGTCGACCACAAGCGCATCGGGCTGATGTACCTGGCGTCGATCGCGTTCTTCTTCTTCGTCGGAGGCATGCTGGCCCTGGCCCTGCGTCTTGAGCTGTGGGAGCCTGCCCGCAACTTCATGGATGCGGACACCTACAACCGCATCTTCACCCTCCACGGGGCGGTGATGATCTTCCTGTTCATCATTCCGTCGATTCCGGCGGCCTTGGGCAACATCTTCCTGCCCGTGATGCTCGGAGCGAAAGACGTGGCCTTCCCGAGGCTGAACCTGGCCAGTTTCTACATCTACGTGGGCGGCGCGCTGTTCACCTTGTACTCGATGGCGCATGGCGGCATCGACACCGGCTGGACCTTCTACACCCCCTACTCCACCACCACCGGATCCGCGGTCATCTCCATGACCTTCGGGGTCTTCGTGATGGGCTTCTCGTCGATCCTTACGGGTCTGAACTTCATCGTCACCATCCACAAGATGCGCGCACCGGGTCTGACCTGGGGCAAACTGCCGCTGTTCATCTGGTCGCTGTACGCCACGGCGATCATCCAGGTGCTGGCGACGCCGGTCCTGGCCATCACCCTGCTCCTGCTCATCATGGAGCGCACCTTGGGCATCGGCATCTTCGATCCGGCCTTGGGCGGCGACCCTGTGCTCTATCAGCACTTCTTCTGGTTCTACTCGCACCCGGCGGTGTACATCATGATCGTTCCGGCCTTCGGTATCATCTCGGAGCTGATCGCGACCTTCTCGCGCAAGACGATCTTCGGCTACTGGGCCATCGCCTTCTCCTCACTGGCCATCGCCTTCATCGGCTTCCTGGTCTGGGGGCATCACATGTTCACCTCGGGTCAGTCTGAGCTGAGCACCGTCGTCTTCTCCTTCCTCACCTTCTTCGTGGGTCTGCCCACCGGCATCAAGATCCTGAACTGGGTCGCCACGATGTACAAGGGAAGCATCTGGATGCAGTCTCCGATGCTGTACGCGATCATGTTCCTCTTCCTGTTCACCATCGGCGGACTCACCGGTATCATGCTCGGCGCCCTGTCTGTCGACATCCACCTGCACGACACTTACTACGTGGTGGCCCACTTCCACTATGTGATGATGGGCGGCACCGTGTTCGCCTTCCTGGGCGGTCTGCACTTCTGGTGGCCGAAATTCACGGGCAAGATGTACAATGAGCTGCAGGCGAAGATCGCCGCGGTGATCCTGTTCATCGGCTTCAACATGACCTTCCTGCCGCAGTTCGTGATGGGTTCGCAAGGCATGCCACGCCGCTACTACGGCTACATCGAGCAGTTCCAGACCTTGCACCAATACTCCACCGTGGGTTCCTGGGTGCTTGGCGTGGGCTTCCTGCTCATCTTCTGGTATCTGGTGCAATCGCTCCGCAAGGGCGAAGCCGCTCCGTCCAACCCTTGGGGCGCGCGTTCCTTGGAGTGGATGATCTCTTCGCCGATGCCGCCGCACAACTTCGACTACATCCCTGTGGTGAAGCACGGACCGTACGACTACCATCAGCCGATCGCCGATTTCCGTCTGGGCATCGATGACGGCCACAGCCACACTGAGACCAAAGCGCACTAAGACACCTATGTCCCACACCGACGCCACCCATTCCAACAGCCACGTGCAGCACCACTTCGTGGACAGCGAACAGCAGTTCGACTCCGCGAAGTTGGGCATGTGGGTCTTCCTCGTGACGGAAATCCTCTTCTTCGGAGGCTTGTTCGTCGCCTACATCGTTTACCGCGCCTGGCATCCGGAACTGTTCACCATGGCCGCCACCCAATTGGACACCATGATGGGCGGCATCAACACCTTGGTGCTGATCGGAAGCTCGCTCACCATGGCCCTGGCCATCCGCGCGGCGCAGACCGACAATCCGAGCGCTTCGATCAAGTTTCTGGCATCGACGGTGGCCCTGGCCTTCGTCTTCATGATCATCAAGTACTTCGAGTACACGCACAAGTTCGAGCTGGGCATCTTCCCGGGTGAGAACTACACCTTCACGGGTATCGACCATCCGAACGCGAACATCTTCTTCTCGATCTATTACATGATGACCGGCTTGCACGGCATCCACGTGATCATCGGGATCGGGATCATCACCTGGCTGATCTTCAAGACCAAGAAAGGCGCCTACAGCTCGTCGTATTACACCCCGGTGGAGATCACGGGCCTGTACTGGCACTTGGTCGACATCATCTGGATCTTCCTGTTCCCCCTCCTCTATCTGATCGACTAAAACGGAACGCACCCATGAGCTCGCATCATATCATTCCTCTCAAGTATCTGTTCGGCACGGCCGGAGCCCTGCTCGTGCTGACCGGACTCACCGTGGCTGTGGCCTACATCCACATCCCCGCACCCTTCAACATCATCGTGGCGATCGGTATCGCTGTGGCCAAGGCGTTCTGCGTGGCGGCTTTCTTCATGGGCCTGTATTGGGACAAGAAGATCAACACAATCGCGCTTCTTCTGTCGGTGGTGTTCTTCACCCTGATGGTGGGCGTGACCATGCTCGACACCATGTTCCGCGAGAAGCCGTCCGACATCTACTACAAGGTTCCGGCTCCTCCCCCTACGACGCAGATGTAGGCTCGGCCTCGCTGACCATCAGCAGCATCACGAATTGGGCGGCGATGAGGAGACTCACGCCGCTCAGATGCGCCACCTGAAGCGCGGGATGCAGCCCGCCATACGCCAGTCCGATCCCGACAGCGATCTGCAGCAGGATGAGCGCCGCCACCACCCACGACATCCTCCCTACCCAACTCGGCACCCCAGGCCTGCGGCTGACCATCCACACCCACCCCAGCGCGCCTAACACCAGCCAGCTGAACGACCGGTGGACCACATCCACCAAACCCGTCAGCAACAGCCAATCGGGACGCGCAATGTCGGGCATAGTCTTCGCAACGAAGTCGATCGCTTCACGCACCTGGGTTCCGATACCCAGCTGAATCATGGAGACCGCGAGCAGCGTCCACACCGCCCACAGCAAGGGCTTGCGGTGCGTAGCCGGCAACGTGACTCGCAACTGATGCGAGACGGCCTTGAACGCCGCGAAGATCAGCAGCCCGACCAAAACCATCGCCACCACCATGTGCGCGGTGATGAGCCCCTGGGAGAGTCCGGAGCGCACCACCATCCCGCCGAGCCAGCCCTGGAACAGCACCAGAAGCAGTGACGCGACGGCCGCAACCGTCACCGAAGGCCGCGTCTTGCGATACTTCAACGAACTCACTGCCGTCGCGATGATCAGCAAGCCGATCACCACGCCGATGAGCCGGTTCACGTACTCGGTCCACGTCTTGGCCGCGTTGAACTCGGCCGGGTCATACCCCGCGGGCACATCCGCCGCGTGCATCGGCGGAACCCAAACGCCATAGCATTTCGGCCAGTCAGGGCAGCCCAGGCCGGAGCCCGTGGCGCGGACGAGTCCGCCAACAAAAATCAGGAAAAGCGTGGCCGCGACCGTCAGGATCGCGAGTTTCTGGAACCGATTGAGTCTCATGGCGGTTGGTTGAGGTGAATTCACAAGATAAAAAATCCGTACCTTTGAGCATGTCTTCCGCAAGCCAAACCACATCGTTGTCGCCAACGTTTCTTCAGACGCTCACCGCCTATTTCGAGCTCACGAAACCGCGCATCACAGCCTCCGTGGTGGCGAGCATGGCCATCGGCTTCTTCCTCGCCTCGGCCGGCTCGGTGGATTTCGGAACCCTCTTCCACGCCGTGCTCGGCACGTGGATGATCGCCGGCGGCACCGCGGCGCACAACCAGTACCTGGAACGCGACCTCGACAAGCTCATGGTGCGCACGTCGCGCCGCCCATTGCCCATGCTGCGCCTGGAACCCATCCGCGCGCTGTTCTTCTCGCTGGCCATGATCTTCAGCGGCTTGGTATACCTGATTCTTAGCGTGAACGCCACCGCCGGACTCGTCTCCCTAGCCACCTCCTTCATCTACCTGAGCTTCTACACCCCTCTCAAGCGCATCACCTTCGCCAACGTGCCCATCGGCGCAGTCGCTGGCGCGTTGCCTCCTGTGGGCGGATGGGCGGCCGTGAGCGGTGATCTGAGTCACCCCGGCATGTGGCTTCTGTTCGGATTCATCTTCTTCTGGCAGATTCCGCACGTGGTGTCCATCGCCTGGATCCTCAAAGACGACTATGGCAAAGCCGGCTTCCGGATGCTGCCCAAAGACGACGATTCGGGCTACGACACCGCCATGTACAGCATCACGTCGCTGATCATGCTTCTTCCGGTCGGCTTCGGGATGTACATGATCGGGCTGACCTCCGTCTGGGGACTCATCGTCGTCACCGCCATCTCCCTCGGGTTCCTCTTCACCGGCTTCCGCTTCCTTATTGAGCGCAATAAGG
>CAYVRS010000083.1:0-6131 GCA_964454075.1 uncultured Chitinophagales bacterium
TTTTTCTTCACCGCCATGTTCGTGATCGGTATCCTGTTCGGCTACTTGGTGTTAACCCCATTCGCATTACAGTTTTTCGCCACATTCACCATCTCCGATTTTGTCCGGAACGACTTCGACATCAACATGTACTTCACGTCCATCACGATGTGGGTGTTGGCCTGCGGCGTCATCTTCCAGATTCCATTCATCAGCTACATCCTGTCGAAAGTCGGATTGCTCACCCCCGATTTCCTTCGCAAATACCGCCGGTTCGCCATCGTGTTCTGCTTCATCGTGGGTGGCATCCTCACTCCGCCGGATCCGATCTCCCAGTTCATGGTCGCCGTTCCCTTGCTGATCCTCTATGAGATCGGCATCTGGATCAGCGCATCGGTGAACCGGAAACACACCAAAGAGATCTTCGGGTGAGCAACCGGCTGGCATCGTCGCCGTCCTTGTATCTGCGTCAACATGGGTCGAATCCCGTCGACTGGTACCCGTGGAGCGACGACGCCTTGTCCCGTTCCCGAGCCGAAAACAAGCTCATTTTCCTTAGCATCGGCTATTCGAGCTGCCATTGGTGCCATGTCATGGAGCATGAATCGTTCGAGGATGCGGCCACGGCGGCGGTGCTGAACGAGCACTTCGTGTGCATCAAGGTGGACCGCGAGGAGCGTCCGGACCTCGACAGCCTCTACATGGAAGCGGTTCAGCTGATGAGCGGACAGGGCGGATGGCCGCTCAACGTGTGGCTGACGCCCGATCTGAAACCCGTCTACGGCGGCACCTACTTCCCCCCCGAGCCCCGCCACAACCGTCCCTCATTCGTCATGGTGTTGCGGCGCCTAGTGGAATTATGGTCCCAAGACGCGGCCACCCTCCTCAACCGGGCCGATTCCATCGCCCGCTCGCTTCAGGATGATCTCTTCCTCCATCTTCCTCCCTCTCCCGTGGGTCCCGACATCCTGCGCGACGTCGTCGCCAAAAATTCCGTCCGGTTCGACGCCACGTCGGGCGGGTTCGGGGGCGCGCCGAAATTCCCCATGGCCATGTGGCTGCGCTTCCTTTGGCGGCATGCGTCGCTGGACCGAACCTCCGATGCGCACCACATGGTGGTCCACACTGTGCTTTCGATGTGCCGAGGCGGCATCTACGACGCCATCGGAGGCGGTTTCCATCGATACAGCACCGACGACCGCTGGCTGGTCCCCCATTTCGAGAAGATGCTGTACGACCAAGCGCAACTGCTTCACCTGATGTCCGAAGTCTGGGCGTCCACACGGCATCCGATGATCAAAGCCTGCATCGATCAGACCGGAGATTTCCTCGAACGGGAAATGCGCCTTCCGGAGGGTGGCTATGGCTCCGCCCTCGATGCCGACAACGCGGGCTCCGAAGGTGGCTTCTATACGTGGACATACGCCGAACTGATGGACCTCGCGCCGGAATTGGCCGAGACGTTCGACATCCAGCCCCAAGGCAATTGGGAGCACCGCATCATCCTGGAACGCAAGACAGACCGTCTCATCCCGGAATCGACGCTTCAAACTTTGCGTCAAGCGCGGGAGGAACGAGAGGAACGTCCGGCGTTCGACCCGAAACGACTCACCTCCTGGAATGCGATGACCTTGTCCGCGTTCTGCTCCTTGCATCAGAACACGGGGGACGCCGTCTGGCGCGACCGTGCATTGGATCTGGCCTGTTTCCTGAAATCGACTGTGCTCGATCACGACCAGGTCCTTCATCAGGCGGCAGGCGGCCCTGGATTCAGCCAGGATTACGGCACCCTGTGTGAAGCTTTCTGCCATGTGTTCGAGCTGACCGCCGATGAGGAGTGGCTTCAGTCGGCCACGTCGATCGCTCAAACCATGATGACCCGCTTTCTGGATGTCGATACCGCGTCATTTTACTTCTCGGAACCGTCCGACGATCTTCTCTACCGCAAGAAGGAGCTGTTCGACCATGCCGAACCATCGGGCAACAGCGCGGCCCTCGCGGGGCTGTGGAGGCTCTACCGGCATACGTTGAGCGCGGACCTTCACTCCTTGGTCGGACGTGGTCTCAGCGCCTTGACCAGCATCGCGGCCGACCACGGACTATCCCTCGGCGTCGCGCTCCAGTTGATGAGTGAGTGGGACGCGCCACGTACCGAATGGGTATTGAGCGAGGATGACGGATCACTTCTGGCGGTCCATGGCGGCTCGCCGGATCCGTTCCGAATCGTCGTGCAAGGGGCCCTGGCCGACAAACCCGCGATCCTGGGACAACCTACGGCATGGGTGTGCACCGAATTCAGCTGCAATGCGCCAGCGCACACACCGGACGAGCTCCGTGATGCGTTACGGAACCATGAAAAATGATATCTTCATCCCGTATGAACACGATCAAACGCTTTCTTCCCGTCTTTCTTCTTGTGATCGCCACAGCGGCCTGTGACGATTGGAACACCGGCTTCGAATTCAAGCCCCCCGATACGAGCACGGCTCCGGCTCCGTACGACACCACGAACGCCCAAAAATTCTACCGTGCCGACGGACTGAAAGTCTACACCGTGATTGCCGGCACCGGTGACATCGCGATTTCGGAAGTCGACCGAGTCTACACCTTCTACACCCTCCGGAAAATGGACGGGAAGATCCAGGAAAGCACGTATTCGGATGGAAACACCACGAATCCGACCTTGCTGAGCATGAGTTCATTGATCCGAGGCTTCCGCGAAGGCCTTTTGGGTCAACGCGCCGGCGCCAGGGTCGTCCTGATCATCCCTCCCGCCCTAGGCTACGGAAACAGCCCGACGCACGCGCTGCGTAACGACACCTTGCGGTTCGACATCGACGTCACGTCCATCCTCGACTGACCCTCGGTCCGATCGCGCACAGCAGTTCATAGGAAATGGTCCCCAAAGTGGCGGACCATTCGCGCAAACGCCGGGCCTCCGCGTCATAGATCGAGACTGGTGCGCCAACCTCTTCCGGCGTGTCGCCCAACCAGACCATGCAGGCATCCATGGTGATGATGCCGACCTGCGGCACCTCCCGCCCGGAGACTCCGAAGGTGATCTTGCCGGATAGCGGACGCATGAGTCCGTCATTATAGCCTACCGGAACCACTCCGTAGAACCCGTCGGACGGGGCGGTCCACGTGCCGCCATAACTGACCCTGTCCCCTTTCCGGATGGGTTTCACCTGGATGAGGAACGAATCCCAAGTCAGCGTCGGAATCAACCCCGGACGTTGCGTCGGCGCAGGATCGATTCCGAAGAGCGAAATCCCAGGACGGATGGCATCATAACGCGCATCCTCCTGCATCATCAAGGTGGCCGAATTCGCGGCATGCACCATCACTCCACGGCCAAGGCGTTCGACGATCGGTTCGAACGCGTCGACCTGGGCACGATATGCAGACGTGTCGGGATCGTCCGCGGTGGCGAAATGGGTCATGAGTCCGGTGTGGGACAAGGCCGGATGCCGTCCCATCGCGGTTTCGATGTCTCGCACTTGGTCAGGATACAGCCCCGTGCGACGCATGCCTGTATCCACATGCAGATGGTACTCGGTTCCCGGGAGCAGGCGTTCGAAATGGTCCAGAGCACTCACCACGGCGGTCACGCGATGATCACGGTACAGGGATGCGGATGCCGATTGCGGGGGCGCGAAGCACAAGATGGGATGCGTGATGCCCAGATTCCTGAGTTCGACGGCTTCCTGGATCTGTGCGACAGCAAACCATTCCGTGTGGGGTGCCAATGCGGGAGCCACGAGCGACACCCCATGCCCATATGCGTTCGCTTTTACGACGCAGATCGTGGGCTTGCCACCTCCCTTCGCCCGAAGCAGCGCGAGATTGTGCAGAAGCGAGGATTTGGAGAGCCGGGCGTCAGAGAGCAGCATGATGGTGTTCGTTCAACCAGAATCGGAGTTCGTCGGCATCCGCAACCCCGACGACCCATCCGTTTTTCAAGACTGGAACCACTTCGGCGGCAAAGCGTTGCCTGTGATTCCAGGTCGAGGGGTCTTCCACATCAATATACATCCCTTCTTGGGGCGGAATCTCCTCATCGGAACGGCTGAATCGGATTGCGGTGAGCCGGAGTTCGCTGTCCATAACCGGAATGAGGATGTTCCTTTGGGAGGTGTCCATATCGGCGTAGGCATCGGGCTCGTAGATGAGGTCAGCCAGCACGGGCACTTGCAGGAGTTCCTTTTTTGCGGTGAAGACGGTATAAATCAGGTATCCGGTCAATATGAAAAAAAGCACCGTGTAGGGCGATTTCCACAGCAGGAAATCAACCAATGCGACCGCCATGACTGCGAGGATCAGCAAGATGCTGACCTGCTGCATCCGACGCGAGGCTTGGATGTAACGACCATTCCACATCCAGAACAAGGCACGCAACGCACGGCCCCCATCCAAAGGAAAAATCGGGATCAGATTGAACAGCGCCAGAAGCAGGTTCATCTGTGCGAGAAAGGTGGCCATGAGATTGGCCGTGGTCCATATCGGCGGAAGCACAAGGCTCAGTCCCCAAGCCGAAATGCCGAGAAGGAAGGAGGCGAAGGGTCCGGCCAGCGACACGAGGGCCTCCTGACCCGGTGTGCGCGGACGGTTTTTCAGCTCGGCCATGCCGCCGAAAAGGAAGAGATGGATGCGCTCTATGGTAAGATTAAGCCTTTGAGCTACAATGGCATGACCCAGTTCATGAAACAAAATGGATAAGGTAAGGAAGGCCGAGGCGATGGCTCCTTCGACGTATGATTGGCTCGGGATGTACCGTTGCGTCAAGAGCCAACCGATCAGCAGGATGACGATAGGCAGCAACGGATCGACCGTCACTCTGAATCCCGCGATACGGAATCCCTGTCTCACACCACGGCGCTTTCTACGGTGCGGCGTTCGGTGTCGCGTCCGTCGAGATACCCCCAGCGGGAGCCCACGTTACTCATTTTCGTTTTGAGGCCGAGTTTATGAATCGAGGCGACGGCGGTGTCGATAACTTCTTTCGAGACCGTGCTTCCGGCCGGAGAGGTGTTCGCGGCGGTTTCTCCAAGTCGCACCCGGGGCGCCTTCACGAACGGAGCGGCCGCCGCAGGGTTGCTGGCCTCCGCCTCAATGAGTGGGGCCACAAGCAAGCCGCTCGTCGCCGTCAACCGCTTAAGAAAACGTACACGATCCATGCGTCAAAACCATCGTTTCTTCGAAATGTCTTTCAACACGACCTTGGCCGCGTTGTATCCTGCCGCTGCAAAAACGCCTCCACCGGGGTGGCAGGAAGCGCTGGAAAGATACAACCCTTTGATGGGGGTTTTGTACTGGCTGAGCTCGGGGGTGGGACGGAACATGAACATCTGGTCGAAACTCATTTCCACATGCATCACGTTGCCACGGAGCAGTCCGTGCTTGCGTTCGATGTCCAACGGTGTCTGGATGTACCAATCCAGCCTCTTTCCCTTCATGTTGGGGGCATAACGGACCACCACATCGTAGATCTTCTCGGCTTCCCGTTCACGGATCTCATCCCAACTCACGCCGTTGGCCAATTCGTAGGGATGCCACTGAGCCCAAGCGAAGAGAGTATGCTTGCCATCGGGCGCCAAGGTGGGATCGATTTTGGAAAACGTCATGGCCACTACCGCAGGCTCTTTCGGAGGCTCTTTACGATGGAAATCTCCGATGGCGCGGAACATGTAGTCGCGGTCGGGACACAGCATTTGCAAGCCGTTGTGAATGTACGGATCGCCCGGGCAAGCCTCGTATTGAGGCAATTCATCCACCGCGCAACGCAGCACCATTCCAAAGCCATTGCCCACATTGATGTCCGCCACGCGTTTCATCAGATGGCCGGACAAGTGCTCCGGACCCACCATGTTCAGCATCGTGGTCTGCACATGCGCGTTCGAAACGATGGTTTTGGCATGGAAGGTATCTCCATTGATGAGTTCCACGCCTTCAGCGACGCCATTACGTATGAGGATCCGCTTCACAGGGCTGTTCTCACACACCTCTCCACCGTGAGCTCGAAGCATCGCGATCATCGCCTGGGTGAGCATGCCGCTCCCTCCTCTCGGACGCTTTCCGCCGCTTTGGTGCATCATGGCTTGCCAGCCGACGAAATCCCCGGAGGCGGCCATGTCGGGCGTCGGACCCGATTG
>CAYVRS010000083.1:6174-9562 GCA_964454075.1 uncultured Chitinophagales bacterium
CACAGCAACGCGGTCTTCAGATGAGGATTGTGGAAACTCTCCTCCACCACTTGTCCGTAGCTGCTCAAAATTTTGCGGAGCCCGTCCATCTGCTCGCCTTTGGCAAACATCGAGCCGTCCCGCATCTGTCCGCGGACCATTTCGGATAGGATGTTTCCACCGCTGGGTGGGGTTAGAAACGCCCCCAGCACACCGCGGTTGATGCGTGTCCAGAATTCGATGAACTGTCGGTAGTTGTCGACATCTTCCGGCGCCACGGTCGCGATTGATTCCAGCGTGCGGTCAAGATCCTTGAAAAAATGGATGACGCCCTTGCCGCCGTAGACCGGAAACGACATGAACGGATCCAGATCGATGTATTCCAGACCGTACTTATGAAGTTCCAGCTCTTGTATCACCGGGGTCTGGTGGATCATGAAATGCGCGGAGGAGCCGACATCCATCCTGTACCCGCCGAACATCGTTTCCGTACAGACCGCGCCGCCCAAGGTCTCCCGTCGTTCCAAGACCAGGACCTTATGGCCGGCTTTGGCCAGGTAACAGGCGGTGGTCAGTCCGTTATGCCCGGACCCGATCACGATCGCATCAAAAGAATCTGCCATTGTTTTGTTAGTTTCCACGAACTCTTCTACCCTACTAAGTTACCACTTATGTCTTTCATCAAAGGCGTTTTCGCCACCCTCACCGGACTCTTTCTTTTCTTCTTCCTGCTTCTGTTTCTCATCATCGGCATGGCCGCGAGCACGTCGACCACGACCGAGCCCTATGTGAAATCGAACTCCGTTCTGAAGATTCCGCTTTCCGGCACCTTGATGGAACGTGTGCCCGTGGAGAATCCGTTCGCGGAGCTCAGCGATCCCGGGTATCAGAACCGTGTGTCGGTGAACGGGCTTCGCGAAGTTCTCATAAACGCGGCGGCGGATGACCGAATCGCCGGAGTCTGGCTCGACATCACTTCGGTGGGCGGCGGCTTCTCCACGCTTCAGGAGATCCACGATCTGATCATGTCGTTCAAGGAAAGCGGCAAATTCGTGTATGCCTCCACCGACGACATGGGAATGAACGAAGCCGGTTATTATTTGGCCACCGCCGCGGATTCCATTTTCGCGCCGCAGCAGACCTACATCGAATTCGATGGCTTCTACCTTCAAGGCCAATTCTACAAGCGCCTGTTCGACAAGATCGGCATCGAGGTGGATGTCGTGAATTCGGGCGAGTTCAAAACCGCCGCGGAATCGTACACCCACGACCGGTTCACGTCGGCCAACCGCCTGCAGCTCACTTCCGTCCTGAACGCCGCGCTCGACATGCACCTTGCCGCCACCGAGGCCAAAACCGGCAAGAGCCGAGCCGAATTGGATGCCATCCTGACCAAAGCGCCGATCTTCTCCGCCACCGACGCCTTCAACGCCGGGCTCGTCGACTCCCTCCTCTATCCGAAGGATCTCGAATCGCTGATCGCGGCCCGTGCCGGAAGCACGAAACTAGAAACCGTGAGTTATGCGCGGTACAGCTCGGTGAGCGCATCGTCCGCAGGAGTGGAAAAACCCGCTTCGGAAGGCACCATCGCCGTGCTCTACGCTTCCGGCCTCATCCTTCCTGTGTCCGCACCGGACCTGATGAATCCGGATGGGGATGTGCTCACCGCCACGCTCATCGAGGACGAGCTCGAGACCATCGCGAAGAACGACGACATCAAGGCCATCGTGCTCCGTATCGACTCACCGGGTGGTGCCGCCACCACCTCAGAACTGATCTGGAAACTGGTCAAAGACGCCGCGGGCGACCGTCCCGTCGTGGCATCGATGGGTCGTGTGGCCGCATCCGGAGGCTATTACATCGCCATGGCCGCCGATACGGTGGTCGCCATGCCCACCACCATCACCGGATCCATCGGCGTGATCATGCAGAAGATCTCCTACAAGGAGCTGTTCGAAGACCAGCTCGGCATCACCTTCGATGAAGTGGCCACGCATCCGAACGCCAGCTGGATGGATCCGGCCAACCGCTTGAGTCCGTCTCAGCGCGCCATGCTGACCTCCATGAGTCAGGAAACCTACACGCTCTTCAAGCAGCGTGTGGCCGACAACCGCGGCATGACGCCGGCGCAAGTCGACGCCCTCGGTCAAGGCCGCGTCTGGAGCGGGGCCGACGCCAAAGCCAACGGACTCGTGGATGTGCTCGGCGGCCTCGATACGGCCATCGCCATCGCCGCCGACATGGCCGGACTCAGCGCCTACGACACCGACCTGTTCCCGAAAGAGGTTCCCTTCCTCGAAAAACTCCTCACCAGCGGCTTGCAGGAGGCCCGTGCCGCGCTGCTTCCCGAATTCATGAACCGCATGCAGCCCCCGATGCTCTTGGAGCGCCCCATGGCGTACACCCTGTTCCCCCTTGAACTTGAGTGGAAGTGAACCGGCATGAAGCTGGGCCGCTTTGAGATCGAACCCCTGAGCGAAGGTCATTTCCTGATCCAAGAGGATGGGCGCCTGGAGAAACCCAGCGAACCCATCCTCACGGGTGCCTTGGTGGTGGGCATCGAACCGATGCTGCTCATGGATGATACCCATGTCGTTCTGCTCGACGCCGGCATCGGAATGGGCCTGGATGCGGGAAGTCCCGCGCCAGGCGTATCGAATCTGAAAACCAATCTCGACATCTTCGGCCTCTCTCCCGGCGACGTGACCCATGTGGTTCTGAGCCATCTGCACATGGACCATTCCGCAGGACTCAGCTACACCGACCGGGGCGGAAGGACGATCTCCACGTTGCCCAATGCCAGGATCCTGGTGCAGCAGCGGGAATGGGATTATGCGGTACGCCAGTTCGACGTGCCCAATCCGTATCAGGACGCGGGCTATGCGATCGATGATCTGCTTCGACTGAAAGCCAGCGGGCAGCTGGAAGGCATCCGGCAAGACAGTATGGATGTGATTCCGGGCGTCTCATTGGTCTTCACAGGTGGACATACCCCCGGACATCAGATCGTGCGCATCGCCGATTCTGGAAAAGCGGGGTATTTCATGGGAGACCTACTCCCGAACGAGGAATTCTTCCCCTCGAGAGTGCGGTACCGCATGGATACCGACGCCTTGGTCGCGGCTCGCATCAAACGTTTGATGTTGCGCCAGATCTACCGCGAAAACGCGTACATCCTGATGTACCATTCTCTGTTCTCGCGGGTGGGTCGGCTCGCCCGCCATCCCATGGGAAGTTTCGGTCTGAACGACGATTGAACCGATTATTGGTTCATGGAAATCAGGAACTCGGTATTGCTCCGTGTGCCTTTCATCTTGTCGAGAACGAATTCCATGGCTTCGAGCGGCGTCATCGCCGTGAGGTAGCGGCGAAGCAGAATCACCTTCTCACGCTCAGCCTCACCCACAAT
>CAYVRS010000084.1:0-4552 GCA_964454075.1 uncultured Chitinophagales bacterium
GCTTCTGAACCACCTCCACCGTGAAGCATGGCCACGGCCTTGAGCTTGGCGCGTAGGTCCTTCGACAGGTTCGTCATCTCATCGAACGATGACACCCCCACGCGGTACATCCAATGGAAGATCTGCTCAGCCCGATAGCGCTCGATACCCAGCTCCTTGCACAAGGAGAAGAGTTCGTCGAGAGTGAGGGCTTTGAGGTTGTGCACTTTATTAAATTTTAAATGGACAATTATAAATGATCAATTGGGGGTAGAACGGTATGTCCATTCATCGGGAAAGAATGAGTTGTGCTTGCCCACTTAAAATTTAAAATTGATCATTTAGAATTGCTTTTCCAGTTGATCCGACTCAACCAAATCCCTCCGATCACGATGCAGACGAGGCTCAGGATCTGGCCCATGTTGATCGGAAGCGCGGCTTCGAAGGCGGATTGGTTCTCTTTGGTGAATTCGATCAGGAAGCGACCCGTGAAGAGCACCACCAGGAAGAGCGCGGTGAGGGCGCCTTGCGGCGGACGCGTCTCATATTTCTTATACAACCAGACGAAGAAGGCGAAGGCTCCCAGGTACCAGAAGGCTTCGTACAGCATGGACGGATGGCGGGGGATGTTGTCGATGCGGGAGAACACCACGGCCCAGGGCGCGTCGCTGGGTTTTCCGAGGATTTCGGAGTTGAAGAAGTTGCCGAAGCGGACGAAGAAGCCGCCGAGCGTGAAGGGCAAGGCCATGCGGTCGGCCGCCCAGAGGAAGTCGACCTGCTTGTGTTTCTTGGTGAAGAGCCAGACCGACGTGAGCACCCCGATCACCGCGCCGTGGCTGGCCAGTCCGCCTTCCCAGAACGCGAGGATGAGTCCCGGATTCGCCAGGTAATACTCCAGGTCGTAGAAAATGACGTGTCCGAGCCGGGCGCCGAGCACGGTGCCGGCCATCAGGTACAGGAAGAGGCTGTCGGCGTGCTGCAGCGGCAGTTTCGCGTCGAGGAAGGTGCGCGCGCCGATCTTGTAGCCCAAGTAGAAGGAGAGGGCGAACATGAGCCCGTACCACCTCGGGGCGATGGGACCGATGGCGTCAAAGGTCGGACCCGGCAGCGCCAACCCGAGGAGTTGCCCCGCCACGAACGCGCCTGCGCCCAGCAGCCAGGGATTCAGCGGCTTGCCTTTCGTCTTGCGCGACACCAGCACGTTGTGCGCGATGAACGCGAGCACCAGGCCGATCAGACTCAGCTCGAACGGCAGCGGAATCGCTGGGATGGTGAACATGACGGGATTTCCATCCCAGACGAAATAAGGGGACATGATTAGTTTTCCAATTTCCAGGTACTGCCTTCAGGTCCGTCTTCCACGCGGATTCCAGCCGCCTTCAGCTGGTCGCGGATCAGGTCGGATGTCGGCCAATCTTTGTTTTTCCGCGCGTTCGCACGGATGTCTAGAATCAGATGCATCGCCGCATCCAGCTTGGGCAACACGTCGTTGCCGGCCTGTTCGGGCCAGAGACCCAGCACGCCGTCCACCATGGACCGGATCGTGGCTTTGATTTCGTACAGCTCGACCGGCGCGCCGTTCTCCTGAATGAAATGACGCAGGGTCTTCAGCTTTTCAAACAGCACGGCGATGGCTTTCGCGGTGTTGAAATCGTCGTTCATGGCCGCATCCAACTCCTGCTTCAGGCTGCTGAGATAACGGAAATAGGAGGGGCCGTCGGTCCGCGCTTCCACCGCATCGATCGACAACAGCAGCTCGTGGAGGTTCTTGAGGCCGGCTTCCGCCGCTTCCAAGGCGGTTTCTGAAAAATCGGTGGTGCCGCGGTAATGGCTTTGCAGCAGGAAGAAGCGGATCACGGCCGGGCTCCACGTGCGCGTGAGCAGAGGATGCGTGCCGGTGAAGAACTGCTCCAGGGAAATCGCGTTTCCGAGCGACTTGCCCATCTTCTGTCCGTTCAGCGTCACCATGTTGTTGTGCAGCCAATACTTGACGAACCGCTGGCCATGGGCGCATTCGCTCTGCGCGATCTCGCATTCGTGGTGGGGGAACTGGTTCTCGAGTCCGCCGCCGTGGATGTCGAAGCCCTTGCCCAGGTAGCGTGAACTCATGGCGGAGCACTCGATGTGCCAACCGGGGTATCCCACGCCCCAGGGGGAGTCCCATTTCATGACATGGCTGGCGTCGGCGCGCTTCCAAAGGGCGAAATCCGCAGGATGGCGCTTGTCGGAAGCGGCTTCGACCCGGGTTCCGGATTCGGCCTCCTCGATCTGACGGCCGCTCAGCTTTCCGTAATCCGGATCGCTGGAGACATCGAAATACACATTCCCATCCACCTCGTAGGCGTGTCCCTTGTCGATCAGCTCGCGGATCATGGCGATCTGCTCCGGAATGTGGCCCGTGGCGCGCGGAGAGATGTCGGGGCGCTTCACATTGAGGGCGTCCATGTCTCGGAAAAACTGCCAGGTGTAGGTCTCGGCGATCTCCATGGGCTCCTTGCGTTCCAGACGCGATTGTTTCAGGAGCTTGTCTTCGCCGGCGTCGGCATCGTCGGTGAGGTGGCCCACATCCGTGATGTTCTGCACATAACGCACGGTGTAGCCCAGATGGCGCAGATAGCGCTGGATGACGTCGAAGGCGACATAACTTTTCGCATGCCCGAGGTGGGGCGGACCGTACACGGTGGGTCCGCACACGTACATCCCCACAAAACCGGGCGTTATGGGCTCGAAGACCTCTTTTTGGCGGGTGAGCGTATTGTAAACGGAAAGGGCGTGCATGGCGCAAAATACGAGGTTTTCGGTATCTTTCGGCTCTACACTATGGCTTGGGAAAACCCTCATACGCTCTGGCTTCTGCTCCTTCTGCCCCTGACGGCGGCGCTCACCTGGTGGTGGACGCGGCGCTCGAGGGAGCTGCGTCGATCCTATTTCTCAGAGGAGGTGTTCAGCCAGCTGGTGACGCCCCGATGGGTGGCGATGGACCGCATCCGCACTGTCGGCCTGTACTCCGGATTCGTGCTTCTGATCGTGGCCTTAGCCGGACCGAAAATCGGGACCGAGGTCCGCGAAGTGAAACGCCAGGGCATCGACATCCTCGTGGCGCTCGACCTCTCGATGAGCATGAATGTGGAGGATGTGCGTCCGAGCCGCCTCGACAAAGCGAAGTTCGAATTGGTGCGGATGGTGGACCGGCTGAAAGGCGACCGCGTGGGCTTGATCGTCTTCACCGGCGAATCGCTGCTCCAGGTGCCCTTGACCAACGATTATTCCGCCTTCAAGATGTTCCTGAACATCGTGAACACCGAGCTGATGCCCTCGAGCAGCACCGATTTCAGCACGGCGATGCGCGCCGCCCTGGAGGCCTACAGCTCGGCGGAGGGGACATCCTCCACCGATGCGGCCAAGGTCTTGCTGCTGGTGTCGGATGGGGAAGACCATGGACCCGAATTCGGGGAATCGCTCGAACAGCTCGTCGCCAAGAACGTGATCGTGTTCACCGTGGGCATCGGAACTCCGGCCGGAGGCGCCATCCCCATCTATGACGAAAACGGACGGCTGATCGAATACAAGCGCGACGCCCAAGGCACGGTCGTGACGTCCGGATTGCAGCGCGACCGGCTTCAGAGCATCGCGCAGGCCGGAAACGGAGCGTATTATGAGATTCTGCGTCCGGCGGACGGACTCGATCCTTTCCTGGGGCGCATCGAAAGCTTGGATAAGCAGGAGTTCGCCACCCAGGAATTCGCCGATTATGAAAACCGCTATCAGTGGCCGCTGGCGATGGCTTGGGTGATGTTCACCCTGTACGTGGTCCTTCCTTCCTTCAAACCCAAGACATGATCCGACTGTTCGTGGTGGACATCGATGGATGCCTCACCGTCCCCTTCACGACCCCGCACTGGGACTCGTTTTCCGCCATCCGCGACCTGAATCTGAACGGCGAGCCGAAGCTGGCGATCCTGACCGGTCGGCCGCAGCCCTATGCCGAATGCATGGCGCAGATGTTGGGGATCGACGGGCCGGTCATCTTCGAATCGGGAGGCGGCTTGTTCGACCCGAAGACTACGATGGTGCATTGGAATCCGGCGATCACGGCGGACATGATGCGTCGGGTGGCACGGATCCGCGAGTGGGGCGCTCAGCTCATCGCGACGCAATTTCCGAGCAGCATGCTCGAATTCGCCAAGCACACCGACGTCGGCTTCGTGAACCAGGACTACGGCATCATCCGGAAGATCTACGCCCTGTGCAAAGAGCGGGTGGCGTGCGAAGACGGGCTGTTCGAAGTGCATCACACCGAGATTTCGGTGAACGTCATCCTCAGCGTGTGCAACAAGGGGAACGGCCTGACATGGATTTCGCAGGTCACCGGAATCCCGTTGTCAGACATCGCCTACATCGGGGACAGCTCGGGCGACATCAGCGCCTTGAAACTGGCGGGACGCGCCTTCGCGCCGAGCAACGCTGCCCCGGCGGTGAAAGCCATCGCCGAGGTCATGCCCGTCGCGACGAGCGAGGGGGTCTTGGCGGCGTATCGTAAGGTCCGCGAATAACGCAAGGAGTCGAGTGATAC
>CAYVRS010000084.1:4562-4884 GCA_964454075.1 uncultured Chitinophagales bacterium
AGTTTCGAGGTCATCCAGGGTGTCCAGCCAAGCAGCCAGCCCGGGACCCCAGCGCCTGCCGCGCCCATCCCCATACGCTGAACCGGTCCCGATACGTCGCGATCCACACGCACGAGCCCGTCCCACCCTTCGACACCACCCTCTCCAGCCGGATGTCGAGCCCGCTTTTGTTCCGACGCAGCAGCATCCGCCACATCGCCATCACGTGGCCTGCTTGGAGCCGACCGAATACCGGATCCTCAAACTGAACATCGGGGTCGTAGCAGGCTTCCATGGCGTCCGCGTGCGCCGAAGAACCTCGTGATCAGGTCGACGCTCATCC
>CAYVRS010000084.1:4894-7364 GCA_964454075.1 uncultured Chitinophagales bacterium
CCCCATCTGCTTCAGCATGATCCCGATCAACGCCCAAATCACAGAAATGAGTACATATGGATTATCGAATATACGCTTGACGGTCAGGCCGATCAACGCCGCGACGCCAACGAGCAATGCCGCCCAGGTCGGACCCTCGATCCCCCATCCACCCCATCCCCACGACACCAACGCCGCGGTCACATTCGCCACCGTGGCCACAAGGATCCATCCCAGATACATTCCGAAGGTGAGCTTGGTGAGCCAATGCGTACGGTTCACGGTCTGACCCATCTGATGCGAAATGCCGATCAACGTCGCAAGCAAGCCGCCCATGATCAGGAGCGACGCGCCCATCCATTCGTAATGCCAGGCCACGATCCAGCTTCCGTTGAGCACCGCCGTGAGCATGTAGGCCGATTCGACGCCATCGTCCGGCGTGTGGCGCTTGATTATGCGCATCGCCACATATGCCAACATGAGCAGGTACAACACGCCCCAGATTGAAAAGGTGATCCCGGCCGGCACGAACCAGTTCGGATACATGGCCGACAATTCGCCCGTGGTTTTTCCATTCAGCGGCAGGCCGTTCGCCAACCCGTTGAGAGTGATCATAAAGCCGGTGGACAGTACCAGCAACGACGATTTCAGACCTTTCGACATGTTATTCGCGTGTGAGATGATAGGTGTCGTAGCGGCCTCCGCCGTACGATTTGGTCAACGTGAGGGTGTTGCGCTCTGTCGAGGCGACGAAGGTGCCGTCCAGGATGTAGGTCCAGTCGAAATCGGCGGTAAACAGGCACTCGTTCTCGAATTCGACGGATCGCCCGTCGGACCGAACACGTCCTTCGCAGATCGCGGGGTAGTTCGGGATGGAGCTGTCTCCCTCGAACCGGTCGCCCGTGACGGTGATCGTCACATTCGCCGGCTGGTACTTGGCCACGGGATCCATCCGCGTGAACACACCCACATAGGTGCCTTCGGTGAGCATTCCCTCACCCAACATGCCGGAATCGCACGAAATCAGCAGCAGAGCCAAGACCAGATGTCGCAACGCAGTCATTCTGCAACCTATCCATATCTGCGCAGTTTTCAAATGGTACGATGCGCGAGGCGCGAAGTGCGATGTGCGAAGCAAGAGGGGAGTAAAGCGCGATGTGCGATGTGCGAAGTGCGAAGCAAAAGGGGCTTGAACATGGTTCCAATTTCAATTCCAGTGTCTATTTTAGGCCCATCTTGCCTTGCACATCGCGCTTCGCGCTTCGAACTACTGAAAACCGTAAACTGAAAACCGTGATCTGCATCATCGGCGCCGGACCCTCCGGCATCACCGCCGCGAAAAACGCCAAACAAGCGGGCATCCCCTACATCCTGTTCGAACGCAGCGGGAAGGTGGGCGGGAACTGGGTCTTTAACGACGCCACCGGACATTCGAGCGTCTATGAGAACACGCACATCATCAGTTCGAAGACGCTCAGCTCGTACGAAGATTACCCCATGCCCGACCACTACCCCGATTATCCGAACCATCGCCAAGTGCAGGCCTATTTCGAGGACTATGCGCGGCAGTTCGGGGTGCTGGACGAGATCCGCTTCCATCACACCGTAACCGATGCGAAGCTGGTCGACGGCATCTGGAAGGTGACGGTGAGGGATGCGGAGGGGAACGAGTCCACCACCGACTTCACCCACCTGATGGTCGCGAACGGACACCATTGGAACCCGTCCCACCCGCAGATTCCGGGCCATTACACCGGCACGTACATGCATTCGCACGACTTCAAACGGGTGGATGATTCCTGGCGCGGGAAGCGCGTCCTGGTGATCGGCGCCGGAAATTCGGCGGCGGATGTGGCTGTCGAAGCCTCGCGCATCGCCGACCGCGTGCACATGAGCGTGCGCTCGCCGCAGTGGTTCGTGCCGAAATACCTGTTCGGCGTGCCGTCGGACGTGCTCGCCACGCGCTCGCTCTGGATGCCGGCCCGGCTCAAGCAATGGTCGCTCACGCTGCTGCTGCGTCTCGTGCAGGGCTCGTATCGGAAGATCGGGCTTCCGGAAAACACGAAACCCGTGCTCAGCCACCATCCGACCGTGAATTCCGACCTGCTGGACATCATCCGCCACGGGCGGGTCGTCCCCAAACCCGGCATCGACTCATGGGACGGGAAGACCGTGACCTTCACGGACGAAAGTTCGGGCGACTACGACATCGTTGTCGCGGCGACCGGCTTCACGATCACCTTCCCGTTCTTCGAGAAGGACTTCATCAATTTCGAGACGGCCGAAAAAGTGCCGCTGTACCGCAAGATGATGCACGCGGACATCCCGACCCTGTACTTCATCGGACTCTTCCAGCCCCTGGGCTGCATCTGGCCGCTGGCCGACCATCAGGCGAAGATCGCCTGCCGGGAGATCCTGGGGCAGTACGCGCGTCCGGCCGACCTCCGCGCCCGCATCGAGCACGAAATGGCCCACCCGCACTACAACTTCG
>CAYVRS010000084.1:7374-9260 GCA_964454075.1 uncultured Chitinophagales bacterium
AGGTGGATTATCATCGGTTTAGGGCGGAGTTGATTTCGGAGCTGGGGAAGGGTTAGTTGTTTGTTGTTAGTGGTTTGTTGTATATCCTCAAGCCACGTTCAACCCCTCTTACAACTAACGACAAACAACATACTATCCTACCATCCTACCATGTACCATCTTACCCTCTTCGGAGCCACCGGCTTCACCGGGAACCTCATCGCTCGTTATATCGCCAGGCATGCCGAGCGGGAGGGGATTTCGTGGGCGATCGCGGGACGGTCGAAAGAGGCCTTGGACGCACTTCGGGAGTCGTTGGTCGGGGTCAAGCCGGAGGTGGTTGTGGCCGACATCCGCGACAAAGACTCCCTCCGCGCGATGACCGCATCCACGAAGGTGCTGCTGAACGCGGTGGGTCCGTTCGCGCTGTACGGACCGGATGTCGTGGCCAGCTGCGTGGAGACGGGGACGCACTATGTGGACATCACCGGCGAGCCCGAATTCCTGAATGCGTGCTATGTGCGGCATCATGAGGCGGCCGAGGCGAAGGGCATCACCCTGGTGAATGCGTGCGGATTCGACAGCATTCCGGCGGATGTCGCCACCTGGCTCGCGGTGAAGGCGCTTCCGGCCGATGTTCCGAAATCCGTGCGCTGTTATGTGAGCACGAACGCGACCTTTTCGGGCGGGACGCTGACCACCGCCATCCATTCCGTCAACAACAAGCGGCTCGGGAAGCGTCAGGATGTGGTGCGGTATCCGAAGCATCCGGACTCGCCGAAGATCGACCGCGGCCTGCAGTTCAGCCGACTTTTCGGGAAATGGGCCTTGCCGATGCCCGTGGCCGACATCCATATCGTGCGGCGCAGCGCCATGCGGATGCCCGAGGTGTACGGCGGCGCGTTTTCCTACGCGCAGTTTTTCCTGGCCAGAAGCACATGGTCGATGGTGGCGCTCGTGAGCCGCGTGATGATGCTCTTCGCGATGATCCGCTTCGAAGCGGGACGCAAGCGCCTATTCGAGACGTACCGGCCGGGGACGGGTCCGAGCGCCGAAAAACGCGCCCGGAGCACGTTCAGCGTATCCGCCATCGCCGAAACCGTGGACGGACGCACCTCCCGCGTCGACATCTCCGGGGGGGATCCGGGCTACGACGACACCTCGAAGATGGTCGCCCAAGCCGCGTTCTGCCTGATCGCGAAGCACCGGGCCGGGTCGCTGAAAGCGGGCGTCCTCACCCCGGTCGAAGCGTTCGGGGAGGAGTTGGTCTCACGGCTTCAGGAAGAGGGGATTGGGATTAGTAGGAAGTAGGACGTAGGAGGATCAACTTGCGTTTCCAGTACATGACGCAGATTGACGTTTGAACCAAGCCAGCAGGCCACTTCCCGCGCATGCGGACATCATCGCGACGAGAAGGATGGGGGCATCTTTCTCCAAGAAGACATCCACTTGTCCGGCGAAGAGAACGCTGAAGCCGGTCAACGCCATCATGGGACCCGTCATCCATAACCCCCACCGCCAGGACTCTATCGGCCACATGTAGCCGAACACGCTTCCACCTAAAAAGAAGATCAGGCCGACGGTGAACAGGAAGGGGCTCGTTTCAGGAATGAAGGCGACGGCGAGTCCCGAAATCATGGCGAGGACGTAGGACATTCATCACGTCCCACGTCCCTCGTCTCACGTTCTAAGGTTCAGTTCCCTACTTCCGGGTTGAGCCCTCTCCTCCGCAGCAACGCATCCACCGTCGGGTCCTGCCCTCGGAAGTCGCGGTACTGTTGCATCGACTCACGGGTTCCGCCTTTCGACAGCACCGTGTTGCGCAAATGGGCGCCGTTGGCGCGGGTGAGTCCGCCGCGGGTCTGCATGTACGCGAACGCATCGGCCGCAAGGACTTCGCTCCAAAT
>CAYVRS010000085.1:0-1225 GCA_964454075.1 uncultured Chitinophagales bacterium
CCAGCCCGGCTCTTTCCCGACAGCGTCGACATCGCCGGCGCACGATCCATCGTCGACACCATCCGCTCATGGCCCACCATCTCCCGTGAGATCGACGGTGTGAGGGAAGCCTTGGATCTGACCTTGCCCCTGCAGGACGCGCCCTACATCCTCCAACTGTCGCACAACCAGGTGCGCATCGAGGCGGATGTGGCCGAATACACCGAAGGCGAAGCCCGCGTCCCCATCCGCGTGCGTGGCCAGCCGCGGAACCGAGACCTCGAGTTCAGCCCGACATCCGTGGTCGTGAAATACGACGTGCCGATCGATGAATACAGCCGCTCGCTATCGCAGCTGCTCTTTTCAGCGTACGTGCCCTACGCCATGGCGGCGAGCGATTCCACCGGCTTCGTGATCCCTCAGATCGAGCGCACCGAATCGGCGCTGCATATCCGCATCCGTTCCCACCAGCCGAGAACGGTGTCGTACTATCACGTGGTCAACGAATAGGGCGCCATCGCCTCGTCGAGGCTGAGCGCTCCGTCGACGAACGACACGAGCTTGAGGATCACCTCATCGACGAGCGCATCCGGACAGGAGGCTCCGCTGGTGAGCGCCACTGTGACGGGCGCTTTGAGCGCCGGGAACCAATCCTCCGTGGCATGCATCTGCTTGTCCCACTGGCTGAAATGTCGGATCCGCGCGGCGGAGCCGATCTCCGAAGCGTCGCGGATATGGTACGTCGGAAACGTCTTTTCGAGCAGCTCCACGATGTGCAGCGTGTTCGAGGAGTTGTATCCGCCCACCACGATCGCCACATCCGCCGTCTCCTCCATCAAGCCGTAGGTGGCCGACTGGTTCTCGTTCGTGGCGTAGCAGAGCGTGTCGCTGGTGTCGGCGAACGTGTAGCCCAGCTGGGTGGCGGCGGCCTTGAGCACCTCCATCACCTCGCTGGTTTCCGTGGCCAGCATCGTGGTCTGGTTGATCACGCCGAACTTGGCCAGGTCGTGCAGCGGATCGAAGCCCGGCGTGGCCTTGTGTCCGAACACCGACTCGAACTCGCTGAACGGCCGTTTCCCGAGCATGAATTCGGCCAGGATGGTGGCTTCCTCCACGTTGTACACCACCACCACCGGACCGTCTTTCGCCGCGTGTGAGAACGTGGCGCGGGTTTCCTCATGCTGGTACTTGCCGTGGATCACCAGCGCATGGCCTTTCTTGCCCAACTGCTCGCCGCGTCGCCACA
>CAYVRS010000085.1:1235-7192 GCA_964454075.1 uncultured Chitinophagales bacterium
GGTGAGGAATTGCTCTCGGGTAAGGTCTTTTTTATCAATGCCTTTCTCTTTGAGTCGGCGCTGCATGTCCAAGGTGGTGCCGAAGGCCGGCACGATCACGATGTCATCGGAGGTGAGGCTCTCGAACGGAATCAGCTCCTGCCCGTGCGTGTCGTGCAGGAACTTGACCCCGCGCCGAAGCAGGTCTTCGTTCACGGTCGGGTTGTGGATCATCTCGCTGAGCAGGAAAATGCGCTTGCCCTTGTGCTCATGGATGGTCTTGTACGCGATGTCGATCGCGTTCTGAACCCCGTAGCAGAATCCGAAGTGCCGCGGGATGAGGAAGCGGATCGGGCCGAAATCCAGCACTGCCGGACGCATGTCCTTCTTCATGCCATCCTGCTCGGCACGGAACTCCTTGATCCGCCGGATCACCGGGGATTCGTAGATACTCGGTATGTCGAAGGATTTAGCCAATGGGAAATTTTAAATGAACAATTTTAAATGTGGGGTGTCTGGATAGGGCGTGGTTTCGTCGTCTTCCAGATTTTTGATTCCCGATTCCCGCCTAATCCATCTTCACGGCGACGAGTTTCGAAACCCCCACTTCAGGCATGGTAACACCATACAGCATCTCACAGTTCTCCATGGTCTTCTTGTTGTGGGTGATCACGATGAACTGGGTATCGGTGCTGAACGATTTGATCATGGCGGAGAAGCGTTCCACGTTCGCATCGTCGAGCGGCGCGTCGACCTCATCCAGGATGCAGAAAGGAGAAGGTTTCACCAAGTAGATGGCGAACAGGAGCGCGATGGCGGTGAGCGTCTTCTCTCCGCCGGAGAGCTGTTCGATGTTGCTCGGACGCTTGCCGCGCGGATTGGCCACGATCTGGATCTTCTGTTCGAGCGGGTCGTCGACCGAGCCGTCGAGCAGCAGGTCGCAGTAGTCGTTCTCCTCGAAGAGGGTGTTGAAGACCTTCTTGAAATTGTCGCGCACCTGGTTGAAGGTGGTGGTGAACAGGTCCGTGGCCGTGGCGTTGATCTCGTCGATGGTGGAGAGCAGCTTCTGTTCCGCCTCCGCCAGATCCGTGATCTGGGTTTCGAACAGATCCAGACGCTGTTTCTCCGCCTCGTATTCGTCGATGGCCAAGGCGTTGACTTCGCCGATGTTTTTCAGGCGTTCACGGAGCATCGAGATGGTCTCGCGCAGGCTGCCCACATCGGCGTCTTCGGGCATGGGTTCGTCCACGGCGTTCAGTTTGCCGCGTTGACGGGCGGCCACATCGTCGGCGTCTTCGAGGGCGGCGTCGGCGTCGATCTTCTCGGCTTTCAGTGAGGCCACGCTCACGGACAGGTCTTTCACCGTCTGTTTGAGGGCGAGGATGCGGTCTTTGCTCTCGCGGGCGTTCTGCGCGCGCATGTCCAGCCGTTTGCGGATGCCGGCCATGGCCACGCTGGCCCGCTCGATGTCCTTCTTCAGGTTTTCGAGCTGGTTCTCGGCCTGCGAAGCCGCCAGCTGATGGTCGTTGTGCACCTGCTGCGCTTTCTGCCGCGCGTCTTCCTTGCGTTCGAGCTCGGCGCGCAGCTCCACCTGCCGGCGGATGGCCGCGTCGAGTTTCTCGTGCAAGGTGTCCGAGTCGGGTGCCAAGCCGTCGAGCTCGGCATTCGAGGAGGCGATCTGCTCGTTGGCCCGGTCGCGGCGCTCGCGGATCTCGGTCACGTTTTTCTCATAGACCGTCTTGCGGGCCTGAAGCGCGTTGAAGCGGTTTTCCAAGGCACGGACGGCTTGGTCCGCCTCTTTCACCGCGGTGGTGAGCTTGTCCATGTTCACGCCCTCGTAGGCCTTGCGGAGGTCGGCCAGTTCGAGCTCGAGGGTGTGGATGCGGTCGTCCTGGGCCTCGATGGTGGTCGAGAGCGTGGCCAGTTTGTCTTGCAAGCCCACGCGGAGACCCACGTTCTTGTGGGTGGAGCCGCCGCGGTAGACGAATTCCGATTCGATGACGTCGCCGTCGAGGGTGACGGCGCTCAGGCGCTGGCCGGCCACTAAGGCGGCGGCATCGTCGATGGATGGAGCGACGACCACCCGACCCAAGAGCAGTTTCTTCACGGCGTCGTACTTGGCGTCGCACCGGACGTGGTGATAGAGCGAGGACGGATGCGTGGGGAGGTCGGTACTGAGCTTGTCGAGCGGGAGGATGCCGGCTTTGCCTTTTTCGGCGGCTTTGAGCTTGCCGAACGCGGTTTTGGCTTGGGAAAGGGTATCGGCCACGAGAAGATGGACGGCGTCGCCCAGCACGGATTCCAGGGCTACGGCGTAGGTCGACGTTGTGGAGAGGATGTCGGAGACCGGCCTCAGGCTCGGGTCTTTGAGGAAGTTCACGCTCTCCGGATAGGCCTCCGAGCTGCGCGCCAGTCCTTCCAGCATCGTCACTTCCGCCGACGACGCGTCGCGCTTGCTCCGGGCCACGCGCAGTTGGTCGCGCGTCTCCTCCTGCCGTTCGTTCAGACGCTGGCGGTCGATCACCGCCTCATCGCGACGCTCCTCCGCAAGCTCCTTGGCTTCCGTGGCCTGCTTCATGTCGAACCGGAGCTTGGCTTCTTCCTCCGCGAAGCCGACCACGTCCGTGTCGCGCGTCTCGATCTGCCTGTCCAGGCGGACGATCTCCTCCTGGAGCGATTCGATCCGCGATTCCAGACGGATCTTCTTCGCCTGGATCGCCGAAATGGCTTGGTTGGCTTCGTTATAGGCGCGGTTGGCGGCGTCCAATCCTTCGCGGATCCGGGCCACATCCCCTTTGGCGCGTTCCAGAAGCTCGGCCGATTGGTCGGCGACGGCTTTCTTGGCGGCCCAGTCGGCTTCGGCGGCGGTCACCTGCTCTTCGGTGCGCAGTTGAACCCGCTTCCAATCATTCAGCTCATCCTCGCTTTGGATCACATCGTCTTCAAACTGCTTGATCACGCCTTCTTCGGCGGCGATCTTGCCCGTGTCGATGGTGATGGCGGTCTCGGCGTCGCGGATGGCGTTGGCAATGCGGTTCACGGCACGCTGCGCGTGGATCACATCCTGCTCTTTCGCGGTGAGCGCGTCTTTCGTGAGCGTGTATTGCTGCTCGAGCGTTTCCGTGCCGCGTGAGAGATCGTCTTTCTCCTGCTCGGCGCGCACGATGCGCTCCATCAGCGGATTCAGTTCCGCATGGATGGTGTCATATTCGTGTTTCGACAGGGCCAGGTCGAGTTTGCGGAGCTGTTCGGCGTATTCCTTGGCGCGCTGGGCTTTGCCGGCTTGGATCTGCAGAGAGCGCACATTCTTGCGGATCTCCAGCAGAAGGTCGTCCACCCGGCGCAGGTCGGCGCGCGTTTCCTCGAGTTTCTTGAGCGTCTGCTTGCGGCGCTCCTTGTACTTCGTGAGTCCGGCCGCTTCCTCGAACAGGCGCCGGCGGTCGTTGTTGCGGTCGGTGAGGATCTCCTCGACCATCTTGAGCTCGATCACGGAATAGGCGTTCGAACCCATCCCCGTGTCCATGAACAGGTCGACGATGTCCTTGAGGCGGCAGGGGACCTTGTTCAACAGGTAATCGCTCTCGCCGCTGCGGAACAGGCGCCGGGTGATGGTCACATCCCGGAACTCGGTGGGAAGGATGCCCTTGTTGTTATGGATGGTGACCGAGACTTCGGCCATGCCCAAGGGTTTTTTGGTCGCCGTTCCGTTGAAGATCACGTTCGACATGGCCGTGGAACGCAGCAAGGACGGGCGCTGCTCCCCCAAAGCCCACCTCAGGGCGTCGACGATGTTCGACTTGCCGCAGCCGTTCGGACCCACGATCGCCGTGACACCGCTGCCGAAGGTGATCTGGGTTTTTTGGGCGAAGCTTTTGAAGCCCTGAAGTTCGAGTTCCGCTAAATACACGGCCTCAGACCGTCAGAATGTCTTTTTCCTTGTGCTTGAGCAGCTCGTCCACCTGATGGATGTACGAGTCGGTCAGCTTCTGGACGTTGTCTTCGGCCTCGAAGCGGGAATCTTCGGGCAGCGACTTCGACTTCACGGTGTTCTTGATGTGGTCGTTGGCGTCGCGGCGGGCGTTGCGGATCGACACGCGGGCGTTTTCAGCCACATGCTTGGCGAGCTTCACGAGGTCGTTGCGGCGCTCTTCCGAAAGGATCGGCAGTGGAATGCGGATGAGCTGACCGTCGTTCATGGGGTTGAGGCCGAGACCGGAGGCCATGATCGCTTTTTCGATGGCGGAGATGGCGGATTTGTCCCAAGGCTGCACCACCAGCATGCGGGCTTCCGGCGCGGTGACGCTGGACATCTGGGCCAGCGGCGTCTGGGAGCCGTAGTATTCGACGCGGATGCCGTCGAGCAGGGCGGGATTGGCTTTGCCGGCGCGAAGGTGCGACAATTCGCGCTTGAGGAAGTCGATGGCTTCCGACATTTCCAATTCGGCGTTGTCGTAAAATTCGGAGAGTTCAGGGAGCATAAAATAAGCGGCTTGATTAGCTAAATTTAAGGATAAATGGCTACATCACGATGCTTGGTATGTCATGCATCCGGCATCTGGCATCCCGCTTCTCAAGCCCAGGTGACCGTCGTTCCGACCGCTTCTCCGTTCACCACGCGGGAAAGATTTCCGGGCACATTCATGTCGAACACGATGATGGGCGTCCCGTTGTCGCGGCAGAGGGTGAAAGCGGTGAGGTCCATCACGGAAAGGCGCTTCATCAGCACGTCGTCGCCGGTGATGGTCTCGAATTTGACCGCATCCGCATGCTTCTCCGGATCCTTGTCGAAGATTCCATCCACGCGGGTTCCTTTGAGGATCACATCCGCCTCGATTTCGATGGCGCGCAGCGATGCCGCGGTGTCGGTCGTGAAGTAAGGGTTGCCTGTTCCGGCGCCGAAGATCACCACACGGCCTTTTTCCAGGTGGCGGACGGCCCGGCGGCGGATGAAGGGTTCCGCGATCTGCTCCATCCGGATGGCGGTGAGCAGGCGGGTGTTCACCCCTTTGCGTTCGAGGGCGTCTTGAAGGGCCATCGAGTTGATGACCGTGGCCAGCATGCCCATGTAGTCGGCTTGCACGCGGTCCATGCCCTGGGTGGCGCCTTTCACGCCGCGGAAGATGTTTCCACCGCCGATCACGATGGCGATCTGAATGCCGTCCTTGTTGGCGGTCTTGATCTCTTCGGCGTACTGTTCGAGCACGTTGCCGTCGATGCCGTGGCCTTGTTCACCGAGAAGGGCTTCGCCACTGAGTTTGAGAAGGATGCGTTTGTATGTTGCCATAGTGGATGTGGTGAACGGATAAAAAAAAAGGCCGCCCTTTCGGGGCAGCCTTAAACTAAGCAATCGGTCTATTCAACGCCAAGTTGAACCCGGACGAACCGGTTCACATCGGGCGCCTTTGAATTCGCCAGGTACTCGCGGACGGTGATGCCACCATCCTTGACGAACTTCTGCTCGAGGAGCACGCGCTCTTCGTAGAAGCGGCGGAGTTTGCCGTGGGCGGCTTTCTCGGCGATCTCGACGGGCTTGCCTTCGTTGATCAGCTGTTCCTTGGCGATTTCGAGTTCCTTCTCGAGCAAGGTGGCGTCGACTTCCTCTTTGCGGACGGCGATCGGGTTCATCGCGGCGATCTGCATGGCCACGTCTTTGCCGATCTCAGCGGAGACCTCGCCTTTGAAATCCACGAGAACGGCCAATGCGTTGCCGGGGTGGATGTAGGAGAGGATGGCGCCTTCGGTCTGAAGGAGAACCACGCGGCGGATGTCGATCTTCTCACCGATCTTGCCCACCATGGCTTTGAGGTGCTCGCTGATGGCGAGTCCGTTCCAGGAGGCGGAACGCACGGCGTCGGCGTCGGACAGGTTGTTGTCGAACGCGGTTTGGGCGAAGCCGGTGGCGGTAGCGATGAAGTCTTCGTTGCGGGCCACGAAATCGGTTTCGCAGTTCAGCTCAAGGGCGACGGCTTTCTTCTTGT
>CAYVRS010000085.1:7202-9104 GCA_964454075.1 uncultured Chitinophagales bacterium
GTCGGAGATCAGCGTCACGACCACGCCTTGGTTGGCGTCGCGGTCGGCACGTTGGTCGGAGACCTTCTGGCCTTTCTTGCGGAGGTACTCCACAGCCGCGTCCATGTCGCCGTTGGCTTCGGTCAAGGCTTTTTTGCAATCCATCATACCCGCGCCGGTCAGGTCGCGCAGGTGTTTCACATCAGATGCGGAAATTTCCATAGGGATATCAGGGTTTACGGGTTCTGCGACGGCGTTTGCGTCCTTCTTCTCCGCCTTCTTCGTCGGGTTTCACGTCGCCTTTGTTGGCGGCTTCCATGGCTTCCCGAGCCCTTTGCTCTTCTTCGAAGACTTCGCGCTCAGCGGCACCTTCGATGATGGCGTCGGCCACATTGGCGGTGATCAGTTGGATGGCTTTGGCGGCGTCGTCGTTCGAGGGGATGATGTAATCCGGCACGTCGGGATCGCAGTTGGTGTCCACGATCGCGAAGATCGGGATGTTCAGACGCTGCGCTTCCTGGATGGCGATGCTTTCCTTGACGATGTCGACCACGAACAGGGCGCCTGGCAGACGGGTGATGCCCGAGATACCGCCGAGCACTTGCTCGAGTTTCTCCTGCTCACGGTCGAGCATGAGGCGTTCTTTCTTGGTGATCTGCTCGTAGGTGCCGTCGGTGCGCATTTTGGTGATTTCCTCCATGCGGGCGATGCTTTTGCGGACCGTCGAGAAGTTGGTCAGCATGCCGCCGAGCCAACGGTGGGTCACATAGGGCATGCCGCAGCGGATGGCTTCGGTGCGGATGATGTCCTGAGCCTGCTTCTTGGTGCCGACGAACAGGATCTTCTTGCCGGAACGCGCCACTTTGCCGATGGCGTCGAGGGTTTCCTGCAGGAGGGCGTGGGTCTTCTTGAGGTCGAGGATGTGGATCCCGTTGCGCTGCATGAAGATGAATTCACGCATTTTCGGGTTCCAGCGGCGGGTCAGGTGGCCGAAGTGGGCGCCTGCCTTGAGGAGTTCTTCAATGGATACGGCTTGTGCCATGGTGTTTGGTGTTGTTGGGCCTCTGCACCGGTCAGCTTCCGCAGGGATCCGCCGTTCGGCGGACACACCCCCTTGGAATCGCGATGCATGTGGGATGGATGGTTCAGACAAAAAGAAGGGCCAATGAAGGCCCTTCCTGGGAGTTCCGAAACGGGATTAACGTTTCGAGAATTGGTAACGCTTGCGCGCTTTGGGTTGACCGTATTTCTTACGTTCAACCATGCGGTCGTCACGGGTGAGCAAGCCGTTGGCTTTGAGCGCACCGTGGTGTTCGCTGTTGAATTTGTCGAGGGCGCGGGCCAGACCGAGCATGATGGCACCGGCTTGTCCGCTGATGCCGCCGCCGGAAACGGTCACTTTCACATCGAACTTGCCTTCATTCTCCGTGACGGCGAAAGGCTGGAGCACGGTGATCTGGTGGGCCAGGACGGGGAAGTATTCGACGAGCGGGCGGTCGTTGATCAGGATCGTTCCTTTGCCGGGTTTCAGGTAGACACGGGCAGTGGAGGTTTTGCGACGGCCGAGGGCGTTGATCTGTTGCATCAGAGCGTAATGGTTTCAGGGTTTTGAGCCTCGTGCGGATGGGCGGCACCGGCGTACACACGCAGGTTGCGCAGCATCTGGCGGCCGAGGGGACCTTTCGGCAGCATGCCTTTCACCGCGAAGGTGACCGGGCGGATCGGATGCTTGGCCAAGAGGGATTCCGGAGTCTCGAGCTTGACACCACCGGGGTAGCCGGTGTGGCGGAAGTACTCCTTGTCGGTCATTTTCTTGCCAGACAACACGATTTTGTCCGCATTGATGACAATCACGTTGTCTCCGGTGTCCATGTGCGGGGTGAACATGGGTTTGGTCTTGCCACGGAGGATGGCGGCGACTTT
>CAYVRS010000086.1:0-2722 GCA_964454075.1 uncultured Chitinophagales bacterium
GACTCACCATGGCCGAGTACTTCCGTGACGAAGTCTCGCGCGACATTCTTTTCTTCGTCGACAACATCTTCCGTTTCACCCAAGCGGGTTCGGAAGTATCGGCTCTCTTAGGCCGGATGCCATCGGCCGTAGGGTACCAGCCTACCTTGGCGTCTGAAATGGGTGACTTGCAAGAACGCATCACCTCCACCAAGAACGGATCCATCACCTCGGTTCAGGCCATTTATGTGCCTGCGGATGACTTGACCGATCCGGCTCCAGCCACCACCTTTTCCCACTTGGACGCCACTACGGTATTGTCGCGTCAGATCTCGGCTTTGGGAATCTATCCGGCTGTGGATCCGCTCGACTCCACGTCCCGGATCTTGGATCCGCTCGTGCTTGGCGACGGACACTACAACACCGCTCAGCGTGTGAAAAACCTGTTGCAGCGCTACAAAGATCTGCAAGACATCATCGCCATCTTGGGCATGGACGAGCTCTCCGAAGAAGACAAACTCACCGTATCGCGCGCACGCCGCGTGCAGCGTTTCTTGAGTCAGCCGTTCTTCGTGGCTGAGCAGTTCACCGGATCGGCCGGCAAGTACGTGAAAGTGGAAGACACCATCAAAGGCTTCGATCGCATCGTGGCCGGCGAACTCGATCACCTGCCGGAAGCGGCCTTCTACATGGTCGGAACCATCGAAGAAGCGATCGAGAAAGGTCAGAAACTTCTCGCAGAAGGCTGATCCATGGCGGCTCCATTTCAAGCGCAAGTATTGACGCCGTACGGACCCGTGTACCGAGGCTCGGTCACGGGCATCCGCGTTCCGGGAACGGAAGGCAGTTTCGAAATCCTGACGAACCACGCCGCGATCATGTCTGCGTTGGGATCGGGTGAAGTCCGCGTAACGGATGCGGAATCCGGCACCAAGACCTTCGCCATCAGCGGCGGGATCGTAGTCTTGGCGGAAGCGGCCGAGGCTCCTGAGCAGATCGATGTGGACCGCGCCGAAGCGGCGTTGACTCGTGCCAAAGAGCGCTTGTCGAACCGCGCCTCCGATTTGGATCAGGCTCGTGCTGAGGCGTCGCTGAGTAGGGCGTTGAACCGACTCAAAGTCGCTGGGGCGCGGTAATTACCAGCCCGTCCTTCCACGTCTCGGAGTTGAGGTCTCTTCCTCATCCGCATCCACCACATAGCCGATTGGCGGCTGGAAACCTTCGTAGCTCCAAGGGCAGTCGGGGGTGTTGATGCATCCCATGATGAATTTACCCGCAATCGGAAGCGCCGCTCTGGCGCCCTGACCGATGTAGGTGTCGCTCGGGAATCGGATGCGGCGATCTTCGCCTCCCACCCATGCGCCCATCGCGATGTGCGGCATCACGGCCATGAACCAGTTGTCGGCCGAGTCGTTCGTGGTTCCGGTCTTGCCGGCCACATCCTGATACACACCCATCCCGCGCAAGCGGGCTCCGGTTCCCCAGCCCCAGGTGCCGCCACGGATGGCGCCGCGCATCATGTCGATCATGGTGTAGGCGGTTTCGGGGGAGATGACTTCCTGACGCGATTCGGGGTAGAATTCGATGAGCAGGTTTCCGTTGCGGTCTTCGATGCGGGTGACCGCGATCGGTTCGATATGCACGCCTTGGTTGGCGAATGTGGCATATGCGCTGGTCAGTTCCATCAGACTCACTTCGGCCGTGCCCAGCGCCAAGGCAGGCACCTCTTCCATGGGCGAGTGGATTCCCATGTTCTTGGCCATGTTTGCGATCTTACGCGCCGCGGGCTGGAGGTCTTCCAGGCGGCGTGTGTCCGGCGTGCCGGCCAGGATCGGAAGCAGACGCACGGTCACGTTGTTGTTGCTTCGTGCCAGGGCTTCGCGCAGGGTGATCATTTCGGGTCCGGAGCTGGCCGATGCGTCGCGCGGAGCCCAGACCTGTCCGGCACGGTCGGTGAAGCTGATCGGATACCGAGAAACGAGATAATCAGGTTTGTACCCATTGTCGATGGCCACAGTGTAGACGAAGGGCTTGATGGTGGAGCCGGCCTGACGGCGCGACATCGACACCTGGTCGAACTGGTAGCGGCTGTAGTTGGATCCGCCCACATACGCGAGGATGTTGCCCGTGGCCGGTTCGATGGCCAGGAAACTGGCCTCCAGGCGGGTCCGGTTGCGCTTGACCGCATCCAAAAATTCCGGAATCCGCTTGAGCGAGTCGAGCACCTGCGCACGGCTCGAGCCTGCCGCAACCGCGGATTTGTACTCTTCCGATTCCTTGATGAAACTATCGAGAAAGCCCGGATAGGCGCGCCAGAGACGGTCCATGTAGGCGCCGCCGCGGGTCGTCCATTCCCGCTGGAAGGAGCGCTGCAAGGTGTCGAGCTGCGATTGCACGGCGGCCTCGGCCACGCGCTGCAGGCGCGAATCGACGGTGGTGTAGATCTTGAGTCCGTCGCGGTACAGGTCGTAGCCGTTCGACTCCACCCATTTCTCCACTTTGCCGCGCACGTACTCGCCGAAGTAACGCACCTTGCGGCTCGCGGTGCTCGGCGGCTGGTAGTCCAGTTCGATGGGCTTGGCGACTTCCGCCTCGTACTCTTCCTGGGTGATGTGGCCTTGGGAGAGCATCCGGCTGAGCACCACGTTGCGCCGCTTGGTCGAATTCTCGACCCGGGTGCGCGGGTTGTAGGCGAAAATGGCGTTCAGCGAGCCGATCATCGTCGCCGCCTCGTTCACGTTCA
>CAYVRS010000086.1:2733-8931 GCA_964454075.1 uncultured Chitinophagales bacterium
CTGGGAGGCGGGCTTGTTGTAGTGCGTGCGCGCGGCCGATTCGATCCCGAACGCCGAGTTGCTGAACTCGACCGTGTTCAGGTACATCTCGATGATCTCCTGCTTGGTGTAGCTGCGCTCGAGCTGGATGGCGGTGATCATCTCCCGGAGCTTGCGGATGATGGAGACTTCCTTGCCGATCTTGCGGTAGAGGTTCCGGGCCAGCTGCTGGCTGATGGTGGAGCCGCCCTGCATGTTCCCCATGGCGATGTGCACAGGCACGGCCAAGGTGCGGAAAAGGTCGATGCCCCAATGGTCGTAGAAGCGATGGTCTTCGGTGGAGACGAGCGCGTTGATCACGTGCGGCGAGATCTCGTCATAATGCACCATCGTGCGGTTTTCGGTGAAGAAGCGGTCAAGGGTGACCCCATCACGCGAGATGATCAGCGAGGCGTTGTCGGTGCGCGGATTCTCGAGCTCTTCGAAGCTCGGAAGGCCGATCACCAGGTAGATCAGGAACAGCAAAAGCAACCCGAGGATGATGCCAGCGCCTTTTTTCACGATCGGCCAGTACTCGTCGGGTCTGGGGGCGGGCTTGCGAGGCATAGCCTTGCGTTTCGACATGATTTCGTGCCGGTAGGCGGGGTCGTTCAGAAATCTCTCTTCGTCAATCATTCGGAGGCGGCTATGAAACGCTGGTGTTGGCTATCCCACACAACGGCGTTGAACTGGCCGTTCGTGTGCAGAATCAAGGTGCGGGTGCGGTGGAACGCACCGGTGTTAAGATACTCACCGCCGTCGATTTTCACATGGCGGACTTCATGATGATGCCCGGCGACGATCACATCCGCGAGTCCTCGTTTCAAGGCGGAAACAGCCCATTGGTCGAGCGTTTCCGTGTCGTCGGGTTCTGGATGGCGGTTCCGCTGCCATCGTGAGAACCATTTCATGAGCCCCAAGGCCCGCTCGAAGGGAAGGAGGAAGCGGTACAGGGCGACGAAGGCCTGGTGGCGCAGAACGCGATGATAGAAGGGGCGTGGGAAGCCGAACGCGGGGTCGGCGAGTCCGTCGCCGTGCAGCAGCAGCACGCGCCGCCCGCCGATGTCGATTCGGATGTGTTCGGAGCCGAGCTCGAAGCCTTCTTCCGCCAGCAAGCCCAAGGTCCAGTAGTCGTGGTTGCCGGAGACGCCAGGGACGGGGCCGTGGCGTCGGGCATACAGGCTCACCGCGTCCCGGAAGCGCCGACCGGAGTCGGGTGTTCGGCCCGGATACTCCATCCAGGCGTCGAACAGGTCGCCCAGGAACACAAGTCCGATGCCTTGCTCGGCGCAATGGTCGACCAGCACGGCCGCGTCCCGCTCCAGGGCCGCATTGGTGGCCGCATCGAACCCGTCCAGATGAACATCGGCCAGGAAGACGGTGCTATTTGGTGCGGGTGACGACAAAATTCAGGAACTGGTCCAGCGTGGCGCGGGCTTCGCTCTCAGGGAAGGTGTCCAGGATGGCGCGGGCCTCGTCGGCGATGGCGTTCATGCGGATGCGGGTAAGCTCCACACCTCGGTGGGCATGAACGAACGCGATCACGTCCGCCACCTGCTCCGGCGTTTTCTTTTCGTTATTGAAGACCCGACGGATGCGGAGCCGATCCATCATCGATGCGTTTTCCATGGCATAAATCATTGGAAGGGTCATCTTGCCTTCGAGGATGTCGGCGCCGGCTGTCTTCCCGGTGTCGTTGGTTTCGTAATCGAACAGGTCGTCGCGGATCTGAAAGGCGATGCCCAAGGCTTCGCCGAATTCCCGCATCCGTTTCCATACATCGGGATCGTCGCTGGCGCTGATGGCGCCGCATTCGCAGCAGGCGGAGATGAGGGAGGCGGTCTTTCCGGAAATGACCTTGAAATACCGGTCCTCGTTCATGTTCTGCAGTTTCGAGGCCTTGAGCTGGCGCAGCTCGCCCTCGCTCATGCGCTTGACGGCCACGGAGAGCACCTTGAGCAGCGAGAATTCATCGCGGTCGAGCGCAACGAGAAGACCTTTCGAAAGAAGGAAATCGCCCAAGAGCACGGCGGCCTTGTTCTTCCAGATGGCGCTGATGCTCAAGAATCCACGCCGCTCATCGGCCTCATCCACCACATCGTCATGTATGAGAGTGGCGGTATGCAACAGTTCGATCATGGTCGCGGCCACGTAGCTGCGTTCGGAAATGCCGCCGCAGAGCCGCGCGCTATGGAACACCAACGAGGGACGCAGCTCTTTTCCCTTCGTTCGCAACAGGTATCGCAGCATCTGATCGAGCAGGAACACCTCGGTTTTCGTCGCCTGCTTGAAAAAGTCGCGGAATGTGGTGAGGTGCGCCGCGATCGGTTGCTGGATGTCGTCGAGAGTTACGGATTGGGTCACGTCGAAGAGGGTATTTTATCGGAATTCTGTGCAAATTACGGTGCTATTCAAAACAAAAGGCATCACAAGGTGAAATCGATCAAAAAAATAGGGGTGTTTACCAGCGGGGGAGATTCTCCGGGCATGAATGCGGCGGTCAGAGCCGTGGTCCGGACCGCCCGATACAACGATCTTCAAGTGGTCGGAATCCGATACGGCTACCAAGGCATGATCCGCGGTGATTTCGTGGACATGGACAGCACGTCGGTCTCGAACATCATCCAACAGGGTGGCACGATCCTCAAATCGGCGCGGAGCGACGACTTCCGCACCGTCGAAGGCCGCGCATTGGCCGCCGCGAACATCAAAGCCCACGGCATCGACGCGGTGATCGGCATCGGTGGCGACGGCACCTTCCAAGGCGCCACCAAACTCAACGAAGAGCATGGCGTGCTGGTGATCGGCGTTCCAGGCACCATTGACAATGATTTGTCCGGCACGGATGAGACCATCGGCTACGACACCGCCCTGAACACGGCCATGGAAGCCATCGACAAGATCCGCGACACGGCCGACGCTCACGAGCGTCTGTTCCTGGTGGAGGTGATGGGCCGCGAGGCGGGCTTCATCGCCCTGGAGACAGGCATTGCAGGCGGCGCGGAGCTCATCCTTCTGCCGGAAGCCCTCACTGAGATCTCCGACATCAAGGCCTCGCTCACGGAAGTCTTCCGCGCGCAACGGCGCAGCAGCCTGGTGGTGGTCGCCGAGGGCGACGAAACCGGCGGCGCTTACAAGCTCGGCGAGCAGCTCAAGGAGGATTTCGGCAAATACGAGATGCGGGTGTGCATCCTCGGACACATCCAGCGCGGCGGGCAGCCCACAGCGCGCGACCGTGTCTTGGCCAGCCGCCTCGGCGCCGCCGCCGTCCAAGCCTTGCTCGACGGACAGACCAACGTCATGGTCGGTGTGATCGATAACAAGATCTGCATCTCACCCATCAACACGGTGTGGTCCAAGAAAAAATCCATCAATTACGAGCTGCTCGAGCTCGCCAAAATCCTCAGCTGATGTCGATGCGTTGTGATGTGAGTGCGGCACTGGAGTTCCTTCCCGCACAGTCGGTATCCGACACCCAGGCACGGATCCGTGCCGCCTTCGACGATCTCAAGAACGGAACGGGCAAAGGCCCGGAATGGCTTGGCTGGCGCCGCATCCTCGCTTCGCCGGACGATGCCTTGCTGAACGAGCTCGACCGCCTGGCCGCCACCATCCGCGCCGAGGCCGATGTGTTCATCGTCTGCGGCATTGGTGGCTCGTATCTCGGCGCCCGCGCCGTGATCGAAGCGCTGGGACCCTTCTTCGGCTCCAACGGTCCGGAGATTGTCTATGCCGGCCACCAGATGAGCGGCCGCTACCTCAACGAGCTGCTCAAGCATCTGGAAGGCAAGCGCGTCTGGATGAACGTCATCTCCAAGTCGGGCACCACCACCGAAACCGCGCTCGCGTTCCGCGTGCTGCGCCAGTGGATGAACCAGGCGTATGGCGAGAAGGTCGCCGCGGGCCGCATCATCTGCACCACCTCTGAAAAAGGCGGCGCATTGAACAACGTGATCGATGCCAACGGCTATCGGAAGTTCGTGCTGCCGGATGACATCGGCGGACGGTTCTCCGTGCTCACGCCTGTCGGACTTCTGCCCATCGCCGTGGCCGGCATCGATATCCGCGACCTCTTCTATGGCGCTGTGCAGGCCTACCGCGACGCCGAAACCGGCCAAGGCGACGTCTTCACCTACGCCGCGACCCGCCTCGCTCTGTATGATGCCGGCTACCGCGTCGACGTGCTCGCCTCCTTCGAACCCGAACTCAAAGCCTTCGGCGGCTGGATGCAGCAGCTTTATGGCGAGAGCGAAGGCAAGGACCACAAGGGACTTTATCCGGCGGTGCATGGGTATTCCTCCGATCTGCACAGCCTCGGACAGATGGTTCAGGATGGGGAGCGCAACATCATCGAGACCTTCCTGGTGGTGGATCAGCCTGCCGACTCCGTGGTGCTTACTTCCGAAGCGGTGGACTTCGACGGATTGAATTATCTTTCCGGCAAAACCATGCACGAGGTCAACACCAAAGCGTACGAAGGAACCCGCCAGGCGCACATCGAGGGCGGCGTTCCGGTGATCAGCATCCATCTGGACCGACTGAACGCCTCGTCGTTGGGCTCGCTCATCTATGTCTTCGAACTGGCCACCGGCCTCTACGGGTACGCCTTGGGAGTGAATCCCTTTGACCAGCCCGGTGTGGAAGCCTACAAGAAAGCCATGTTCCGACTCTTAGGAAAACCCTGATGCAGGATCTCCGTTACATCGCCTTGGCCGGCAACATCGGCGCCGGCAAATCATCCCTCACCGGCCTGCTCTCGAAGCATTTCGGATGGGAAGCGTATTACGAATCGGTGGATGACAATCCCTATCTACCTGATTTCTATGAGGATATGCGCCGTTGGAGTTTCAATCTCCAGATCTATTTCCTGTCGTCACGGTTCCGTTCGATGAAACGGATGCTCGGGGTTGACCGGAATTTCATCCAAGACCGGACGATCTATGAGGATGTGGAGATCTTCGCCAAGAACCTGTACGAGATGGGATTGATGAGCGAGCGCGATTTCGCGAACTATCAGTCGCTGTTCACGGAGATGAGCGATTATCTGCGTCCGCCGGACTTGCTCATTTATTTGCGAGCCGATGTTCCGACGCTGGTCAAGCAGATCCAGCAACGGGGCAGGGCGTATGAGAACACCATCCGGATTGATTACCTGGAGAGTCTGAACACCTTGTACGAGAGCTGGATCGACCGGTATCCGTACGAAAAGCTGATCATCGAGACCGACAATCTGGACTTCGTCAACAACAAGGACCACCTGGGGCAGGTGATCTCCCTGATCGAGCAGCGGCTGTTCGGTCTGTTTTCCTGAGTCTTGATAGAGTCCGGATTTTGCGCTAATTTTACGGGCTTAACATCCGTTCAATGCTGAAGTTCAAAATCAACGAAATCGAGGAGGGGGATTCCGCGCAAGACGTCACTGTCGCGGCGGAAGAACTGGCCTTGGGCGTTGACAGCGGCGACCTGTTCGATGTGCATGTGGCGTTCAACCGCTCCCGCACGATGATTCAGGTCCGTTTGCTGGTGGAGGGGGAACTTCATCTGGTGTGCGACCGCTCCTTGGAGCCGTTCGTGTGTCCGGTGGAGGCCGACTACACGGTGATCTTCAAACCTGACGTGGAAGAAGAGACGGAAGACGACCATGTGGCTGTCCGACGTCTGAACATGCCCTCGAACCTTATCGACATCACCCGTGATGTCCGCGACACCTTGCTTCTGACGATTCCGATCCGCAAACTGCATCCGCGGTTTGTCGACGAGAATGGTGAGGAGATTCCGTTTGAAACGCCTTTCGCCTCCGAGCCGGACATCGACCCGAGGTGGGCCGCCCTGACATCGCTGACATCCGCCCAACAGAAGAATTAAGATCACTCATGCCAAATCCAAAACGCCGCCATTCCAAACAACGCACAGCAACCCGCCGTGCCCACCACAAACTTGCCGAGGTGGAAGTGGCGACCTGCACGAACTGCGGCGCTCCGCATCAACTCCACCACGCTTGCCCGTCTTGCGGTCATTACCGTGGACGTCAAGTGCTTGACGTGGCTACCGCCTAACATCAAATCCTTACGTTCATGTCCCTGAAGATCGCTGTCGATGCCGCCGGAGGCGACCATTACCCGCACCATCCTGTTCAGGGCGCGATAGACGCCGTCACCGAGCGCGACGACCTGCACATTG
>CAYVRS010000087.1:0-1428 GCA_964454075.1 uncultured Chitinophagales bacterium
GCGGCCTTTGCTAATGAAAGCCTTGACGGCTTTGGCCAGCTGAGCCACATCGAAATGCCCGGTCGCAATGTCGACATACATCCGCTGGATGGAGGAGAACTTGAGCTTGTTGGCCACTTTCACAAGGTCCTGATCCGACAGCTCGAGCTTGTCGCGTTCGGCGCGCTTGGTCCACAGCTCCTTCCCGTCGTCGATCTGCTTGCGCTCTTTGAGGTTGATGAGCTGACGGATGCGGGATTTCGCTTTGTGGGTCACCACATCGTTGATCCAGTCCGGATTCAGGTTCACCTGTTTTCCAGTGATGATCTCGACCTGGTCGCCGCTGTTGAGCTTGGTGCGAAGCGGAACGATCTTGCCATTCACCTTCGCAGCCAGAGCCTTCTCTCCGACCGCACTGTGGATGTCGAATGCGAAATCAATCGGAGTCGCGCCTTTCGGCAGGGTTTTGAGTTCGCCTTTCGGTGTGAAGATGTAGATCTCGTCGGCGAAGAGCTCGAGCTTGAAATCTTCCACGAAATCGGTGGCGGCTTCCGCACGCGGGTTCGACATCGCGTCGCGCACCCAGTGCACGAATTTGTCGATCGAGCTGCTTCCATCCGCGCCTTCTTTGTACTTCCAATGTGCGGCGAGCCCTTTTTCAGCGATCTCATCCATCTGCCGGGTCCGGATCTGCACCTCCACCTTAACCCCTATCTTGGAGATCACTGTGGTGTGGAGCGATTGGTAGCCGTTTCCTTTGGGTACCGACATGAAATCCCGGAAACGTTCCGGAATCGGGGTGTAGGAATCGGTGATGAAGCTATACACCCTCCAGCAATCTTCCTTCTTGTGCGGCGGATCCAGGATGATGCGGATGGCGAACAAGTCATAGATCTCTTCGAAGGGCTTCTGCTGGTTCACCATCTTGCGGTAGATGGAGTAGATGTGCTTCGGCCGACCCTTGATCTCGAAATTGAAGCCGGCGCGGTGCAGCTGTTCGCGGATCGGAGCCATGAATTCATCGATGAACTCTTCGCGTCCCTCCTTCCGCTCACGCAACTTGCGGGCGATGAATTTGTAGCCGTTCGGATCGAGCGCTTTGAAACTCAGATCCTCAAGCTCGCTTTTGATCTTGAACAATCCGAAGCGGTGAGCCAATGGAGCGTACAGCTCGATGGTTTCGGTGGCGATGTTGGTCTGCTTGTGCCGAGGCAGATGATGCAGCGTACGCATATTATGAAGACGGTCGGCGAATTTGATAAGGATCACACGAAGGTCGTCGGCCGTCGACAGCATGAGCTTCATGAAGGCTTCCGCCTGCTTCGCCCCTTTCGATTTGAAGACGCCGGAGATCTTGGTGAGTCCGTCGATCAGATGCGCCACAGTCTCGCCGAATTGCCGGCGGATGTCGTCAAGGCTGATCTCGGTGTCTTCGACCGTGTCGTGAAG
>CAYVRS010000087.1:1438-4524 GCA_964454075.1 uncultured Chitinophagales bacterium
GGCGACCACGGACTCGTCATCCATTCCGATCTCTTTGGCCACGATCACGGCCACTTCCAAGGGATGCTGGTAATACGGTTCGCCGGATGCCCGGGTGGTGCCCAGATGTGAGACGTAAGACAGGCGGAACGCGCGTGAGATGAGGTCGTCGTCGGTCTGATCCAGATTTGTATGGCACACCTCCAGCAAGAGGCGGAGCTCCTCTTCCTGCACGTCGGTAAGCACGTTGGGCTGGTCGATGTCTGGCAGCTGCATATCCCTAATTCGTTGAGGGCAATATACTGAACAGAACCAAGAGGTTATGCGTTCGAAATATGGAAACGAAAAAGGGGACCGAAGTCCCCTTTTTGCGTCCCGTCGGATGGCGCTTACTTGATGAGCGTCATCTTCTGAGTGGATGTGAATCCACCGGCGTGGATGCGGTAGATGTAGACGCCCGAGGCCAGCGACGACGCGTCGAAGGACACGTTGTAGACGCCAGCAGGTCTCACCTCATTCACCAATGTGGCCACCAACTGACCCGTGATGCTGTACACGTTCAGGGTCACGTTCGCGGTTTCAGGCACGCTGAAGCGGATGGAGGTGGTCGGGTTGAAGGGGTTCGGGAAGTTCTGCTCGAGAGCGAATGTGAGAGGCGCTTCGCGGTCGTCGATCGAGACGACAGGAACGATGCGGCGGATAGAAATCGAGTTCGGGTCTTCGCCGAAGACGATGAAGGTACCCACTTGAGCGGTCACGTTCCAACGACCCGAATACGCCTCTCCCACAGGCACGTTCAGCGACGCCAGGGCGGCATCTAGTTCGGCATGGGTGAGCGTAAGGCTCGGGGTTTGTCCGTCATCGTCCGACAGCAGACTCAACACCGGGGCCGAGAAATCGCCGGATGGCGTATCCAGATGCCAGGTGTAGCTCAGCGTCTTGAAGGCGCTCCAGCTCTCGAACGATTCCACATCTGTCACTTCTTCGGTGTTGTCGAAGGAAGTCATCGTGAAGTCATCGAAATACACGGCACCGGCGATCGCGTCACCCGTGACACGGAAACGGACCATCGTGATATCCGCATTCAAGGAAACGGTTTTCTTCTGCCAATCGAAATTGATCTCACCTGTTCCACCGGATACGGCGTCAAACGATTCGATTTGGATCCAGGTCTCTCCATCCACAGTCTGCTCAACAACCACTGTCAATGCGGTCTGGTTGTTGTACGTGGCGATGTAGAAACTGAGGTCACCCGCATTTTGAAGCACCGGTGAAGTCAGGGTGGCCGGCATGTCCAGCATCGAACCGACATACTTGCCGTCTCCGCTGAGACCGTTTCCGGCGTGGGCGAAGGCATCGTTCACGAATTCAAAACCCATGGTTCCCCAGGCTTCGGTCGAATAGCTCGGTTCCCAGGTGATCACGATCGGTTCTTCGGCGTTTTCAACCAGCTGGACATTGGCACCGGTTTCCGGCGACATCAGCTCGAAGCCGGTCGCGATGACAGGAAGGAAAGGACCTTCGTACGCGCCCATGTAAGGCGCCAGCATGCTGCGCGGATTGTCGTCGATATCGAAGAAAATATACGTATCGGACTCGCCGGCCAATGCCGCATCCCCAAGGGAGGCGCCTGCAAGGCGAAGGTCGGTCGCGGAGACGAACGTGACATCGGTGGACACGGAATTCATATCACGACCGGACGCTCGGAGCGCTTCGACCGTGGTTAAGTTTTCCGTGCCGACCCGCTTGAGCGTGGAGCCGACGTAGTTGTTCCAGTTCGACAACAGGTTCGCGCCCGTCCAAGAGGCTCCGAAGCCGCCGGCAGTGCGGTTCACAAAGATGTTGTTGTACGCATAGAAGGCGCTCGAGCTCGAACCGGTGGTCTGGATCAGCGCCGCGGTGACACCGGTCTGACCGGTTTCATTCACCTCAATCGTATTGTGATATAGATTCACTTCCGCAACCGTGTTCGCACCGGTATGGGCGATGCCATACACGTTGTGGTTGGTCACACCCGCGTTGGTGTTCGAGAAATTCGTCGCGATCATGTTGTTCAAGATGTAGATCCCGTTCTCGTTCAAGCTGTTGGTCAGGTTGATGCCGATCATGGTCGTCGCTGTGGTGCGAACCGATTGCAGCTTCTTGATCTCGTTGCCCCAGATCGAGAGTTCTCCGACCGGCGTATTGACCTCGATCGCGGAGTGTGTGGTTTGACCTGCGTTCCCGTAGATGAAGATCTCATTGTACATGAACAGCGCATCGGCGAACACCTGGGTGGAGATGCCTCGGTGGTTGGCGTGGATCTCAGAGCCCATGATGGTCACATTTCGTGCCGGGAAGACGCCTGTCGACGAACCCCAGACGTTGATGGCGGTTTGAAACTTGCCGGCATCCTCAGGAGCGCCGATCTGGATGTTCGCCAGAACGACGTTATCCGCGCCGCCTTGTCCGGCACCCGTCGCATCGCGACGGTTGATACGGATACCGGGCGCGCCTGCGCCCACAGTTCCTGTCATGGTCAGTTTGATGCCCGACAAGTAGTTGTTCATCACAGCTCCTTCCCAGAGGAAGAATGGCGTGGTACCCAAGGCGATTCCGGCTTCGAAAGTCAGATTGCGGGGACCCCATGCGTTTTGGAGCACTTCGAACTCCTCAAATCCTTTGATGCCTTCCTCTTTGGAAGGAATCGCTTTGCGGATGGCTTTGGTGAACGTGCTGTTGAAGGTGTCGATATCCGACATCGATCCGAGGATGTACACATGATCGGTCGCGAAGTTGTGAAGCTGACGAACCCGGACCACCGGAGTGGTGCCGTCTGCCGCCGTGATGATCAAGGGGGTGGTTTCGGTCAGGTCCTGACGGTCGATGCGGATCGCGGCCACCGTGTCGACGATGCTTTCGGCGATCGAGAAAATCACAGGACCGGAAGCACCACGTGTGTTGAATGCCGCGACGGCTTCGGAAAGAAGCGCGAAGCCGGGCGCGGTCGCTGTAGCCGGAATGGTGTAGAGGCCTTCCATCGGGGGTGCAAGCGGACTTCCTACGATCTCGGAAGAGCTTGTACCGACACGAACACCGCCGACCGTGACCAACGCCGCGTTCGTGGC
>CAYVRS010000087.1:4534-8844 GCA_964454075.1 uncultured Chitinophagales bacterium
CAGTGCGACGGAGCCGAGATTGGCCGCATCCGTTCCGGTGATGTTCACCGCATCCCAAGTGGTGGGTTCGGTGGGGCCGACAGGATTCACCACAATCGACACTTCGTCGTCGCCGGTTCCTTCTTTGAATTCATATTTCACAACCACCAGATAGGTTTTGCCCAAGTCGTAGTTGAATCCAGTATAGGTCTGGGTGGTGCCCGTTCCGCTGAATTTCTGGATGCCGAAGGCCAATTTGCTATCCGCATCACGCTTGACGAACAGACGGTTGTAGAACGTGGTGCCAATCACTTCTGGACCCTGGTGGAAGAAATAATCACCGTTCAGCGTCGCGCTGCCCACATTCACAAGCAGGGCGGCATACACGCTTCCGGAGGTGACGGTGCCCGTTTGACGGTTGATGTCTTCGCCGGAAAGGGAATACGTGACCGACTTGCCAACCGCCGATCCGGCATATCCGGGATAGGCCAATGGGAATTCACCGACCAAGAGCGGGTTCGTGCCGCCACTCGAGTGGGCGGTCCAACCGTTGGCGGTGAGGGCGGTACCCGCCACATAATCGAACATCTCTGTGAATAGAACGCCGGTCTGCGCAGTGGCAGGCGCGACGAGCAGCCATCCGAATGCGGAAATCGCAAGAATGGACTTTAGTCTGTAGTCAGATAGCTTCATGATGAATCTGCTTTGGGATTGAAGTGGACTCGAACACCCAAAGTAGTCATTTTAAACCACCAACCACAAAATCAGTTATCCACGTGATGTCAACAATGCCGAGGGATTCAAGCCGAGGAGCTTCGGATGGACGAACTCCCGGCCTTTCCGGATCAACACTCCGTCCAGGCACACATCCGCTCCGATGCACACAAGGTCCCAGTGGATGGCGCTTTTGTTGCCGTTGGCGGCTTCCTCGTAATCCTGCCCGAGGGTGAGGTGGTTCGAGCCGTAGATCTTCTCATCAAAGAGGATGTCGTACATCGGTGATTCGATGACCGGATTGGTGCCGAAGCTGAATTCTCCGAAACGGCGGGCGCCCTCATCGGTGTCCAGGATATCTCGCAAAGCCGAGTTGTTCGAGGAATCGAAATCCACCACGACGCCGTCTTTCACTTGCAGTTCGACGAATTCGAACGGCTTGCCTTGGTAGACTGTGGGCGCATACCGGATGTGTCCGTTCACCGAATGCAACACCGGCGAACTGAACAGCTCCCCATCCGGAATATTGTGTGTGCCATAGCAGGGCACCCAGTTCTGACCTTCGATGGAGAATCGGATGTCGGTCCCCTCTCCCTTCAGATGGATCTCTTTCCCGGCGCGCAAGAGATCTTCCAGCGGACGCATCGCCACCTGAAGATGGCTGTAGTCCAACAGGCAGGCCTTGTAGAAATAATCGGTGAATCGGGCGGTCGGCATTTTCGCATTCATGGCGAAGGCTTCGCTAGGATACCTAAGGATGCACCATTTGGTCTGCTTCACACGCTGTTCGAAATGCACCGGATGCAGAAACTGCTCGGCATAGGCCTTGTTGGCGGCTTTGGAGACGTCCGCCGATTCGTAGATGTTCAGAGACGCGCGGATGCCGATGAACGCATGCATCTGCTTCATGAGCGGGAGTCCGTCGACGCTGGCTTGCCGTTCCCAATAGGCCGCGTCTCCGGCTTCGAGAAGGATGCGCTGGGTTTCGGTGTCCTGGATGTTGAAAAAGGGATACGCTCCGATCGCGCGGGCTTCCTTGGCCAACTCGCGGACCAACCCGATCCCGTTCAAGCCAGACAGTTGGATGAGGATGTTCTCTCCGGGTTGGAGGTTGACGCTGAAACGGAGAAGTTTTTCAGCGAGTAGGTTATCCATGTGGAAATGTGGAAGTGTGAAAGTGTGGAAATGTGGAAATGTCCTTCGTCTTACGTCCCTCGTCCCACGTACAACGTTTCGAGACACCAACTCAGCTCTTCGGGCTGGTTGCTTGCGACGACGACCGGGCCCGGCCAATCTCGCACCAGTTCGGCGACGGTTTCGAAGCCGGTGGCATCGAGGTTGGTGCCCGGTTCGTCGAGAAACAGCAGACTTGGCGAATGGACGATGGCCGTGGCGAGGCGGAGGCGTTGCTGCTGGCCCGATGAGCAGGAGCCGGCGCGCTGATGAATGAAATCATCCATGCCCAATCGGGCGGAAGCGACGTTCACAGCATCGGTTCCCAAGCCTCGCAAAGAGGCTACGAACTCGAGGTTCTCCCGAACACTCAATTCAGGATAAATACCCAGATACGGGGCGGAGAATCCGAGTCGCTGTCGGATGTCGGCCTGGGCGACAGGGTCCGGTCCATGGGTCCATTCGACGGATCCGGACGTGGGTTCCAACAAACCGGCCATGATGCGCATCAAGGTCGATTTTCCGGCGCCGTTGGCACCGGAGATTCCGAGACGGCGGACCTCCGCGTCGAAGCGGATCGGTCTGAAAACCGCTTTGGTGCCGAAAGAATGGGTGAGTTCGGAGAGGGTGAGCCGCCACATAGCTGTCCAAAGGTACACACCAAGGTTGTATATTCAATCATGTCAAACTCTATGCAATCCATCGTCGACCGGCTCATCGCCCTACTTCCCGACACCCTCTCCTACCTCACTCCCGACGAGCTCCTTGCCGCGGGATGGCCCGAGGTTCTCGTAACCCGGATCAATGTCGAATTGGAACGCAATCTGGCCGAATCGGTCGGTCTTCCGGAAAGCGATTGGGCCAACATGCATGCCGAGTCGGTACAGGACGCCTGGCTTCAATTCCTTGGCGCCATCCGGGCTGAGGCCCGACTCCCCATCTCCTATGTGCGTCCGGTGCTTGAGACCAGCATCGAGGACGTCATTGAGCTGCTTTCCCAGCCGCTCACCGCCCTTCCGGATTATCTGTATGGAAGTCTGCCTGCGCTTAGCCGCGACCATCTGGCCTCCCGCGTCGCGAAGACCGGTGTCTATCCGCAGCTCACCCATGCCTTGGTGCGTTACCTCGACCGCAAGCAGCTCGACACCCTGAGCAAGACGGATGCGGCCCGTATCCTTCAGCAGGTGGACGCCAAACGGAGCGAATCGTACAACGCGTTGAACTGGGGACAGATGCTCGCGCCTTTCTTCGAACTGATGCCTGAAGGCGTGGAACCCGATTGGTTGTCCGCATTTTTCCGTGAGCGCGGCATGACCGCCGAAGCGCGGGCTTTCGCGACCTATGACCGACCGGTCGACGCCGCGAAACTGATCGAGCTGTTGTCCCAACCCTTCGAGGATGTGGACGATGAAGAACCGGAGCCCGTAACCCCGGCTGTCGTTGAACCTGAGCCCGAACATGAGACTGTCGTCGAGCCAGTGCAGGATCCTGAATCCGAGGTGGCCACCCCTGCCGAAATCAATCCCGAGGCCATGTCAGTACCCATCTTGCAAGAGTTCACGCCTCAGGAGGAAGACTCCGACGAGGTCCCGATCCTGGGCATGTATTCCCAAGATGCGGAGGAAGATCCCCGGGCTTCTCGCATTCTGAAGCTGATGGCCGATATGGAAGAAGAGTTCATCGAACGGATCTTCGGCGGAGACGAGAGTTCATTCTCCGCAGCCATCGCCGACATCGCCCGCTACGATACCTATGCCGAAGCAGGCCGATACATCAAAAAAGAGATTTTTGACCGAAACCGGGTCGATCTGTTCACCGACGATGCCGTCCTGTTCCTCGACCGGGTTCAAACCTATTTCGTGGAACAATCCTAAGCCAGTCGCCATGTCACGCCAAGACAGCATCGATACCCTGAAGGCGTCGCGCGAGGCCGCGTTGGTCGGCGGGGGTGCCGACCGCATCGCCAAGCAACACGAATCCGGCAAATTGACTGCGCGGGAGCGTATCGACCTCATGCTGGATGCCGGCTCTTTCGAGGAGATCGGCCAGCTCGTGGCGCATCGAAGCACGGAATTCGGCCTCGACAAGCTGAAATACCCTGGCGACGGCGTGGTGACCGGGTTCGGAAAAATCCATGGGCGTTCGGTCTATGTGTTTTCCCAGGACTTCACCGTCCTTGGCGGGTCTCTCGCTGAGGCGCATGCCGAAAAGATCTGTAAGATCATGGATCTGGCCCTCAAGAACGGTGTTCCGGTGATCGGATTGAACGATTCGGGCGGCGCACGCATCCAAGAAGGCGTGGTGTCGCTCGGAGGCTATGCCGAAGTGTTCTGGCGCAACTCCATGGCCAGCGGCGTGATCCCCCAACTCTCGGCGATCATGGGTCCGTGTGCGGGTGGCGCGGTGTATTCGCCTGCGCTTACCGACTTCGTGATCATGGTCGA
>CAYVRS010000088.1:0-8756 GCA_964454075.1 uncultured Chitinophagales bacterium
CCTCCTCGCTGATCAGTCCTTGCTGCCAGAGGGCAGTCAGGTCATTCAGGCGGTCGTTGCCCATCCCTGTTTCCGAATCCCTCGGCTCGAACCGCTCTTCCGGATGCGCTTTGCGCGCCTTGAGCATGGCTTGGATCGTCTCCGCCAATCCGAACGCATCTTCCAAGAACAGCAGCCGCAGGTCGCCCTCGGCGGTATGAAGCACCACATGCCCGAGCCGTCCGGCGCGAGACACCGCGGACGCGTCCGACACCTGATCCCATCGAAGGGAGGTCTCCACGCCGCCACGATGCAGCGCCACGCCGGAATCCGATAGGTGATAGGAGAGGCTTCGGATGTGCTTCAGCAGGAAAAATCCGGCCATAAGACCCGCTCCGAAAAGGGGAATGGCCAGCACACAGATCACGAAGAGATACAGCCATCCCATAGGATGCGGTTTGAGGATGATCACGCGTTCAGATGGCTTCATGGATCCGAAAATACGGTGTATATTCCATTCATGCGTGTTTTGAAACACTTTGTCGCCGTCTGGATGACCTTGGTCATCATCGCCGGATTCCTCATTCCGATCCCGGACATTCCTATCCTCGAGCAATCGGCACGAAACCTGTTCCTGCATGTCCCCATGTGGATGGCGATGTTCGCCATGTTCATGGCTGGCGTCGTATACAGCATCCGGTTTCTGAACAGCGGCGACTTGACGAACGACACGAAAGCCTCGGCCTTGACCCAGGTGGGCATTGTCTTCGGCATTTGCGGATTGCTGACCGGCTCTCTATGGGCCCGGTTCACATGGGGCGCCTGGTGGACCTTCGCCGAGCCCAAGATGAACCTTTCCGCTCTCACGCTTCTGTTGTTCGTCTCGTATTTCATCTTGCGCAGCGCGGTGGAAGATCCCAAGAAACGGGCCAAGTTGGCGGCTGTGTATCATGTCTTTGCCACAACCACGGTTCCTTTCCTCTTGTATGTCATTCCACGGCAATTGCCGAGTCTGCACCCCGGCGCCGACGGAAACCCAGCGTTCAGCGAAGTGACCGCACCGGAACTCAGGCTCATTTTCTACCCGGCTGTGATCGGATTCATCGGTCTGGCCGTGGTACTCGCCAATCTGTCCTACAGATACAGGATCTTGAAAGAACAACGACATGCTTAACCTCATCCTCGCCCAAACCGACACCCTCACACAGGCGTATTCGGACAAGTGGGAAGGAGCTGAATCCAGTTCCAACGCCTTCATCCAGTTCATGAACAGCAACGACTTGTCGTTCGTGGTCCTGGGCGTGAGTCTGATTATCTGGTTCGTTCTGATCGCATTTCTGTATTCGGTGGACAGGTCCCTCAAACGACTTGAATCCAACGAAATCCAAAAATGAAACCCCGTCTCATCGTCGGGTTGGTGTCGCTTGTCGGCTTCACCTCCCTGTTGATGCTCAATTTCAGCTCGAGCATCGACGCGTACGTCAATTTCGAACAGGCTGAATCCGCCTTCGGGCGCCGCTATGTGATCGGAACCTGGGAGAAGGACCTCCCGAACGGATTCGACATGAGCACCAAATCCTTCTATTTCCATATGAAGGACGAGGCCGGCAACATCCGGAAAGTCGTCTACAACAAAGCCAAGCCCGCCAATTTCGAGGATGCCGACCAGCTCGTCGTCAAAGGGAAGATGCAAGGCGAGACCTTTTATTCCGACGACATGCTGGTGAAATGCCCGTCGAAGTACAATGATCCGAAGGTGATCTCATGATCGGAGTCATCGGGCATTACGCCATCGTGCTTGCGTTCATCGCGGCCGTCCTGTCCACCTTGTTCTATTGGCGTATCTCGAACGGTGTGAATTCACGCCTCGAGCCCTTCGCCAAATGGGTGTTCTATGCCAAAGCCTGGCTCACGCTGATCGCCAGCGGCATCCTGGTTCACCTGCTCTTCGAGCATGCGTTCCAGTATTACTACGTCTTCAATTACACCAGCAAAGACTTGCAGCCCAAGTACATCTGGGCGGCGTTCTACAGCGGTCAGGAGGGGTCGATCCTTCTTTGGAGCCTGTTCACCTCCTTGGTGGGCTGGATGCTCATCCGCTGGACCGAACCCATGTACAAGGCTCCTGTGATGACGTTCATGAGTCTGACGCAGGTCTTCCTTTTGTCTATGGTGCTGGGCGTGGAGCTGTTCGGCCACATGTATGGAGCGTCGCCGTTCCGACTCCTTCGCGAGCAGATGCCGAACGCACCCATTTTCATGAACAATCCCGATTTCGTGCCTGCTGACGGCAGCGGACTCAACGACCTCTTGCGCAGCCCCTGGATCATCATCCATCCGCCGGTGCTGTTCTTCGGTTTCGCGATGATGACCGTACCGTTCGCCTTCGCCTTGGCGGCGGTGTGGAAGAAGCAGTTCCGCGAATGGGTTCGCCCGGCTCTTCCATGGGCCTTGGCCGCCAACGTGTTCCTGCTCACCGCGATTTTCCTGGGCGGGTATTGGGCCTACATCACCTTGTCGTTCGGCGGCTACTGGGCGTGGGATCCGGTCGAAAACGCCTCCTTGGTGCCATGGCTTGTGGGTACGGCTGGCATCCACACGATGCTCATCCAGCGCAAGCGCGACACCGGTGTGGTGTCGTCGATCGCGTTTTCCGTGCTGGCCTTCGTCTTGGTGGTCTATTCGACGTTCCTGACCCGATCCGGCGTTCTGGGCGAAGCCTCGGTGCACAGCTTCGTGGACCTCGGGCTCTACAGCCAGCTGCTCGCCTTCATCCTCACCATGCTCGGATTGGGTGTCGGCATGATCCTCTGGCGCGTGAAAGACATGCCCTCGGCGACCAAAGACGCGCCGATCCTCTCGCGCGATTTCATGGCCTTCACCGCGGCGATGACGCTCTTCTTGCTCGGATTCGTCATCATCGTGGGCACCAGCTCGCCGATCCTCGGACGCCTGTTCGTCGAGAATCCGACGCCTCCGAACATCGACTTCTACAACACGTGGTCGTTGCCGTTCGGCATCGGCATCGCGATCCTTACTGTGGTCGGGCAATGGGTCTGGTGGAGACGCACCGACACCTACGATGCCCTGGCAAGCCGCATCCTCCTGCCGCTGAGCCTCGCGTCGGCGAGCACCATTGCCACCATCGTGATCCTCGACATCCGGAACATCTGGTACATGGTGCTTCTCTTGTCGTCCCTGTTCGGTCTCTTCGGCAACGGACAGATCCTGATCGGACTCTTCCGCAAGAACTCTCGATTGGCGGGCGGATCGATTTCGCACATCGGCTTCGCGCTGCTGATGATCGGCTTCCTGGGCGCGGCGTTCGACAAACCCTTGCTGGATGAGGAGACCGAAGCCTACAATCAGGCCGTCGCGGCCGGACAGGTGATGGGGTCCGATGGGTTTCCCGTGATGCAGCCCATTGAAATGGTCGAGTTGCGGCAGAACGAGCCCAAGCTGCTCGGCAGACGTTACATGGTGACCTACATCGAAGCGGAAACCACGAACCGGAACCGTCCCGGCGAGCAGGAATACACTCTCAAGATCGAGGATATGGCATCCGGCTACCAGCCGTATTTCATGATTCCGACCGCCTATCCGATGATCGCCAACTCCAATGCCGGAAACGTGACTTGGACGGTGGACCCGGAAGTCCGCACCGGACTCACCCACGACATGTACATCTACGTCGCCGGTTCGTCGCATGTGGAACGTGAACGCGAGCGGATGGCGGGTGTGCAGGAAATCGCCCTTTCCGACAGCACCAAGCTGAAAACATTCCGCCTCAAGAAAGACCAATCCTTGCAGGTGGACGGGTACGACATCACGTTCAAGGATTTCGAAATGGTAGACCCATCGACCATGGGGCCGAACACCACCATCGCGGTACGCGCACTGCTCGACATCCGCACCTTGGCGACCGACTCCACGTTCACCATCAATCCCTTGTTCTCGATCATCCGTGAAGACAGCCTGGCCATCACCCGCTCCGAGCCGATGGCGTTCGGAGACACCGGGCATGAGGTCCAGTTCGTGAATGTGAATCCGTCAAGCGGTGAGATCGAACTCATCATCGGCGGAGCCAACCGCATCATCGAACCCGAATGGGTGCTGCTCACCATCGAACGCAAACCTTTGGTCGCCGTGGTCTGGTTGGGTACATTCATGCTGATGCTCGGCTTCAGCATCTCCATCTTCCGACGTTGGAATGAAATCAAAGGCTTTGAAAAAAGTGACGCGACCGCTTAGTCTGATTCTTGTGGTGTGGATCCTGTCCGGCGCGACCGTGTACGGACAGGCCTCGCCACGGGGCGCGCTGCTTCGGGCCTTGGTGTTGCCGGGATGGGGACACCACTACGTCCAGCCTGATTCCTGGACGGCAGGCAAAGCGCATCTGATTGCGGATGCGGCTCTTCTCGCCGCTTATTTCGGTTACGACCTGCGCGCCTCGGATCTGGAAACCACCCTCATCACCCAGGCGAAGCATTTTTCAGGAGCCGATCTGAACGGACGGCCGCGTTCGTTCCGCTTCGCTGTGGCCGATTACGAAAGTCTTGCCGCCTACAACGATGCCCAACTTCGCACCCGGAATTGGAACCGGGTACTGGCCGATACGCCCGAAAACCGGTGGACCTGGCAGGATGAGGCCAGCCGCAAACGGTTTGTCTCGCTCATCAACAAGCAGGCCGCCGCCAGCGACCAGCTCCCCGCCATTTTGTCGATGATGGTCGTGAACCGGGTTCTGGCTGGAGTCGGGGCCTATCGCAGGGCCTCAGACATCAGCGTGACCACCGGTTTGGACGCGGGAAATCCATCGCTCCGGCTTCGCGTCGACTTCTAATGCCGCGTTGGCGTCTGGATATCACCTACGACGGAAGTCGGTACAACGGCTGGCAGCGTCAGCCGAATGCCCCCACGGTGCAAGGTGCGATCGAAGCGGTGATCCATCGGATCACGCAACTGTCCGATCCCGAAATTACCGGCGCAGGTCGCACGGATACCGGTGTTCACGCCCGCGGACAAGTCGCCCACATCGACCTTGATCTTCACGAATCGGCGGATCGGTTCAAGAAGCGATTGAACTCGGTGTTACCGCCCGACATCCGCATCCGTTCAGTCCGATCCGTAGACGATGCGTTCCATGCCCGATACTCCGCCCTGAGCCGCACGTATCGGTATGAACTCGGATCGGAGGCGGACCCGCTTCGTCCGCATCGCTGGATTGTTCCTGCGGAGCTCGACATCGATGCGATGAACGCCACCGCCGAAAAACTCTTGGGCACGCACGATTTCCGGGATTATTCCACACAGAGCGACGAGAAAGAGAACACCCTTTGCACCGTGATGGATGCGCATTTCGAACAGACAGGGGATGGATGGGTGTTCGAAATCACCGCGGACCGTTTTTTGAGGAGCATGGTTCGACGTCTCGTGGCGATGCTGGTTGGGAAGGGAGTCGCCGGTTCGACGTGGAAGGTGCCTCTTGTGGCTCCGGCGCATGCGTTGGTGCTGCTGAGTGTTGAATATCCCCCAGCTGAAGCCGGGGGATGAGCAAGCATAAAAAAAGGGCCTGACGCATTCACATCAGTCCCTTTCAAGCTCCCCGGGCTGGACTCGAACCAGCAACCCTGCGGTTAACAGCCGCATGCTCTGCCATTGAGCTACCGAGGAATGCCCATCTTTTCAGAGCCACAAATATACGGCTCGAATCGATTCTCAGTCAACAAGAATGATTAATAATCTCCGATAATTTGACGCCAGGGCCGGATGTTACCGTATTATTACTAAATTGATTTTACCCTATACGTACGAACTCCTCCATGATCGACAGTCGGCTGCTACGGCAGCGTTTTGAGTACAAATACATCACGAACGAACACAAAGCGGTTGCGATACGTCAGTTTCTCGAATCGTACTTGGATGTGGACGCTTATGGGGCCACATTGCCTGATTTCTCCTATCCGATCCACAGCGTCTACTTCGATTCCGACTCTCTGGCGACTTACCGCGACACCTTGAACGGCAATCGCAACCGCTACAAATTGCGTGTCCGGTATTATGAGAATTCCAGCACGAAGCCCGTCTTCTTGGAAATCAAACGTCGCATGGACAAGATCATCGTCAAGAAACGAGCCATCGTGCACCGCAATGCGGTCGACTCGATTCTCTTAGGAAACTCACCTAGGTTCGAACATCTGTATGATCCGACGCCCTTTCAGTTCGAGGCGCTTCAGAACTTCTGCGCCTTGCGCAGCCGGCTCGATGCCAAACCCAAAGTGCATGTCCACTATTACCGGGAAGCCTATCAGAGCGAGGACAACTCATCCGTACGTGTCACTTTTGACCGACATGTTAGAACCTCCACGGTTTCCAAAGTGGATTTCTCACTAGATCTTCACCATGAGGTGATGCCGTTCGGCGACAAAGTGATTCTTGAACTGAAGTTCACCGACCGGTTTCCCCGCTGGTTTCAAGATATAGTGCGCACCTTCGACCTTAGAAATGAATCCGCAGCCAAGTACGCTGCCGGACTTGCCATCCTGCGACATGACGAACCTGCCATTACCGGAGCACTTGAATGAATGATTGGTTCCGCTTCGGCGACACCGCACCCATCCCGACCGACTTGTCGACCTTGCTCATGGCGCTCTTCGTGGCGTTTCTGTGCGGTCAGCTTTTGGCCTGGGTTTACATGTTCACCCATTCGGGTCTCTCGTATTCGCGATCCTTCGTCAGCTCGCTGATCATCATCCCGATCACCGTCGCCATGGTGATGATGGTGCTCGACAACAACATTGTCACCGCCTTCAGCCTGCTTGCGGTCTTCGCCATCGTCCGATTCCGGAACATTTTGCGCGACACCATGGACACCGTGTACATCCTCAGCCTCATTGTGATCGGGCTCGCCTCCGGCACTCAGAAATTCACGACGGCCATTATCGGATGCGGCACGATGTCAATTGTCTTCATGTACATCTGGTTCACAAACTTCGGCGCTCGTCAACGCTTCGACATCACTGTGAATTTCCAGTACGACCGCAATGTGAAAGATCTGGCCTCCATTGAAGCCTTGCTGGAGCGGCACAGTCTGAAATGGGTCAAAGCCTCGCAGCGGGTAAGGGATGGGGTCAACGGGGTATTCATGAGCTACCGGATGTTGCTGCGCGATCCCGATCAAGCCGATCTGTTCGTCAGTGAGCTGGCCGCCACACCTGGGGTGTATTCGGTGAGCACCATGACGGTCGAAGACGAGTCGGAGGCATGAGCATGGATCCGATTCAAGTTCCGTACAAACAGCGCTGGCGCGACATACGCACCCGCTTCGTGCCAGTCATCGTCTTTGGGATGGTACTCATAGCCGTACTGGTTCTTTGGGGTGAGCGCACCCAGCAATCCTCGTTCGTAGGCAAAGTGATGGCGGACACTGCCTATGTGAGCGCGCCCTTGTCCGGACTCGTCACGGGCTTCACCCTTCAGGAATTCGATACTGTGGAGGAAGGGGAGGTGATCGCCGTGGTCATGGTGGCCGACAGCTCCCTTCTCGACGCGAAGATGAATGTCTTCCGTACCCAAATCGATCTGCTCCGAGCCACACAGGATCCTCTCTCTGATGTGCAGCGGAACCTCATCGACCGCATCAATTTGGAATTGGATGTGCTCAACGAGCGGCTGGAATTCGAATCGCTGTCGCTTCGCCGGATGCAGATGGAACGCATGAACGAGCGTGTGCAGGAGTTGCACCACCGTAATCTGATTTCGGCCCAAACCTTGGAAGATTCCACCCTCGAGCTTGAGCTGGTTCGCACCGCCTTTACGGCAAAAGAGAAACTCATTCGTCAGATGGAGCGGGAAATGGATCGATTATCCACGTACCAGGAAGGAGTCACCCAATCGGCCAGTGATCCGATCCGCGCCGGTGTGGCCGCCTTGGAAGCGGAGATGGAAGCCGTCTATCAAGAATTCAAACCGAATATTCTGAAAGCGCCCATCTCCGGAAGTGTCGCCAAAGTGTATGTTAGAAACGGCGCGAATCTGAATGGGGGAGACCCGCTTCTGATGCTTGCGTCACCCACGCCGACCCACATCATCGGATACATCCGTCAGCCGATCACGGTTCGTCCCTATGTGGGGATGGAGGTGCAGTTGCGCACAAGGACCTATCCGAAATCGATCGCCCCTGCACTCGTCAATAAGGTGGGTGCTCAGATCATGGTGTACGACCCGGCCTTGCAACGTGGGTCAGGATTCATCGAGAGCGGGATTCCTGTTCGGATCGGTTTGGACGGATTGGATCAGCTTCACCTGATTCCGGGTGAGATCGTCGATATCCTGGTGGCGAATCCTTAGGCCATCGCCTTCTCGATCCGATTCAATAGAACTTTCGCCAGCGGATGATTCGGTTCTATCGGCTCAATCCAGATTTCATCACATCCTGCTTCATCCGCTTTTCGAAACTCGGCGTACAACCGAGTCGCCAAGTCTTCCAGATCGCCATGGTGTCTGATGTGAAGAACTTTACCCTCATCCTCCGATCCTCCTGGGAATTCCTCTTCCCACTTCACCCTTGCCTTCGGGGCATAGTGCGCGTACTTGGTCCCTGGCGACGCTTTCATCCGTTCATCCCCCTTTACCCCTTCCTCTACGGAGATACCGCAGACCTCACGGATGATCTCCGCCGTGATCACTCCCGGACGCAGAATTGTGAACGGCGTAGAGCTCACATCCAGCACCGTGCTTTCCAACCCGACGTCGCATGGGCCGCCATCCACCACAGG
>CAYVRS010000089.1:0-369 GCA_964454075.1 uncultured Chitinophagales bacterium
CGGTAGCCATGTACGAGGGACACATCGTGCCGCCGCTGTCGGCCAATTTCCGGCACACGCCCGCGCCGTTGCATCGGTTCAGGGCTTCCATGAAACCGCCGGCCTCATCCCGCCATTCGAACTGGGACTCGACGTGCGGCGGCCGGTCGCCCGGGGTGAAGCGAAGGTCCGCATCCATCGGCTTCGGATGCACGATCTTGCCAGGATTGAACAAGCCCTGAGGGTCCCAGATCGTCTTCACGCGTTCGAACAGCGCGATCATCTCCCGGCCGAGCACGCGTTCGAGGAAAGGCGCGCGCACGCGTCCGTCGCCATGCTCGCCGCTCAACGAACCGCGATATCGTTAAGCGGCGAGCATGGCGACGGACG
>CAYVRS010000089.1:381-910 GCA_964454075.1 uncultured Chitinophagales bacterium
AGGTCGGCCACGTCGACCGCCATGGCTTTCATCATGTCCATGCCTTCGGGCACGGTGAGATTGAGCTCCGGACGAAGATGAAGCTCGCCGACCGACGCATGGGCGTAATACACGCATCGCACGCCATAACGGGCGCACATGGCTTCGATGTCTCGGATGTAGGCGGGAAGATCTTCGACACGCACGGACGTGTCTTCCATGAATTCGGGTGTTTTGGTCTCGGCCCAGATGCCCATCAGAAGGCCCAGACCAGCCTTGCGCAACTCCCAGACGCGGCTTTTTTCCGACGCGTCGGTGAGGATCGGCGCGGCGCTCGCGCCGCAGGTGCCGAGCATGAGCGCCTGGCAGCTCCCGGCTTGGGCCAAGATCGCATCCAGGTCGTCGCCTTCGAACTGGATCGGAAGGATGGCGCCGGGGTCGCCATGCAGGAAGAATCGGTTCCGGTTCTGTTCGGCATTGTGCTTGGTGGCGTCGAGCACGATCTGGTCGACGAGCTCCACCGCGCTCGGACCCAGTTTGACGGCATGCA
>CAYVRS010000089.1:920-8707 GCA_964454075.1 uncultured Chitinophagales bacterium
GGTGCCTTCGCTGCCGCAGAGCAGCTCGGCGAGATTGAACGGTCGACCGCCCGGCGTGAACGGCTCCATCTCCAACAGGCGGTCCAAGGCGTAACCGGTGTTCCGGCGGATGATGTCCGGATGCGGCGAGCGCTCGCGGATCAGATCGGCATGCTCGGTGAGCAAGGCGATCATCTGCCGGTAGATGTGGCCTTCCAAAGAGCTGAGTCGCTGTTTATCCTCCAATTCGGCCGCGTTGAGCGGACCGAATTCCGCCCCCGACCCGTCGCTGAGAACCACCCTCATCCGGCGCGTATGTTCACGAGTGGTGCGGTGTTTCAGGGAGAACGATCCGGCGGAATTGTTGCCGATCATCCCACCCAGCATGCATCGGCTCGTGGTGGACGTATCCGGACCGAATTGCAATTTGTGCGGCGCGGCGGCTCGGTTCAAGGTGTCGCGGATCACGCCCGGCTGAACCACAGCCGTGTTCGTAGCCGCATCCAATGAGAGAATCCGGTTCATGTGCCGACCCGTGTCCATCACGATGCCGCCTCCGGTGGTTTGTCCGGCGAGGCTCGTTCCGGCCGCTCGAGCGGTGATCGGGACGCCGGTCTGGGCAGCGAGCTTCACCACATCGACGATGTCGGCTTCGGTCTCAGGGAAGCATACGCCCTGCGGCAGTTCTTCGTACATCGACGCGTCGTTCGCATACAAGCGTCGGGTGAGGAGGTCGGTCTGTACCATGTCGGAAGTTACGGACGGAGGGTGTCCAAAATGCGGACGCTTTCGGGTCCGCATTCGAAAAGAAGGTCTAGGCAGCAGGCGCCGGGCACAAAACCACCCAGATGATGCTCATACTCCGGATGGGTGAACTCCACCTCCCGCATCCAAGGCTTGATGGGCTGGTAGTTCTTGCTTGCCGGCTCGTGGTAGATCGGATGGAAATGATCCGGAATCGGGAATCCGGACTCGGAGACCCGACACGGGGCGTAGGAGATTTCAAAAACGCCGAAGAGCCAGCGCAGCCATTCGTCGGTCGGACCGAAGATCCGCGCTTCGATCTCGGGCTCATAGAATTCGAAATAGGCGCTGTTGGCGTACGCGTAGCGCAGGGTTTTCATGAGCTTGGCGTCCAGATGCACCCATTCCAGGCCTTGCGCGGTGCGGATGCGTCCGCGATGGACACGGGATTTCCGCGAATGAGGCAGGGTGTCGTCGAGGAAGACCACATCCGAGCGGATCCATGTGGCCATGTCGCGCAGGTCCGGAAACCGGCCGGGCAGTAAGACGGCCGCCGAGGGCATGTCAGGAATCCGTGGTGCTGAAACTGAGCTCGTCGCCCTCGACCTGACGTTCGCCGAGTTGAAGTTCCATTTCGGAGCGCAGTTTCTGGATGGTGAGTCCGCTGGTCAGGATGCCGTTCTGGGCGGTGGAGATGCGCCCGGTCTCTTCCGACACCACGATCACGAAGACATTGTTGCTCTCGCTGATGCCCAAGGCGGCGCGGTGACGCGTGCCCGAGGTCGCCGAAATGTTCGGATTTTCGGAGATCGGGAGGTAGGCGCTCACGGAGGTGATGCGGTCGTTGCGGATGATGGCCGCACCGTCGTGCAACGGCGTGTCTTTGCTGAAGATGGTCTGCAGCAGCTTGCTGTTCACCCGCGAGTCGATCTTCACACCCACGTTCACGAGATCGTGCAGGGTGGAGGATTTCGCGAACACGATGAGCGCGCCGATCTTCTGGCGGGAGAGCTGTTTCACGGCGTCGACCACTTCGTCGATCACGGAATCGGATTCACGCCGTTGGAAGAATCTGTCGAAGCTGGTGTTCTGGCCGATGTTGTAGAGCAGTTTCCGGATTTCCGGCTGGAAGATGATCAGCAACGCCAGGATGCCCACATTCGTGATGCTGCGCACGATGAACTGGATGGTGGAGAAGCCCAGCACGCTCACCCCGGCGTTGATCAGAAAAATGATGACCAAGCCCAGGAACACGGGCACGGCGAAGGATCCCCGGATCCATCGATACATGTAGATGAGCGCCAGGGCGATGATCGACACCTCGAGAAGGTCGAGGAGTCCGAATTCCAGAAAGCCGATCGGGAAGAGATTCATGCGATCGCAGTATAAACCAAAATGCTGTCACTTGCCTCCTGCACATCGTGCACCCGGAGGATTTTCGCACCCTTGGTGAGCGCATGATAGTGGGCGGCCAGGGTTCCGGCGAGGCGTCCGTCGACTGGCCGTCCGCCCAAGATGGCGCCGATCATCGATTTGCGGGAGGCGCCGATGAGCACGGGGCGCGGACCCGCCGTCAGCCGGTCCAGATTCCGGAGCAGCTCAAGGTTCTGGGGAAGGGTTTTGCCGAATCCGATGCCGGGGTCGAGAATGATTTGGGGGACGCCCGCCGCCTCGGCGGAGGCCGCGGTGGACGTGAGCCAGCCGAAGACCTCGGCCACCACATCGTCGTAGCGGGGCTCGTTCTGCATGGTCTTGGGATCGGCGATGGAGTGCATCAGCACGAGGGGGCGTCGGAAGGCGGCGCAAAGGTCCACGAAGCGCGGTTCCTTACGCAAGCCCGAGACGTCGTTGAGGAGGTGGACGCCGCTGTGGAAGGCGGCCTCGGCGACGGCGTATTTCGTGGTGTCGATCGAGAACAGAAGCTCGGGGAACATCGGCACTGCGCGCTCGATCACGGGCATCACACGGCGCAGTTCCTCAGCCTCGGAGACCGGGTCGGAGCCCGGTCGTGTCGATTCACCGCCGATGTCGATGATGGAGGCGCCTTCCGCCTGCATCTGACGGATGCGGGCCAGGGCGGCATCCACATCCGCAAACATCCCGCCGTCGGAAAAGGAATCGGGTGTGCGATTGAGCACACCCATCACCATCGGTCGGGAAATCGGAATTACCAATCCTGGACGATATCGTCTACGGTTTTGGATTTGGTGGCCCAAGCGTCGGCGTCGGGCAGGGCGTCTTTGGTCTCGTTGATCACATGGTCGTCCCATTTTTCCGCCAAGCGGGCGTTCCACTCGATGTAATGCTCTTGATCGGCTGGCACTTCATCGTCCGGATAGATCGCTTCCACCGGGCACTCGGAGCGGCAGGCATCGCAGTCGATGCACTCGTCCGGATTGATGACCAGGAAGTTGGGGCCTTCGCGGAACGCATCGACAGGACACACTGCGGCGCAGTTCGTGTATTTGCAGTTCACACAGGCTTCGGTTACGACATATGCCATGATGGAGACGTTGAAATAGGGTTCGGAGGGAGTTGGAAAGCGAAAATATCTTCCCGCACATTTAGATGCAATCTGAATACAGGACTCAGCGCATGTGCTTGCGGTAGAAGGAAATGAGGGTCTGGTCGCTGGCTCCGAACTGGTACATGAGCCAGATGATCGTAAAAAGCGCTTGCAGCCTCACGATTCCGTTCGTGAGGTAGCGCCGCGCCGAGGTGACCGCCACGCCATCCATCAGCATGAACCGGTGACTTTTTTTCAGACGGATGACGATCTCCTGGTCTTCCATGACGCTGCGGTCGGTCCGGAAGCCGCCGATGGCCCGGAAGGCGTCGGCGGTCACGAACAAGGTCTGGTCTCCGAATCGGAACCAATCCACATCGAAACGGGTGAACCAGGCATAGGTCGCCAGAAGCCAGTGGGGATGGTCGAAGGAGAGCCGGTAGCAGCCCCCATCCGCGCCGAAATGGATGGCGGCGTGGATGTCGGCGCGGAATGTGTCTGGCGGCAGGGTGTCGGCATGCACGAAAAACAGGACCCTCCGGGAAGCGGCCTCCGCGCCGGCGTTCATCTGGATGGCGCGTCCACGCGCCGAAGCGACCACCACGGCGCCGGCTTCTTCGGCGAGCGATGCGGTGCCATCGGTGCTTCCGCCATCCACCACGACCACTTCATCGGCGCCGTGCTGCAAGAAAAAGCGGACGCGGTCGGTGATCACCGAGGCCTCGTTCAGCGCGGGGATGATGACACTCAACCCAGGAGCCACGGATGCTCCTCGGATAAGGCATGAAGATCGTCGGCGTTGTCAAGGTCGCGCAAGATGTCCAACCGGGCGACGCTCACACCCAAGGCTCTGAAATCGGCGAGGGTGTCGCGCAGCACGGTGTCCGTGCTCCAGGCTTTGTTCTGAAAGATGGAGCGGATGGGGGACGTGAGGCCGAGCAGCCAGTAGCCGCCGTCTTCCGCGGCGCCCACCACGGCTTCGTGCGTCTCAAGAGCCTTCATGGCTTCGTGCAGATGCGTCGAGCTTAGTCCGGGACAGTCGGTGCCGATGATCACCACGCTCCGCACGCCGTCGGCGAAAGCATGCGCGAAGGCGGAGGCCATGCGCTGGCCAAGGTCCCCATCCGCCTGGGGGAAGCGGCGGAAACCAGCTTCGGACCATAGGTCGCGGTCAGGTATTGGTCCGGCCAGATGAACCCGTGCGGGAAAGCCGCTTCGCGCCACGATTTCCCTGGTATGTGCGAGTAAGTTCACGTAGGTCCGCAACGCGGCCTGTACGCCGATGTCCGCCGCGAGACGCGTTTTCACCTTTCCCAGCTCCGGGGTGCGCGCGAATATGAGGACCTCCTGCGCGCTCACACCACCGCGCCTCCGCAAGAGCTTCCGCTGCCGGCGGTGCAACCGTAGCAATGCTGGTCGAAGCGGATCTCCCGGGCGCTCAAGGCTGTCACATCGAAGTCGGAGACGTGCTGGGGCGCGCCACCGGCCAGGCGCATGCCGAGCATCTGGTTGAAATCGCAATCATACAGGAATCCATCCCATCCGATGGAGATCGTGTTGCGGCACATCACACCCATCGCGGCGGCGGGATTGAACGCGTTCACCAGCTTGGTCATGTAGCTGTCGAGGTTGTCGGACACGATGAGGAAATCCAGGTACCGGCTGATCGGCATGTTGGTGATCACAAACAGCGAATTGAATTCGATGCCGTGCTTGTCGAAGAGCGCTTTCTTGAAATCGGCTTCAAGCCGGTCTTGGGAGGCGGGCAGGAACGCGCCGAACGGATTGTAGACCAGGTTGAGGCGCAGCCCGGAGCCCGGTTTTCCGTAGCCGACGGCATTGAGCATCTGAAGGGCTTCGATCGACGCGTCGAAGACGCCGTCTCCGCGCTGTCGGTCGGTCTGCGCGGCCTGGTAATAGGGCAGCGACGAGACCACTTCCACGCCATGGTCGGCATAAAACTGCGGCAATTCCCGGTATTTCGAATTCACCGTGAGGATGGTGAGGTTGCAGCGCACCATCACGTGCCGGCCCAGCTTCACGATCTCCTCCACGAACCAGCGGAAATGCGGATTCATCTCGGGAGCGCCTCCGGTGAGATCGACCGTGTGGATGTCGGCTGCGGCCAAGGCGCGGAGGCAATGTTCCATCGTCTCGCGTGTCATGATCTCTTTCCGGTCCGGACCCGCATCCACATGGCAATGCTTGCAGGTCTGATTGCACATGTAGCCCACATTCACCTGGAAAATGTCGATGCCGGTGGGATGGAGCGGATGCAGCCCGTTCCGCGCGAGCGATTCCTGGAAGGAAGGATGGTTCAGGTCGTTCAAAATCCGCAGCTGCGTGGATTCGTCCGAAAGCCGGTGTCCGGTGGCGTGAAGACTCTTCATCCGATCACATGCTCAGTTTCTTGGCCTTGTTCATCATCTGGACGCCATGCACCAGGCTCGCACCGCCACGGATGGCCGCCGCCACATGCACCGCCTCCATCATCATCGCCTCGTTCGCGCCTTTCTCGAACGAATCGGTGGTGTACGCGTCAATGCAGTACGGACATTGAACCGTATGGGCCACAGCCAGGGCGATCAGCGATTTTTCCCGCTCGGTGAGTGCGCCTTCGGCGAAGACATCGCCATACCAGGCGAAGAATTTCTTGGCGAGATTGGGTTCGAATTCAGCGATGTTGCCGAATTTGGCGAGGTCGGAGGGTTCGTAGTAAGACATGGGTAAGGGGAAAGGGTTAAGGGGAATGGGGCGCATCACTGATGCGCCCGTCTCTCGAGCGCCTGTGAAAAGGGGAAAGGTAGGGGCGAACGGCGTCCGCCCGCCGGGAACCCCCAAAAAAATATCAGGTTCGAGAAGGCGTTATCTTTGAGGCATTCATCATCCAACAATCAACAGGACATCTGCCATGACACTTCGTTCCGCAATTCTTCTCGCTCTTTTTATCATGGTCCCGCTGAATGCGCAGGCGCAAGGCAACACGGGCGATTTCGGCGCAGGGGTGATCTTGGGTGAGCCGACCGGCATCTCCGCCAAGTGGTGGAATTCCAACGACCGCGCCATCGATCTGGCCATCGCATGGAGCACGGGTCGCAACGACCGATTCCATCTTCATGGCGATTATCTGGTGCATCGCAACGACCTGATCCGTGTCGATTCCGGAAAACTCCCGCTGTATTACGGCATCGGAGCGCGCATGGGCTTCGGCGACCAGGTGGATCTGGGTGTGCGAATTCCGGTCGGCATCGCCTATCAGTTTCCGAACGATCCCTTCGAACTGTTCTTCGAAATCGTGCCGGTGCTGAACCTGTATCCGGGCACGGATTTCGACGCGAACGGCGGCTTCGGCGTGCGGTATTATTTCGGGAAAGTCCGCTAAGCCGGATTTTTCCTCTATATTCGGCGCAGTCATATCCGTTCACATTAACCGATTGCGCCTGTGAAAAAACTAGGCCTGACGCTCGGATTGTCCGCCGTCATTCTCATCGTCTCCGGCTGGTTCGGGGTGTTTTCCTTTTCCGAAACCGCGCCGGAGAAATTCTCCGCCTTCGGCACCTGGATCAGCATCCTTCCCCCTTTGGTCGCCATCGCGCTGGCCCTCATCACCCGCGAAGTGATCATTTCGCTCTTCGCCGGGGTCTGGATCGGCGCTTTGTTCATGGCCGGATGGAATCCGTTCGTGGGAACGGCCCTGTCCTTGGAGACGCTCGTGCAGGTCGCTTCCGAAACCGAGCACATGGCCATCATCATTTTCAGCCTTCTTTTGGGCGGGATGGTGGGGGTGATGTCGCGCGGGGGTGGCACGAAAGGCGTCGTGAACGCGCTTGGCGGCCTGGCCAAGAACCGCACGCAAGGCCAGCTCTTCACCACGCTGTCGGCCTTCGTCATTTTCTTTGACGATTATGCGAACACGCTGATCCGCGGAAACGCGCTTCGTCCGATGACCGACCGCCTCCTCATCTCCCGCGAGAAGCTGTCATACATCGTGGATTCGACCGCGGCGCCGGTCGCCGTGTTGGCCGTCATCACCACCTGGATCGGATTCGAAATCACACAGATCCAGAGCGCGCTCACCACCTTGTCTGCGCAAAGCTCCGATCCGGCGCAAGCGGCCATGCTGCAAGCCGGAGCCGACAACGCCTTCACCATTTTCCTGCATTCACTGCCGTACCTGTTCTATCCGGTGCTGGCCTTGGCCATGGTGTTCCTCGTGATCTACATGCGCCGTGATTTCGGTCCGATGTACGAGGCCGAGCGTCGCGCCTTCACGGGCGGCGGTGTGCTGCGTCCGGGGTCGATGCCGGCGTCCGACACCAATATGGCGTCGCTTCAGCCGGACGACGACAAACCCCAGCGCTGGTACAATGCCCTCGTTCCGGTGGCCGTCGTGATCCTCGTGGCGCTGATCGGACTCACCATCACCGGTCTGCAAAACCGCGCCGCCGACGCCACAGGGTTCTTGAGCATCGTCGGAAACGCCGATCCCTTCAAAGCGCTCATGTGGGCGTCGTTCACGGGATGCGTGACCGCCATCCTGATGGTGGTGGGGCAACGG
>CAYVRS010000090.1:0-4190 GCA_964454075.1 uncultured Chitinophagales bacterium
ATCGACGAGTGGTACCAGAACTGGGGCTATTACCCGAAACTGCTCACGCAGAGGGGTTCGTTCGTGCTGCTTCCGAATTACCACGGCTCATCCAACCACGGGTTCGACTTCAACCAGTCGATCAAAGACGGCAAGTACTACGACTTTCCCATCGAAGACATGCTGTCCGCCATCCACCATTTGCGGGATCAGGGCAAGGTCGACATGGATTCCCTTGGCATCATGGGGTGGTCGAACGGCGCGGTGATCGGCATCCAGATGAGCGTCCGTTATCCGGAGCTGTTCAAGGTGCTGGGTTCCGGAGCCGGGGATGTGAACTGGACCTCTGATTACGGCACCTGTGAATTCGGGGTCCGCTTCAACAACAGCTATTTCGGGGACGGAGCCCCTTGGGACGATGTCGACGGCAAGAGCTACAATCCGATCTACATCGCCCATTCACCCCTGTTCGACATGGAGAAGGTGGTGACGCCGACCATCATTTTCTTCGGAAGCGAGGATCGTGCGGTACCCCGGGACCAAGGCTGGGAGCATTACCGGGCGCTTCAGCAGATCGGAAAAGCCCCTGTCAAATTCCTGTGGTTCCCCGGGATGGGCCACAGCCTCACCCTCCTTTCCTACCAGAAGCGGAAGATCGAAGAGGAGTTGGCCTGGTTCGACAGGTATTTCTTTGGTCGCCCGGCGGCAGTGAATCTGGCGTACAAGGAGGATTCTCCTTTGGGTCGGATGTTCATCCTGAATGAGGCGAAGCAGGATGACGGACTGTTCGGAGAGCGGGTGAACGACCGGCTGATTCCGGAAACCGTCCCGACGGGAACGGGCATCTCCGTCGGACGTTTCGAAGTCACCCATGCGCAATACCGGAGCTTCCGTGCGACGCATACGTTCGGGTCGGGTTATGGGAACCATCCCGTCACCGGACTCTCGAAAGACGACATCCATGCCTATCTGGATTGGCTTGGTGCGACCACAGGACAGACTTACCGGCTTCCATCCGCCAACGAAGCGGCCGAGTGGAACGCCATCGCGGTGGAGGCGGGAGCAAGGGAGCAGACGTTGAATGGGCTTGCGGGCTATCCGCTGAGTGTGCTGGATGCGCCGGCCTTGCGGGCGAAAGCCTTGGAGCTGCCTCCGAATGTGCTCATCCGGGCCGTGGGGCAGTATCCACCGAGCCGCATCGGCGAGGCTTGGGTCTACGACCTGGGCGGGAACGTCGCGGAAGCGTACGGAGCGGGGGTCTACGGCTACTCGGCGATCGATTTCGTGGACCCGTCCGCGCCCGATGTCCGGAACCTGGCTCCTGCGTTCACTGGGTTCAGAGTCGTGCGAGAGTGAGGGGAACGGAGTGCGGAGGTTTTAACCAGTTGGTTAAAACTGTCCGCAAGTTGACATCCACTCCTAACTAATTCAAGGGGTTTGGACCCACGCCTTACGACTGTGCCAAACAAAAAGGCGCCGATTCCAGCTCGGATTCGGCGCCTTTATTTCATTTCGGAACAAGATCACCGCGGCCTTAGTTTAGTAAGGTGTTTAGAATAACTTGCGGACAGTATAAATATACTCCTAACAATTAGCCGGGACCTCGATCCTCCACTCGTCCACCGGCACACCGCCGATGAGATGCTCCTGGATGATGCGCTCCAAGACCTCGGGCGTGCAGCCGCGATACCACACGCCTTCCGGATACACGACCGCGATCGGTCCGCCCATGCAGATGCGCAGGCAGGTCGATTTCGACCTCGCCACACCGCCCTTCTCTGACAGGCCCAGCTCGGTGAGCCTGTCTTTGAGGTAGTTCCAACTCGCGCCGCTGTCGGCGTCTTTGCAGCATTTCGTGCCGGATTCATCCACGCACAAGAACACATGGCGGCGGATGTCGGGGATGCCGACCTTCGCCGCCTTGGCCCGGATCTCATCCAGTGTCGCCATCAGTTCGACAGCTCCTTCACCAGCGTGTCCGCTTTGTACACATGGCGCAAGGCCGCCATCATGCCACGAACATCCACACTAACGCAGCGCGCGCGGTGGGTGTCGAAGATGAAGTCGTTCGAACCCATCCCCTCGATATTGCTATCGAAGGCGAGTCCGACCACTTCCAAGTTGCGGTTCACGACCGGCGATCCGGAGTTGCCTCCGATGATGTCGTTCGTGGAGATGAAGTTCAAGGGTGTGCCCAGATCGAGCGACGGAGTCGGCTTCTGCCAACGCGCCGGCAGGTTCCATGGGTATTCGCCTTTGTGCGAGATGGACCGGTCGTACATGCCATAGAACGTGGTGTTCACCGGAGCCGTGGTTCCGTTGTACTCATAGCCTTTCACCACACCGTCCGAAATGCGCAATGAGAAGGTGGCATCCGGCGGACGAGCCGTTCCATACACCGCGAACCACGCGCGACCCAGTTGGTTCTGCACATTCTCTTCCAATTCCACCAACTGCGTGTACTGGTCCTGGTTCTGCATCACTTCGAGGAGGAAGACTTTCGCGATCGCATAGGCCGGATCTTCGATGGCGGACATGTCGCCCGTGATCAGCTTGTTGAACGAATCCATGGTGGTGAAGGCGGATGCGGACATGATCTCATCGGCGATCTGCTCGGCGGTCCGCATCCCGAAGGCGTCTTTCACCAGCGGATGATCCGGACCCAGATTGCGGCGCACCATCGCCAGTCGGTCCACGATCAAACGGCGGTCATAGAACGGATTCTGGTCTTCAAGCCCCATCAGTTGCTGACGCAGCCCTTCCAGATTGTCCGCCGGTGCGCCTTGTGATTTGTAGTAACCGTACAGATAGCCGAAGAACGCGCGTTGCAGCGTCACCGAGACGTACGGACTTCCGGGGAACATCGCCAACCAGCTGTTGTACAGCGGCGCGAGCTCCGCTTTCTGATCCTGGATGTCTTGGAGCTGCGCCATGAGCGGAAGGTAGGTTCCGGCCAATGCCGTGTCGGCCGAGATCGCGGCGACGAACGCGTCTTCGTTGGCTTTGCGGCGACCCAGAAACTCGGGCTTGTTCAATGCGAGGATCTGGCCCTCATACAGTTTTTCTGAGTTCGACAAGCCGAAGATGGTGTTTCGGATGTCTTTGCGTTCCGCTTCTTCCGGTGCGTGGTCGTAGTAGGCCTGCATCGACGAAATCAGGGTTTCGAACAGGCGATGCAGAAGCACGTCGCCGGTCTGACCGCGGTACATGAGCTGGGACACGGTCTGCTGACGCGTGGTGGATCCCGGATTTCCGATCAGGAAGACGAGATCCCCTTCATCGGCACCCGTCGTGCTCCATTTGAAGTAGTTCGCGCTGGTGTTCAGCGGCTTGCCGTCTTCGCCGTAAACGCGGTAGAACGTCATATCGAGGTTGTAGCGCGGGAAGGTGAAGTTGTCCGGATCTCCCCCGAAGTAGCCCATCTGCAATTCGGGCGCCATCACCAGGCGCACATCGCGGTAGCGGCGGTACACATACAGACTGTACCGGCCGCCATTGAACAGGGAGATGACCTGCAATTCGTAATCGGTCTCGTCTCCTCCCAGTTCGTCGAGCGTGGCCGCCATGATGGCCGCGGAATTGGCCTCGCGGCGCTCAGCTTGTTCTTCAAGGCTCGAGGAAAAATCCACGCCATCGTACACTTCTTCGGTGACGTCACGCAGATCGATGAGCTGGTCGACCCAGGCATCCGGAATCGGTCGCTCGTCGCTCGAGGTCGCAGCCACGAAGCCGTTGTCGAGCAAGTTTTCCCCTTCCTTCGAGACGGCGCTCACGCTTTCACGCGCGCAGTGATGGTTGGTCATCACCAGACCGTTCGGCGAGACGAACGAGCCGGAGCATCCCGGAATGCGCACCGACGACATCCGCGCTTTGGTCATCCAGGTTTCATCCGGCTTGAATCCGTACGTGCTGTTGAAATACTCGAAAGGCGGATATTCGAAGGTCCACATCCGTCCATTGTCGAACTCGCCGGCAGCGACAGGCGTGATGGTGGCCGGATCGAAGCGGGATGGCGCCAGCGACTCGATTTCAACAGGCTCGAGCATGTCGACGACCGTGGGTTTGGTGCCAGCGCATGAGAGCAGCAACACCGAGGCGGAGAGAAGCAGGAATGACTTCATGTTGGGATGGATTAGGAATGAGAGTCTGTCAAAATACGACGCTCAGACCAACGAATCCCAATCCGCGCTTCCGACAATGCTGTTGTGCGC
>CAYVRS010000090.1:4200-8559 GCA_964454075.1 uncultured Chitinophagales bacterium
CACGCGAGGTGTCGTCGAAGGTGACGTCGATGCGTCCCAAAACGATGCCGCTGTGCCCCACTTGGGTGACGAGTACGCGCTGCCCCACCTTGTTCACGTAGGTTTCCGGTGTTTCGAGGAAGGTGTGCGAATGTCCGCCGATGATGAGGTCGATGCCGCTTGTTTTTTGCGCCAGGTCCACATCCGCCCGATATCCGTGATGCGTGAGCCCGATCACGTAATCGCAGCGCTCGCGGTACTTGAGGAAATTGCCGTAATAATCGGCATAGAGGACGGGATCCCGGAAGACGATGCCGGCATGATGCGAGGCGAGCACGAGTCCGGCGAAATCCACGCCGATGCCGAAGATGCCGATTTTGAGTCCGTCGATCTCTTTGACGATGTACGGCTTCACGACATCGGCCATGGGCGTGGTTCCGAAATCGTAGTTCGCGCACACGAAGGGGAAGGCGGCATGCGGAGCCACATCCATGAAGCCGCTCACTTTGTTGTCGAACTCATGGTTCCCGATGGCCATGGCGTCGTAGCCCATCAGGCTCATGGCCTTGAAATCGGGTTCGGCGCTATAAAAATTGAAGTAGGGCGTGCCTTGGAAGACATCCCCCGCGTCGAGCAGAAGCACGTTCGGGGTTTCGTCGCGGTTCTGCCGGATGAGGGTGGCGCGGCGAGCGAGTCCGCCCAGTCCGCCGTTCGAGCCGGCCGAAGCCGGGAAGGGATCGAGGCGCGCGTGAGTATCATTCGTATGCAGAATTCGGATGGTGCGGCTTCGAGGCACCGGTGCTCCGAACAGGCGCGAAGCGGGCAATACGCCCGTGCCCAGGGTGAGCAAACCCAAATGACGGAGGAAATCTTTGCGTGAACTCATCGGATGCGTCCCTCCAATCGTGGTTCCGGGTTCGGATGCAGGATGAATTCGCGGATGAACACGTCGCGCAGGTTCACAGGGAAATCCACGCGCTCGAGCGGCGTCCACAAGGTCGGGAAGTCGCCTCCCCCGTCCGCCAGGTAGTTGTGCGTGGCCACCCAGTACTCGGCGTCGGGATCGACCGATTTCACGCCGATCAGCACATCCGCCGCTTTTCCGTCGTCGATGCGGAAGCGGATGCCGCTCACCGGCTCGCCTCCGAACGCGGCCAACTCATCGGCCAGTTTCAGCACTTGGGTGCCGTTCAATTTCAGTAGGACGAGCGTGTTGTCGAATGGCATGAGCTCGTACACGCGTCCGACGGTGATCGGACCCTTGTAGATCGGCACGCGCAAGCCGCCGTTGTTGATGACCGCCATGTGGACCACGTGTCCGCGCATCGACACCATCGCATTGCGGACCATATCGGCCGTCAAGTTCCCCAAGGCGCCTTCCGGCTTGGCTTTGGTGATGTCGTACGGAGCTTCGGCGATCACCATGCCCATGCTGACGCTCAGCCGACTCGAATAGGGTTGCAGAAAAGCCAGAATCTCGGGATCTGCCACCAGGTTCGAATCGATGCGGACATTGCGATGGATCTCTTCCGACACCACGGGATAGGTCGGCGGCGCAGGCGGCATCACCACCGCGCAGGCCTGCGCGAACGCGATCGCCAACAGGAGCCATGCCTTAGCCCGCATCCAGCGCCCTTTCGACGGATTCGGTGACTTTGCGGATCCATCCGCCGGCGATCACATCATCGCCTTCATAGCAGACCAAGGCCTGACCCGGCGTGATGGCGCTGCGTCCTTCCGGGAAGCGGATGGTGAGCTCATCGTCGCCGGTCTGTGTGAGGAAGCCTTCCGCGCCGTCGTCGTTGTAACGGATGGCGCCAATGACGGGCATCTCCGCCTCGGGGATCTTCGCGTACTTGCCGAAATTGATGTTCGCGGCCACGGCGGTGGTGTTGACCAGATCGGCCTCATCACCCACGACGATGGTGTTCGTGACAGGATCGATGTCGACCACATACACCGGTTTGCCCATCGGGAGATGCAGGCCGCGGCGCTGACCGATGGTATAGAACGGATAACCGTGATGTTTGCCGACAATCTTGCCGGTTTTGTCGACGAAGTTTCCGCCTTCCACTTTTTGCTCCAGGCCGGGCACGCGGTCTTTCAGGAAGCGGCGGTAGTTGTTGTCCGGCACGAAACAGATTTCATAGCTGTCTTTCTTGTTCGCGACATTCAGCAGACCATGGTCGGCGGCGAATTGGCGGATTTCCGTCTTGTGGAACGAGCCCAACGGAAACCGTGTGCGTGCCAGATGTTTTTGAGCCACGCCCCAGAGCGCGTACGATTGGTCTTTGTTGGCGTCTTTTCCGCGGGAAATCACAAAGCGCTCGTTTTCCTCGCGGATGTTGGCATAATGTCCGGTCGCGATGAATTCGCAACCCAGGCTGTCGGCGCGTTTCAGAAGAGCGGCCCATTTGATGTGGGTATTGCACAGCACGCAGGGGTTGGGCGTGCGACCTGCCATGTATTCATCCACGAACCGGTCGATCACCCAATCGCCGAATTCTTCGCGGATGTCGACAATGAAATGATTGAAGCCGTGTTTCAGGGCGATCTGGCGCGCGTCGTTCATCGATTCGAGCGTGCAGCATCCGGTTTCCTTGTGCGATTTTCCGCCGGAGGAGCTGTAATCCCACGTTTTCATCGTGATGCCGATCACTTCGTACCCTTCTTCGGCGAGCATCACTGCCGCCACGGAAGAATCGACGCCACCGCTCATCGCCACCAGAACTCGTCCTTTTTTACTCATGGGGGAAGATACGGAGAACGGAAAGATTATCGGGAGGATGCGAACGAGGCGATGAACTGGGATGGGGTAAGCACCGGGATCGGCGAATGCCTGGAATCCTTGATGTTTCGGGTGACGATGAAATCCATTCCTTCTTCCCTTGCGATCATGAACTGAACAGCGTCCTCGAAGTCATTAAAATCGACGGACAAGGCCAATCGGATATGTTTTTCCGATACGGGCAGCAGATCCACCATCTCCAACAAAAGGTTTACACGTCTTTTGGCTTCATCCGCACCCACATTCTTCTGCAAGGTGTAGTGGGCATTCATCAGACTCAGTGCAGATAAAGTGATTCGGATGCGCCCTTCCTCAGCCAACGAGAACACACCTGCCGAATCCCATTTGAACGGATCTCGCTCCAAAAACACATCCAGCAAGACATCGGTATCCACGTGAACTTTAGTCATGCGCGTACTTCCTTTCTAAATACTCGCGGTACTCTTCTCTTGGGTCGTAGGTGCCTGCTTTTTCCGGATCCACTTTAATCCCTCCCATCAACGCGCGAACACGAGGAGAGATTTCCATCGCTTTAGGAGGTTCATCCGGCTTCGACACTACCGCCAGATACGTCTCGACCATGTCGGAGACGGATGTGCCCCGGCGCTGAGCCTCTTCTTTGGCCCGGGCGACGACGTCAGGATCGATCGATAAGGTGAGCTTGGTTTTCATACGTACGATGGGTTTGAAATCATACGTATAGGATAGGGGTCTTGTGCGATTTAGCCCAAAAGCATCGACCTGAACCCTTCAAACTCCGTTCCGATCTTCACGCTTTTCTTCTCGCGTCGCGCATGCTCCGCCAGCCGCTCCGGAATCTCCACCACACCTGGCAGCACGTCATCCATCACGTCCATGAACTTCGCCGGATGCGCCGTGGCCAGCACGATTCCGTGCTTCCCGGCATAGCGCGGCTGATCACGGACCTGAGTCCACGCATGCAAGCCCGTCGCCGTGTGGGGATCCGCCACATAGCCGAATCGGTCGTAGGTGTCTTTGATCTCGGCACGAGTGTCGGCATCGCTAACGCCCAATCCGCCGATCTCCTCCCTTATCCGCGCATCGTCTCCATCGAACATCCATAACAGTCGCTCGAAGTTGCTCGGATCGCCCACATCCATCGCGTTGGATAGCGTTTGCACACTGCCTCGTGGCGTGAACGGATGTCCGTGCAAGTACTGCGGAACCACGTCGTTGGCATTGGTCGCCGCGAAGAAGGTGGCCTCGGGGAAGGCATCGCGCGAGGCCATGAGCCCGGCCGTCAGGTTTCCGAAATTGCCGCTCGGAACCACAAATGTGAGGTCGTATGCGGGACGACCGGCATCCTTCACCGCGCGACGGTAATACTCTCCCTGCGGAAGCAAGCGCGCGATGTTGATCGAATTGGCGGATGTGAGCGTGAGCTTGGCAAGAAGCTCCGCATCGCCGAAGGCCTGTTTCACCATACGCTGGCAATCGTCGAACGTGCCGTCCACTTCCAACGCAGTGATGTTGCCACCCAAAGTCGTGAATTGCGCTTCCTGCAGCGGACTCACTTTCCCCGACGGATACAGCACGAACACATGCACCCCATCCACTCCATGGAAGCCTTG
>CAYVRS010000091.1:0-1987 GCA_964454075.1 uncultured Chitinophagales bacterium
CTGTCACCCATGAGGAAGTGACGTCCGAAGCCCTGGGCGGCGCATCGGCCCACAGCACGAAATCGGGTGTGGCGCAATTCACCTCGGCCAATGATGCCGAATGCCTGAATCAGCTCCGGGAGCTGATTACCTACATCCCTCAGAACTGCGAAGAGAAGGTTCCGATGCAGCCGGCCAAAGAGGCCGATGCCGCATTGGCCGCGAACCTTGACCACATCATCCCGGACCATCCGAACAAGCCCTACGACATCAAACAGGTGATCGGGGGCGTGATGGATGCCGGATCCTTCTTCGAAGTGCACAAAGACTACGCCGAAAACATCGTGGTGGGCTTCGCCCGGCTCGATGGTCGCGCCGTGGGCATCGTCGCCAACCAACCCATGGTTTTGGCGGGATGCCTCGACATCAACGCATCGGTGAAAGGCGCGAGGTTCGTGCGGTTCTGTGACGCCTTCAACATCCCCCTGGTGGTATTCGAAGATGTTCCAGGGTTCTTGCCGGGCACCGACCAGGAATGGGGCGGCATCATCAAACATGGCGCGAAACTGCTGTATGCGTTCTGCGAAGCAACGGTTCCGAAAGTCACCGTCATCACCCGCAAAGCCTATGGCGGCGCCTATGATGTGATGAATTCGAAACATATACGTGCCGATTACAACGTGAGCTGGCCTTCCGGTGAGATCGCCGTGATGGGGACCAAAGGCGCCGTCGAAATCATCTTCAAAAAAGAGATCTCCAAGGCCGACGACCCTGCCGCGAAGCAGGCCGAACTCGAAGCCAGCTACAGGGCGAAGTTCGAGAATCCGTACCGCGCGGCCGAACGCGGGTATGTGGATGACGTCATCCTTCCTTCGGAAACCCGTCGGAAGCTCATCCGCGCGTTCGAGATGATCCAGACCAAGGTCGATTCGGTGCCCCGCAAGAAGCACGACAACCTGCCGTTGTGAGCTCGCCCCTCGCCACCCGGATGCGTCCGCGTTCGCTGGCCGAATACGTGGGCCAGGAGCATGTGCTGGGTCCCGGTAAGCTGCTGCGTCGGGCCATCGAGAGCAAGGTGATGGGATCGATGATCTTCTACGGTCCGCCGAGCTCGGGAAAGACTACGCTGGCGCTGGTGATCGCCTCGGAAATGAACGCGCGGTTCGTGACATTGAACGCCGTGCTCGACGGAGTGAAGGAGCTTCGCCAAGTGGTGAGCGATGCGAAAGACAACCGGGGCCGGCTCGATGCGAAAGCCACGCTCCTTTTCGTCGATGAGATCCATCGCTGGAACAAAGCCCAGCAAGACGCGCTGCTTCCACACGTGGAATCCGGCTTGCTGACGCTAATTGGCGCCACAACCGAAAATCCGTTCTATTCGCTGGTGGGTCCGCTGCTCTCCCGATGCCAGATGTTCGAATTGCATCCGTTTTCCAAAGAGGACATCGTTTCGCTGCTGAAGGCGGCCGTCGCCGATTCCGAGCGAGGACTCGGCGCCATGAACCTGCTCGCCGACGCCGACGCGCTCGAGCATCTGGCGGATTACGCCGGTGGCGACATCCGGAACGCCCTCAACGCCCTGGAGCTGGCCGCGCGTACGTTGCCGGTGGGAATGGATGGGGGTCGGCATTTCACTCTCGACATCGCGCAGGAATCGATCCAGAAACGGGCGGTGAGGTACGACGGCACCGGCGACGAGCATTACCATTACGCCTCCGCCTTCATCAAATCGTTGCGCGGATCGGATCCGGATGCGGCCTTGTATTGGATGACCGCCATGTTGGAAGGTGGCGAAGATCCGATGTTCCTGTTCCGTCGGATGCTCATTTTCGCCTCGGAAGACATCGGCCTGGCTGACAGTTTCGCCTTGAGCCTGGTGGTTTCCGCGCAGGACGCCTTCGAACGCGTGGGCATGCCGGAGGGCTGGTACTTTCTGTCGCACGTGTGTCTGTACCTGGCGCTGGCTCCGAAAAGCAACAGTGCCGCCGCCGTGTTCGGGGTGATGGAG
>CAYVRS010000091.1:1997-8552 GCA_964454075.1 uncultured Chitinophagales bacterium
CCGCGGCGTCGGGAACGTGCCTCCGGCGCTTCGCGACAAGACCGCATCCAAACTGGAATCGACCTATCTGCATCGCCAGAACGCCGCCAAAGACTACAAATACCCGCACGACTATCCCTACCATTGGGTCAGGCAAGCCTACTTACCGGACAAGATCGCGGGCGGATGGTACAAGGCCGGCGACCAAGGTCGAGAGAAGGCGTTCTGGGACCGGCTGGATGCCATTAAAAAAGCAAATGCCCCGTGATCAGACGGGGCATTTGGTGCTAGGGGCTTGCGACAGCGCCCCAGGTCTTCGCCAGAGTTTGGGTAAGGTCAGAGGCTGAATCCGAACAGCAGGAAGCCGTTCTTGGCATAGGGATTCACGATGATCTTGCTGGACAGGGAAACGGTCAGGCTCTCGCTGATCACCAGAGGTTTGCTGTACGAGAGTCCGGTGTTCACAATGCCGGCTTTCGACGTTCCGTACATCGCCGACTCGCCCGGAGTGAATCCGAGGAACAGGCCGACATCCCCCAAGGCATATCCGAGTTCGCCGTAGATCGATGTGTCGTCGTCGTTGAGGAGGAAGGCGCCTACAAAAGCGGTGACGGGAACACTCTCGCTCGCATACGACACCCCGAGTTCCACGAAATGCTGCGTCTCATCCAGGAATGGAGCCGCGTCCGGGAAGGTGTAATCGGTGACCAGGATCGAAAAATCCCCTAAGGCATAGCTGGCATACAGGTCGATTTCGGTACCTGCCGGATCTCCGTTGGTGGCGTAGGCGCCCCAGGCACCAAGCGAGAGTCCGCCCTTCGTGTAGGAGAAGGTCGGCTGGATGCTCGGTGAATTTCCGAAATCGGTACCACGCCAGTTGTACCGGCTCATGACGGTTGTGGTGATGTCGACTTGGGCTTGGGCCATGAGAGGGACGAAGATCGATAAGGCGGAGGACAGGAGGAATCTTTTGAAATTGATTTTCATGATGTACCTTGCGGTGGTGTTGGGTGAGTTGACGCTTCTAGTTGATGACATCCGCACATTCGAAGCCGGCCGCTGCAACGGTCCGGCTTCTTTTTTTGTGCAATGGGTTATTTTTTCGCCGGGGCGAAATCGGGGTAGGCGTTGTTGCCGTGGTACGATTCGTCGGCACCACCGAGCTCCACGCTCTCGTCGCTGCGAAGACCCAAGGTGAATTTCACCAGGTACACCGCCAGCAGAGAGAAGACGATGACGAAGGCCACGATCGAGGCCGCACCGATAAGCTGCGGCATGAAGGCTTTATCGGCGCCCCAGATGCCTACGGCAAGGGTACCCCAGATTCCGCAAACCAGGTGCACGGCGATGGCGCTCACCGGATCATCGATCTTCAGTATGGCGATCACCGCGAGAACGACCAGGACACCTGCGAGAGCACCAATCACAATGGCTTGTCCTGGCATCACCACATCCGCACCGGCCGTGATGCCGACGAGTCCGGCAAGAATGCCGTTCAGGGCTTGAGGCGCATCCAGCTTGTGCATGGTGAAGGTGGCGGCGGCCATGGCGGCCAGCGAGCCGGCTGCGGCGGCGAGCGCGGTGTTCACAAGGACCAACGAAATGGCGGCGGGATCGGCGCTGAGCACGGAACCCCCGTTGAAACCGAACCATCCGAACCAGAGAAGCAGCACGCCAATGGTGGCCAGCGGGAAGCTGTGTCCTGGCATGTCGTTCACTTTTCCGTCCGTGTATTTGCCGATGCGCGGACCCAAGACCCAAGCGGCGACCAGCGCGGCGGCACCGCCGACGGCGTGGACCAACGTGGAGCCCGCGAAATCATGGAACCCGAGATCGTTCAACCATCCGCCACCCCATTTCCAGGAGCCGGCGATCGGATAAGCGAAGGTTACGATCAATGCCGCATAAAGCATGTAAGAAGGCATTTTTATACGTCCGGCGACCGCACCCGAAATGATGGTGGCTGCCGTGGCGGCAAACATCGCCTGAAAGAGGAAATCGGTCCAGATTGTGTAACTGTCGTAGTAATTGGTCGTGAGGTAATCGGCTGGCGTGGCCGCATCAAATCCGATGCCGAACCCCGCAAAACCAAGGAAACCTGGAATGATGTTGAAGTCACCCGGGTACATCAGCGCGAAACCGGCGATGGCGTACGTGATGATGCCTGCGCACAAGGTGAAGATGTTCTTGTAAATGACATTCACCGTGTTCTTGGCGGCGTTCATGCCGCTTTCGACCGAGGCGAAGCCCAAGTGCATGATGAACACGAGGAAGGCGGAGAGAAGCACCCAGAGGTTGTCGATCATGAATTTGACGAAACCTGGGGAGGATTGAAACTCCTCATACGAGGCGAACCCCTCGGTGGCGGTTTCTGCGACGGGCTCCACCGCGGTATCTACCATGACGCTGTCGACGATGACGGAATCGGTCGGTGTCTGACCGCTCACGAGCTGGGCACCTAAGACCAGCAAGATGATGATGAGAACTGCTTTGACGTATTTGAACATAGAGAGGCTCCGGCTTGGAGTGTTTGGTTTTGGTTGTGCAAAGATTAAGCTAAATCCACTCTATGTCAACACTTTTTTAGGTCATTTGCTTTAGCTAATTAATTAAATGAAGTTATTTCTTGGGAAAAGCGCTTTCATTAAGGAAAAAACTTTTATGTGCCCGTTTTGAGACCGCCGTTTAAACGAGTTTCATCATGTATCCGACGCCGTGCAGGGTCACCAGATAGCGCGGCTCATCGGGTGCGAGCTCGATCTTGGAGCGCAATTTCGAAATATGCACATCCACCGTGCGGGTGTTGGTGCTGTATTCGTAGCGCCAGACCTGCTCCAGAAGATCGTCGCGGGAGATCGGCTCGTTGGCACGGCTGATCAGGTAGCGAACAAGCTCCACTTCGCGAGTGGTCAGATCCATTTCCCCATCCGGACGGATCACGATCGCTTCGCTCAAGTCGATGCGGATGTCACCCAAGGTGATGAGTTCCAGCGGACCGTTGCCCGCATAGCTGTTCGCCCTGCGCAAGCGCGCCTGGATGCGGGCCAGCAATTCTTTGACGCCAAAGGGCTTGGTGACGTAATCGTCCGCACCGAGGGTCAGTCCGTGGACTTTGTCGACTTCCAGATCACGCGCAGTGATCATGATGATCGGGAAGGTCATTTTCCGGTCTCTGATGTCTTTGCAGATATCAAAGCCGCTTCGCCCGGGCAGCATCAGGTCGAGCAGCATCAGATCGGGTTTGACTTCCATCACCCGATCGAGAGCCAACGCCCCGTCTTCGACAACATGGACATCGTAGCCTTCCGATTCAAGGGTGTCGCGAAGGGTGAAGACCAGGCTGGGTTCGTCTTCCGCGATCAGGATTTTTCTGGCTTTGCTAGGCATGGCATTGGGTGCTGGTGGAGGCGATGGGGAAGGTGAGCTGGAAGACCGAGCCTTTGCCGACGACGGATTTCACAGAGACGGTGCCGCCGTTCAGTTCGGTCAAAGTCTTGACGATGGACAGTCCCAGGCCATGACCTTTTGTACGTGCGGTGAGACTGTCTTCCACGCGATAGAATTTTCCAAACACATGTTTGAGCGAAGCGGACGGGATGCCGACGCCATGGTCTTCGATGTCGATGACGACCGCACGGGAATTGAAGGCCGCCTTGATGGCCAAATAGGTCCCCTCGCCGCGGTATTTCACGGCATTCTCGATGAGATTCCCCAAAATGGGATCCAGACTGTCCGGATCGGTGAGAATTCGCGGAAGTTCCGGCGCGATCTCGAGCTTCGGCACGATCCCCGCTTCAGCCAACAGCGACGCATGTGCCTGCAAGGTCCCTTCAATCCATTCTCGGACATCAACCGGCATCGGTTTGAGTTGCAATTGGCCGGATTCTGTCTTGGCCACATCCAACAGCTTGTCGACCATCTTGCGCAGGCGGATGGCCTCGTTGTGGATGTGCGTGCCGTAGGTTTTCAGTTTGGCGGGGTCGCTCACCCGTCCGTCGGACAGGTTCTCCCCTGCCGCCTGCATCACGGCGATCGGGGTTTTCAACTCATGGGTCACGTTGGCCAGGAATCCGGCTTGGCGCACCGCCAACTCCCGCTCTTTCTGCGCCAGGATGAAGATGAATACGATGGAAAGGATCAGCAAGAACACGACCACTCCCATGGCCGTCAGGTTCCGGATGAGTGAGGCTTTGGAAGCGGCCGTCACGCCGGTCTCGTCGAAGGCCGCGGCGATGGTCCAGGTGTCGAGGATATCCTGAAACCTCTGACCGATGGTGATGCTGCGTCGGTCGTATTCTTGCCCGGGCACATTGGTCGCGATCACTTCGCCTCGAAGCCAGTCGTATACCCAGACTGACATACCGGATTCCTCTTTCGAGCCGAAATGGATCTCCAGCTCCTGCGGCAGATAGATGCGCCGCAGATAGTCCTGATTCAACACATAGCTCACATACCCGACGATACCATGCCCGCGGTGGTTGATCAGCGCCACGTTCATCGTCCGGTTGGCATCGAAGAGCCGCTTGGTGTTGAAGCGGTATTCATCCAACAGCATGTTCACACGTGTGCGGATCAGTCCGACCCCGTCGCAGACCATCTTCGGGGCGTCGGTGGTGCGGACCAAGGTCCGGGACGCCGGATCGAAGCGGTACATCTCGCCGCTTTCCGCGCAGGATGTGAACGCCGCGGGTGCGAAATAGATGGCTGAATAGATGGAATCGCTGGCCATTTCCGCCAGGGCCAGAGTGAATTCATCCGGCATCCTGGCGCGGGTCTGCCACTCCTCATGAAGGGCTTCGATGTTCAAAGGCCAGAACACGCGCACCGCAGGAGAAAACCGGTTGAATACGCTTGAACTGAATTCAAGTACTTTGGTGCGCTGCCCATCGCGACTCGCCTCCACGGTGGTCCGCTCCAGACTCACCAGGTTATACACGTTCATTCCGGTAAGGGTGACCAGCGTCACCATGCCCAATGCGAGAAGGGTCCAGCGATAGGTCAGGAAGCGTTTCATCGGCGGGACGTCATTTCATGAGCAGCATCGGGACCGTGTCGGCCTGAGATCCTGCGAGCACACGGAGGAAATAGATGCCCGAGGCCAAGCCGCTGCCATTCATGCGAAGCGTGTGCGCCCCTTGCGGATAGGTGCCGTTGGCGACGGTCAGTACTTGCCGGCCCATGGCGTCGACCAGCACGGCGCTCACGGTCGAGCTTTGTTCAAGCGTGAGCTCCACCGAGGTCTGCGGATTGAATGGATTCGGATAGGCCGGGGAGACAGTGAATTCACGGGCGATGGGTTCTTGCGCCTCGATCGAAGTCGGCACGAAGAAATACGCGCGGCGGACGAGAGTGGAATCCAGCACGAAAGGATTCGGCTTGCCTTGGTAGGTCGCGATGGCCTGGGTACGGGCCAGTTCTTTCGCATCCACCGGATCTTCACGGTGCCATTTGTATAGCACATCTTTCATGCCGTTGAAGAAATTCGCGTTGGTGCTGGAATTGCTCCCACCCATGGCCGAGTTCGTGGAGTACATCGTCCAGAAATAGAACATGGTGCGCGCCACGTTGCCTTTATGGTCGGAGCGGGGCTCGAACTTGCCGCTGGCCGATTGGGAATAGTCTTGGATCACCGTCAGACCCGGCTTCGAGGTCGTGCTGATCGCATTCAGATAGGAACCGCCAAACCAGGTGGAACTCAGATTGTCGTCGAGTTCGGCAAAGGGGTTGTTGCTTCGGAAACCGTTGGGACGCTCCCAAGTCGGATACAAGTGATGCAGATCGCTCATCATCGGTATGGTGCTGTTGAAAAGCGACTGAGGCCAAGTATGCTCTGCGTTGATCTGAACGACACCTGTACCGGACGTGCTGTTCATTTCGGCTCTTGTGCCGCCGGTCTTGGAGTACCCTGAGTACACGCACACCACCCGCCCGTTCACGTTGTCGATCTGTCCGTACATGCGGTCGCGGGCGGTGTCGTAGCTCAGGCTCGTCACAATGTAGTAGTTGTCTTTGAGAAAGGTCCGCAAAGCCGAGTCGGAGAGGCTGCCGCCGATCGAGGTCTGGGCGTGAAGTCCGGCGAGACCGGACAGGAGGAAAAGGACGAGGATCCGTCCTGCGGATGATGGATTGAGTCGCATCCTTCAAGGTACGGATTATGGCAGAGGATACACCGCGGGAGACACATATCCGCGGGTATTGACCGCTTGCACCCCGAAGATGACGTTGTCTTTGGAGTAGGGAAGCGTCGCTTCGGTCACCAAGCCCACATCAGTTCGATGCTGCCAGACGGGCGAGGTGGTCTCCCTCCAGACGATGCGGTAGCCGGCGAGATCCGGTTCTGAGTTCGCCGCCCAGCGCAAAGTGGTGCTGTTGGTGAGTCCTCGCAGATCCATGCGCACATCGGAGGGCGAGGCCGGTGCGTTGGCCGTCGCCGCCAAAGCCACCGCATTCACTTTCGCGACCCGGGCGACATACTCCGGATCCACGAACTCCTAATCCACTTAGGAAACTTAGGGGTAGCCAGCAATTGGAAGTCTTCACTACTTGTCACATCATTTGAGTGGACTCCACTTGAGT
>CAYVRS010000092.1:0-3778 GCA_964454075.1 uncultured Chitinophagales bacterium
GGCGGTGGACGGCGCCAACCTGCCCAGCGACGTGGTGACGCACACCTACGCCCGGCTCAGCTCCACCATCCCGACCTGGAGCTCCAATCTGCCGGTGGTGGTGCTGATGCAGCACGATCTGCCGATCACCACGGGCGAGAAGACCTCCGCGAGCCTCATCCTCATCGACAAGGGCGCCGACGGACGCGCCCATCTCGCCGGCCCCACCACCTTGCATACCCGCGTCGATGCCGACATCCGCGGCTCGAGCTCCCAGAATTTCCCGCAGAAGATGTACGGCGTGGAACTGCGAACCGAATGGGACGGCAACCGCGACGAGTCGCTCCTGGGGTTGCCGGCCGACCACAATTGGATCCTGTACGCGCCGTACGGCGAGAAAACACTGATGCGGAACGTGTTGGCGTACGAACTCTCGTCCCAGATGGGCGTTTGGGCGCCGCGCACCCGTTTCGTGGAAGTGTTTCTGCACTCCGGAACGGGATCGGTCAGCCTTTCGCACTATGTCGGCGTCTATGTGCTGGTGGAACGCATCCGCGTGCGCGAACACCGCGTCAACATCGACGAGCTGCTCCCTAGCGAAACCACCTCGCCTGACATCACTGGCGGGTACATCATTTCCAAAGACCGCCTCAATGCGGGCGAATCGGGATTCACCACCTTCTTGCGCGACAACGGGACCTCCGGCACACGGCTTCGGTTTGTCGATCCGAGTGAATTCGAGCTCACAACGGCGCAACGGAATTATATGCGCACCTACATGACAAACTTCGAATCGGCGTTGGATCGCAGCTCGTTCGCCAATCCGGATGTGGGCTATGCGGCATACATCGACACCGACAGTTTCATCAACCATTTCCTGATCACCGAGTTTCTGAAAGAGATCGACGGCTACCGCCTCAGCACCTTCATGCACAAAGACCGAGGCGGAAAGCTGAAGATGGGTCCGGTCTGGGATTTCAACATCAGCGCGGGGAACGCCAACTATCTGAACGGCGAGATCCCTACGGGATGGTATTATGATCAGCTGCCGAACTTCAGCACAGGTCATTGCGGACTCGGATGCGAACCCAAGGGCTGGTACGTGCGCATGATGCAGGATCCGGCCTATATGCAGAAGCTGCGCCTCCGCTGGTGGGATCTGCGCAGAACGGTCTTTTCGGACGCGAACATCATCGCCAAGATCGACTCGAACGCCGCCATGGTGAACGAGGCCCAGGTCCGGCACTACACCAAGTGGCCGATCCTTGGTCAGTACGTCTGGCCGAACGCGCCCGGATACCTCACACGGACGACCTATGCCTCCGAAGTGGATTGGATGCGGAACTGGCTGGTGACCCGCCTCGCCTGGATCGATTCGCAGATGGGGACGCCGCCGGATTGGGTCGGCATCGACGATGACAGCCAAACGCCCGAGCGCTTCGAGTTGATGCAGAACGTGCCGAATCCGTTCAATCCCGAAACGGTTGTCGGTTTTCAGTTGCCGGTTTTCGGAAAAACCCAGCTCGCGGTGTATGATGCCTTGGGACGGCGGGTCGCGGTGCTTGTGGATGGGTGATGCCTGCGGGCCGGCACAGCGTCCGGTTCGATGGCACCGGCCTGGCCTCGGGCGTGTACCTGATCCGACTCGACAGCGGCGGAAAGGTGCAGACGAGGAAGATGGTTCTGATGAAGTGATCGGTTTTCAGTTTTCGGTTTTCGGTATCCCAGCGCTACGTTTCGTATCCTCTTCAACCGACAACTGAAAACCGACAACCGAAAACTATACTCCCCTCCCCCACACCGCACTCACAGCCAGTTTATCCACCCGGTTGTTGAGTTCGTCGGTGGAATGGCCTTTCACTTTCTTCCAGGTGACGCGGTGCGAGAGCATGGCGTTCATCATCTCCAGCCAGAGGTCTTTGTTCTCGACGGGGTCCTTGTCGGCCTTGCGCCAGCCGCGTTTGATCCAGTTGTCGATCCAGCCCTTGGTGAAGGCGTCGATGATGAGGGCGCTGTCGCTGCAGATCGTCACGTTGCAGGGTTTCTTGAGCGCTTTGAGGCCTTCGATGACGGCGGTCATCTCCATGCGGTTGTTCGTGGTGTCGGGCTCGCCGCCTTTGAGCTCTTTCTCGATGCCGTTCCAGATCAGGATGACGCCCCAGCCGCCCGGACCCGGATTCCCGCTGCATGCGCCGTCCGTGTACATGACGACATCCGCCCGACGCTCAGCCACAGTGACGCTCCGAGAGGGCCGACAGCTCGCCGTGGTAGTGGCGGGCGCGGTCGGCGGGGTCCGAGGCATAAAAAATGTCGCGTGTCACGTTCACCAGCGGAATGCCTTCGTGTGCGGCGAGTGCCCTGCGTAGGGCCTCGATCGATCCGCCTTGTGTGCCCACGCCGGGGATGAGCAGCGTTCCGAGCGGGTGCTTGGCCACGATGCCTTCGATGGCTTCCGGATGCGTGGCGCCGATCACCATGCCGGCGTGGCCGGCGGTGCTCAAGGCGCCGAGGGCGGCCGCGATGCGCGGTGCCAGCTCGAAGAGATACTCCGCCGCGCCGGGATTGCTGGTGAGGGTGAGCACGAACGCCGCCTTGGCGGGGTCGTTCAGGAAGGGAAGCACGGTCTCGATGCCCATGAGGGGGTTCACGGTGACGGCGTCGACCTGGAATTCCTGGAAGAACGCGTGGGCGTAGCGTTCGGCGGTGTTGCCGATATCGCCCCGTTTGGCGTCGGCGATGGTGACGCACTCGTCCGGGATGTGGCGGAGGATGCGGTCGAAGATGCGGAGACCGTCCGGGCCAAGGGCCTCGAAGAACCCGAGATTGGGTTTGTAAGCGACGGCGAAGGGAAGGGTGGCGTCGATGACGCGTCGGCAATGGTCTTCAACGGAGGTGGAGAGACGCGCGGGGTCGGGGTCGAGACCCACACACAGCACCGAGCGTTTGGCTCGGACCGCCGCCGAAAGTTTGTCAAGAAACGTCATGCCTGAAAAATACGCATAAAAAAAGGGCGCAAACGCAGGGGCGCATCATTGATGCGACCGTACATTTGCGCCCGATCCATGCCCCCCGAAGGGACGTCGGTTAGAACGAGTACGTCAATCCGCCGATGGCGAAGAGGCCGATGTCAGGCGTGCCAGCGAACTGGGGCTTCGCGTTGTTGGTGAGGTTGTTCACCGTCACCGAAGCGCGGAGACCCGGAACCGGCTTGATGTCGTAGCCCATGTTCAGGTCGATGTTGTAGTAGGCGTCCAGGTTCTCGTATTCACCCGTGGTCGAGTTCAACGTGTTGTAGATGCCCGACTCCACAGGGAATCCGGAGACATAGCGGAACTTGAGGCCGGCGTCGAAACCTAGCTCGCGGTTGTCGTAGCCCACGCCCAACATGAATTTGTTGGTCGGAGCGTTGAGCAGCACGTTCAGGTCGGGGTTGCCGTCCAGGTTCAGCCATTTGTCTTTGCTCACGAGCGAGTAGTTGCCCATCACACGGTATTGGGTGTTGAGCAGGTACTCGAAGCCGAGGTCCACACCGAAGTAGTTGATCTCACCGAAGTTGCGGTAGGTGAGCATCACGGCGTCGCGGTTGAAGGCTTGCTCAGGAGTGACCACGCCGAGTGGGAGGGTGCCGAGGGCGGTACCCACGTTGGTGCCCACGGCAGCGGCCGTTGCGGCGGCCTGAGGCACAGGCGTGCCGAGAGACACAAGCACGTTGGTCAGGTACTGGGTGAGGTAGTCGCGCATCTGCGTGCCGGCCATGAACACGTTCGGGGTTTCCACCATGAGCGGACCCACGAAGTTT
>CAYVRS010000092.1:3906-8543 GCA_964454075.1 uncultured Chitinophagales bacterium
TGTTCAGCTTGGCCAAGCCGAGGGCGATCGAGGCGTAGTTGCCACCGGCAGGGTTGGCGGAGCCTGGCAGCGGAGCCGTGGCCATGGCGGGAGCCAGACCTGCGGTAAGAGGGTTGCCGGCCAATGCGCCTTGGACCACACCGCGGATCAGTGCCCAGGTGGCCGGATCCTGCGTGTTCAGAGCGAAGGCGGGAGCGCCGGCGGGAGCCAGGTTCGATACCCATACCGGACGGCCTTGGGCGTCACGTGCGAAGGTGAATCCGTCTTTCGGTACGCCCATGGCGCGCACACCCGAGGTGTAGAACGAGCCGATCGGAATACGGGCCGCTTCCAAGTCGAGGAACAGGTTGTTCGAGCTCGGGGTGCTGAAGGAGCGGTTGTAGGTCAGACGGAAGTTGTGGTTCTGGATCGGCCGGAATACGAGGGCGGCACGGGGCGAGAAGACGGGATCGTTCAACTCGGAGTGCTGGTCCACACGGAAGGAAGCCAGGAGGTCGAGGTTGTCCAACAGACGGTATTTCGTCTGCAGGTAGCCGCCGAACTCGCTGTAGGTGTCGCTGTCTTCGTATTGGCCGTTCACGGTGCCGTCGGTCTCAGGCATCGTGCTGATGTAGTCCAATCCGTAGACGAAGTTGAACTTGCCCCAGTCGGCCGAGTTCTGCAACTGCGACACGAGGAGTTTCGACTTGTCCACGATGGCGTTTCCGGTCGGGATGATATAGGTGTCGCCGGAGTTCGAGGTGTTCAGGAAGGTCTGGAAGAACCAGTCTCCGAGCAGCACGCGGGCTTGGTAGTAGGAGTAGGTCCAATCCACCGCCTGACCTGCGCCGAGACCGGTGAGGTCGATGTTGTTCGATTGGTTGAAACCGGCGTTCAGGATCACGGACAGGTTGTCGCTGATCACATAATCCAGACGTCCGTCAACACCCAGTTTTTTGATGTTGTAGTCACGGATACCGATGCGGCGGCCGACTTCATCCAATGGACTTCCGCCACCCGCCAGGTAGGCGGCCCGGGCTTGGGTTTCTTGCAGGCGGTACGGGTTGTTCGGATCGATTTCGAATTCTTCGGCGCTGACATACTGGGCGGAGATCTTCATGCCCACTTTGTCGCTGAAGTTGTGCGCGGTACGCATCTGCGCTTTCATGAAGCTCTGGTTGCCACCGAAGAGGCTCACCGTCGTGCCGGCCGAAGTCAGCGGCGATTTGGTGAGCAGGTGCATCACACCCGAGTTTGTGTTCGGGCCGTACAGGGCGGCGCCAGGACCGAGAACCATCTCGACCGACTCGATGTCGTCGTTGGTCTGCGGGATGAAGTGCAGCGCGTTGGCCCGCAACGATGGAATGCTCGTGATGCGGTTATCGGTGAGCACCAGCAACGATCCGGAGAAGATGTTGTTGAAGCCGCGCGTCACGACGGTTTGCGACGCCACACCTTGCTGTGCGACATCGACCGCTGTGAGACCCTTCACGTAATCGGTGGCCGTGGCCGTGGAAACGTTGCGGATGTCGCGCGCCGTGATCACTTGGATCGAGGCGGGAGCTTCCGTCACTTTTTCCTGGGCTTTCGACGCCGATACGACCACGGGGTTCAGACTCACACCCGGCGTGAGTTCGATGTTCAACGTGGCGGTCTGTCCGGAAACGATGCTGATTCCGGTGACGGTTTTGTCATTGTAGCCGACATAACTGATGCGGGCCGTGTACGAGCCTGCGGGAAGATTCGAGAAGGTGAAGGCACCGTCGATACCGGAGTTGGTACCGCGGGAGACAGAACCATCGGCGCTGGAGAGCAGGATGTTCGTCCCGGCCAGCACGTCTTTGGTGGATTCGTCGGTCACCGTGCCGCGCAGCGTTCCCTGGGCGAACGCCTGGGTGACACCGACACATAGCATGAGGACCAACAAGAGTTGAAACGACTTCGGATTCATAGGAGAGACCGTTTGGTTATTGTAGTTAAGACACTGGAAAACCGCTTCCAATTCAGGAAAATACGCTCATTCATCGGGATGTCAAATGATTTAATCCCCCGTACATGAATTGAACGCTCGGTTAGTGGCGTACCTTTGGGGATGAATTCTTTGCAGGATTGGTTCGACAGTCCGATGTATGAAGCGCTGTATGCGCACCGCGACGATCAGGAAGCCCGGCAGCTGAGCGAGCTCATCAAGCATAAGTTTCCCCCTTCCCGGTATCCGGCTCTGCTGGATCTGGCCTGCGGCCGGGGGCGCCATACCCTCAATCTCGCCCGGCTCGGATACGCCATGACAGGGCTCGACCTGTCGCCGCGCGCCATCTCCATCGCCCGGGAAAAACACGCATCCCAGCATCTGGAGGCCGATTTCATTCTCGGTGACATGCGCGATCCGCTTCCTCGGACCTTCGACGGCGTCGTGAATCTGTTCACCTCGTTCGGGTATTTCGACGACGATGCCATGAACCGGGCCGTGCTTCGGTCCATCCGGTCCATGCTTCGGCCGGGTGGGTTCCTGGTGTTGGATTATCTCAACGAACACTGGGTTCGGAAGACCTTGGTGCCACGGGAGACCGGCACGCTCCCATCCTGCGAGTACCTGATCGAACGATGGATTTCCGGATCGATGGTGATGAAAAAAATCACCACGTCCCGGGTCGGGTCTCCCTCAAAGGAGTTCAACGAGCAGGTCAAACTCTACGGGGAAGCGTGGTTCACCCGCGAATTGGAGTCCCTGGGGTTCAAGATTTCGGAGCGCGTGGGCGGCTATGACGGATCGGCGTTCGACCCCGCCGGTTCACCGCGCCTGATCACAATGGCGTCTCTTTGAAGACTTCCTCGAAGCCGTGCGGCGGATTGTCCAACGACCAGGTTTCAAAATAGAACAGGCGCTCGCTGCGTGAGCGCTTCGCGTTGATGCTGAAGAAGCGGAAATCCGGCGACAGGAACCCTTTGAAGCTGTGGAAGAGCTTGCTGTAGAGGTTGGCCTTGGAGAACAGATGGAGGTCGGTGCCGTGATGGGCTTTCTCCAGATACAAGGCCACATGCCCGTGGTTGAGCACTTCCAAGAGGTCGCCGATCTGTTCGCGCAGCCCTTGTCGGTTGCTCAAGCCGGGAAGCGGGCAGACGAACGTGTCGTTCATTACTGCGACCACGGCGGTATCGCTGGGAGCTCCATCCAGCAGGCTCCACAGATCGTCGGCGGTGGCGCCGTCGCTGCGGAGGTAGTATTTGGCTTCGAGCGCGATCTGAAGCGCATAGCAGAACTCGCGGTAGTTCGGCAGGGTGGACAGCCCGAACCTCGGGCCGTTCAGATCGGTGGCGGAGAGATAGAACCGGGAGTAGGTCTGCACGGGCTTGAGGAAATCCTCCAGGCTGGAGGTTTTCGGCGGTTTCACGGTCTGCCCGGGCGATTGTAGCTGCTCGAGCACCATGTCGTGCTCGAAGAAAAGTTTGAAGAGGTTCATGGCCGTAAAATAGAAAGGCCCCGCCGGGATTCCGACGAGGCCTTTGAGTGGGATGCGATCCGGGATCAGAGCGCGGTGGCGATCACCAACGCGACGACCGAGATCAGCTTGAGCAGGATGTTCAAGCTCGGGCCGGAGGTGTCTTTCAGCGGATCACCTACCGTGTCGCCCACAACCGCGGCTTTGTGCGGATCGGACTTCTTGTAGTAGGTCTGGCCGTTGATGTCGACACCGGCTTCGAACATTTTCTTGGCATTGTCCCAAGCGCCGCCGGCGTTGGCTTGGAAGATGGCCATCAGCACACCGGCAACAGTGACACCGGCGAGAAGCCCGCCGAGCGCCTCTTTGCCCATGCCCGGCATGAAGCCGATGATGACCGGAGCCGACACGGCGAGCAAGCCCGGAACCACCATCTCACGGATGGCGGCTTTGGTGGAGATTTCCACACATTTGCCGTACTCGGCGGTGCCATCGGCGGCGTGGAAGGTGTCTTGGTCGGCTTTCGACCAATCGGCCATCTCTTTGTCTTCGTTTTTCTTCATGACAGCGAGAGCGGCTTTGAGTGCCGGGATCTCGTTGAACTGGCGACGTACCTCTTGGATCATCGCCATCGCGGCGCGACCCACGGCACCCATCGCCAGGGCGGAGAAGACAAACACCAGCATGGCGCCGATGAACAGACCGGCCATCACGTTGGCTTTGGAGATGTCGATCGAACCGATTTCGGCGGCCGTCATGTAGGCGCCGAAGAGGGCCAGGGCCGTCAAGGCCGCGGAACCGATGGCGAAGCCTTTGCCGATGGCGGCGGTGGTGTTGCCTACCGCGTCGAGGCGGTCGGTGCGGCCACGCACTTCTTTCGGAAGGTCGGCCATTTCAGCGATACCGCCGGCGTTGTCCGAAATCGGACCGTAGGCGTCGACCGCGAGCTGGATTCCCGTGTTGGCCAGCATGCCCACAGCGGCGATGGCGATGCCATAAAGGCCGGCGAAGTGGAAGGCGCCGATGATGGCGACAGCCAGAACCAGGATCGGAGCGGCGGTCGAGATCATGCCGACTTGCAGACCGGAGATGATGTTGGTGGCGGCGCCGGTGATCGACTGGCGGGCAATGTCCATCACAGGCTTTTTACCATAACCGGTGTAGTACTCGGTGATCACACCGATCAGCACACCCGATACCAGACCGATGATGGTGGCG
>CAYVRS010000093.1:0-8349 GCA_964454075.1 uncultured Chitinophagales bacterium
TCAGCCCAGGCCCGATCTTCATTGAGGGCGGCTCATGGGACAAAATTAAACAAGCAATGACCGCGTTCTACGACTCAACGGTTGCGCAAATCCCCCTCGGGAGAATGGGCACTGCTGACGAGGTCGCCGCTCAAGCAGCGCTTTTGATTAGCCCGAGAGGCGGGTTCACCACCGGGACCAACGTGGGCCTCGATGGTGGGCAGATACTCGGTGAAGACTTCCTTCGGGCGGACGAGTCCGGAGCGGATGCCGCGCCGCATCAGATCGATGTATTCGTCGTTCAGCCGCGGAAAATCGGCCAATCGGTTGAGATAAGCGAGGGTATCGCGGCCAGGGGTAAGGCTGGCGAACGTGGTGTGGTAATCGAACCAACCGGTGAGGGGAAGGACGAAATACTCGTTTTCGAGGTAGTGGATTTGGTCGCGCAGGTCGTGGCTAAGGACGAGGGCGGAGAGGCTGTCTGTGTGCGTCAGATTCCGAAGCGATGCTGAGGAGATCCGATCAAGGAACGAGCGAAGCTGTGGAAGTTGTGCAAGTTGATGCTCGGCGGATACCTTGGCCGGACCTTCCGAGGGTTCGAGCGACAGAGTATGCCGATGGTAGTCGTCGAAGATGTCCCGGACGATCCGGGTTTCCTTGGACATGGCCTCAGACCCGGATGATCCGACGTTAGACAGCGATGCACAGGATGTGAGCAAGACAAAAGAGAAAACGAGCACGCGCATGGTCATCAGCAGGGTTGGTTGCTTGAAAGTAGGAATTTGATCTTCCGCCTGCACACTCGGTTTTTTGATATTATAAGAGTGACACTGTCCGCAAGTTGACATTCACTCCAAACGTGACGATTCCAGCACAAGAACGACGTTTTTCTACTCCGAACGCTCATCCTATACAAAATCACTGTGAAAAAAATCTGTGGAATCTGTGCAGATTTCGGTGTTTACTTCTTAAATAACGCTGATTGGTGAACGCCATGAAGGATAATTCGGACTTAAGGGGAACTTGCGGACAGTATCACTGTATTAATACCCAATCTACACCCGCTCCTACTCCCTCCATTCGGCGAATCGATCCGCTTAGACATCGTTTTCGCGCAGAGTAGAGTGCAACTTGCGGACAGCGTTCCTCCCGACAGACAGCGTTCCTCCCGACAGACAGCGTTCCTCCCGACAGCGTTCCTCCCTACCCGCATCCCAGCCTCCAACGCTCCTACCCCCACAGCGCCCAGGCCGCGAAGCCCATCAACGCCGCATGCATCAGTTTCATGAGCCGGATGTCGGTCCGATCATGCAACCAGACCCCTGCGAACGCCCCGACGAACGAGCCCACCAACAACGGCAAAGCGCGGATCACATCCACATACATCCACAGCTGGGCCGCGCCGGCGGCCGAAATCACCACGATGGCGAGTTCGGAGATGCTGACCGTCCGCTTGTAGGACTGCTTCAAGGCCAAATGCATGATCGGAACCATCAGCAATCCGCCACCGATACCGGCCAACGTGGCGATGAACCCTCCCGCCAGTCCGATCCCAGCCAACTCCCGGAGTGTCAGCTCCCGATCCCCATTCACCACGGGCTTGCCCAGTTGCCGACTGAAGAACGTCTTGTAAATCAACTGTCCGATCGAATAGATGAGCAGCGCCGTGATCAGAATACGGAATGTCCCGCCTGTGAAATAGGTGCTTCCGGACACCAACTTTCCGATGGACGTACCGATGACTCCGAATCCTCCGGCCATCAATCCTTCGCGCAGATAAGCGCTGGATCGGAGGTGATGCCGCAAGCTTCCACCCAACGACGACGCGAAGGTGCAGAACAGGGACGTGGCAATGGCCCAGAGTTCCGGTCGATCCACACCGGATTCCTGGAACAGCCAATACAGTACCGGCGTGAAGATCAATCCACCCCCGATACCGAGCATTCCAGCCAGGATTCCGGTCAACAGTCCGACGATGATCAGAATGACGATGATCAAAACGTGTACCCGATTCCCATGTAAAAGCGTGACATTTCGTCCCCCATGCCGAGATCCCCTCTCACGATGAAGTCCGGAGTGAACATCGACAAGGCGAACCCGAGGCCCCATGTGTGCATGAGATCGTCCGGGATCTCACGGTAGCGGTGTCCGACGGTGACCCCGCCTCCATCCCTGAACAGATGGAGTCCGACTTTGATGGCCTCATTCCGATTTTCGTACACCCATGTCCGGATTTCGGAATTGTACCAGAGTGCGCCATCTCCTCGGAGTCGGTTCACTGGAAATCCGCGCACGTTCAAATCACTCCCAAGCGAGGGCATGAACCAGTAGGGCACGTCACCGGACGCATGTTGCATCCCGACACGTCCCGCAAGCACGAACAGATGACCGATGCGGACGGGCACGTACTGACTGGCTTCCGCATTCAGGAGGAAGAACGGATAGGAATCCGGCACCCATTTCGGAGCGGTTTTGATTTCTAGGAATCCCCTGTTTCCACGGATGGGTGCGGCTTCGTTGTCACGGTTTTCCCACTGCAAACCGACCCCGAGCACCGTCGACCACCCTCCTTCCGAACCGACGGGGCGGTCTTGCCAGAAGGCCTTCGCGACATCCGCGTTCATCGGGTGATCGTAGGCGATTTGCCCGATCAGCAGGCCATCCAGCTGCGCCCCGGGGTATCCGGTCCGATACAATGGAACACGGCCTCTGTAGATCACACCCGCACTCATCGACTCGAAATAGTTCACTCCGGATTCATAATCGCCCGCATCAAATTCGGAATCGGGTCCCACACCGAACCATGTGTATTCCATGGTCCGATTCGCATAGCCCATGAACTGACTTCGGATTGATTTCAAGGACATCCTGGTGCTCCGGGACGTCCGCTCATGCGTCATGCTCAGGGAGAAAAAGCCACGCGTCGTCACCAGTACCGATGCCATCTGCATGTCCCGATACGGCCGATATCCTTCCGAATACCGATATCGGTTGACCACTCCTCCGCCGATCAGCCCGAGGTCGGAGGTGTAACCTGCTGCCGGGAGAAATCCGAATTTCGTACTGTCAGACTGAGCGTAAACCGTGGACAGCGAAAGGATTGCGAGAACGAGGAAACCGGATTTCATGGGTCGTATTCAGAGATTCAACCCTGAAAATACCCTTCTTCTTTGAGAAAGTTCAGCGTTTCGACCCCATGTCGGAAATGCGGAATCACGATGCTTCCCCCGACCACCAGGGCCACGTTCATCGCATCGATGATCTCCTCATGGGTCCACCCTTCTTTGGCGCACTGTTCCAGATGATAATCGATGCAGTCGTTGCATCGCAGCACGGCGGAGGCGACCAAGCCGAGCAGCTCTTTCTGTTTTCCGGTGAGGGCACCGTCTTTGTACGTGTTCGAATCGAGGTTGAAAAAGCGTTTCACGCCGAGATGGTCCAATGCGAACACCTGCTCGTTCATCGCGGCGCGCTTTTCCCGAAAGGCTTGGAGTCGATGGCTCATGTTGTCTTGGTGGCTAAAATGAAGTGAGGAGTCAGGCACCAGGTGCCGACTCCTCACAATAGGATGTAAGCGCTCTTCTCAAAATAGAGCAGTCACATCCGAACTTCCAATCCTGCGCTGATGAAGCGTGGCAATCCGAGACGGATGCCCTGCGGGCGCCTGCTCACAATGTAGCGTTCATTGGTGAGATTTTTCACAGCGAAGGATGCGGAAATGTGATCAAATTTCGGAATCGCCCATGTCAGACTCGCATCCAAGACGGTGAAAGCGGCCAGCTGCCCTTCTTGCCCGTCTGCGGTCGGCACGTCGCGGTTCAGCACATCCCCGTACTGCAGCCCGGTGTAGGTGGCGGTCACACTGGCATTCAACCCGGCCGGGAGCCGCAGATGCGCGGTGGAGTTCAGCATCAGTTCGGGCGCATATGGAAGGGTGTTTCCCTTCACATTCACCGTTTCCGAGCCATTTTCAACGAATCGGTCGGAACTGAATGTCGCTTTGGTGTAGGTGAGCTGCCCGTCGATTCCCAATCCGACGCCGGAGTCCAACAGATCGGCCCATTCTCCCGACACGGCGACCTCAACCCCCAGATGGCGGGTTTCGCCTCCGTTGGTCAGTCCGGATGCGCCGGTTTGTCCTGTGCCACCCGAGGATTCCGACACGGGAATCACCTGGTTGTCGAAGTCCATGAAGAAGACCGTGGTTTCCAACATCCACCCTTGGATTGGCATGCCTCTGTACCCGATTTCGTAATTCCAGCTGAGCTCGGCGTCCAATTCTTCGGAAGTTCCGGAATTGCTGATCGCATCCTTGATCCGTGGTGGAGCGAACCCGCGGTGCGCACCTGCAAAAATGGAGCTGTTCGAATTCAGGCGATGGTTGAAACCGATTCCCGGGATGATTTCCGAGGTTTGGTCGGTCGTCGTCAGATCGACCTCCGCATTGCTTAGCCGAAGGATGTCACGCTCATAGTCAAAATGCTCGAATCGGATCCCCGGGGTCACCGTGAACGCGTCAGTCAGGTGGATTCGGCTTTGGAGATACCCGCTGTTGGCGACGCCAGTACGGATTTCGTCATCTCGAAGTGTGCCCGACGTCGGACGGGTGATGGTCCCGTCAATCCGCTTCTCCAGCGCGCGCTCGTACAACATCCGGACGCCCAGATCCACTTCATTTCGGAATCCGAACAGGGTACCATCCATGCTCAAACGCGGTTCGATCCCCATCACTTCAAAGGAGCGGTTGCGGTTTCCCGTGCGGTTGAAGAAGTGGAGATCCCCAAGGATTCGGACGTAGGTATCCGTCGGACGGAACGAGGTTCTGAAATCCTGACGTGACCAGTCTCGTGTGGTCGTATACCCGTAAGCCGTTGTGCGCAAACGGATTGCCGGTGTGAAGAAATAGTCATGGGTGGCGCTGACCGAGTACCGGCGGATGGTCAGCTGATCATCCGGCGCGGGATGCGTGTAGTCGTACAGACCTGAATCGTACATCGACTGGGTGATGCCGACATAGGTCGAATTCGACAATTCGTCGTACACACCCACTTTCACGCCAAGCACGGAATTCGGAGCAAGCACATGCTTGAATTTCGCATTCAGATCGGTGATCGCATAGTCCAGAATTCCGACACCATCACCCGATTTCCGTAGCAATGAGACCTGATAGCCTGTGTTACCGAATGTGGTTCCATGGGACAGCCGTCCGACGAAAAATCCGTTTTGACCACCCCGGAAACTCGCCTCCGTCGTGGGGAAGGGAGGAGGATTCGCCGTCAGATAATTGATCACGCCGCCGATGGTTTGGGGGCCGAAGAGGATGGACCCCGAGCCCTTCAACACTTCCACGCCGCTCATGCGATCGATCGCGGGCGAATAGTACAGCTCCGGTTCGCCGTAGGGAGCCAGAGCCACAGGAATACCGTCTTCCAAAACGAGGACGGTGCGGGAGCGGTCGGGGTCCAGACCACGGATGCCGATGTTGGCGCGCATCCCGATCCCTTCCTCATCCACGATGTGCAAGCCGGAGACCTTGCGCAGCACCTCATTGCCGGAGACAGGGAAGGTCAGTCGGATGGAGGCGTTGTTGAGGACAGCCGCGGATCCGGGAAGGCGTACGAACCGTTCTTGCTGGCCCACCACCTCGATTTGAGGCATGTCGCTGGTTCGAATGGAATCGGGCGTTTGGGCGAATGCCGGCTGATGTAGACCCAGAAAAGCAAGGGCGAAAGCGACGCAGGAGATGTGCTGCATGATGAGAGCAATGGGGTTATTTTGAACGCGTCTAAATTAAGAACCCGATAATCAAAGTCGCAACCATTATTTTTATTTCGTCTAAATAAGGGGATATTGGTGATGAGTAGAGTGATACTGTCCGCAAGTGGCCATAAACACCATCCCAATCGCAAAAAACCCATCCCCATATCATCCATTCGAGGGTTTAGATCGCCAAAGAAGCCAGAATCGGCACAGATTCCACAGATTTTTTTAGGAATGAGGTTTATCACGTATATCCATATTAATCAGCAGCCTATGTGAATTTTATGGTTAGTAGAATAGTATAACTTGCGGACACGTCTCCCCCCCTTAAATTCCGACATGAACACCCTCATCATCGGTGCCGGAATCAGCGGCCTGACCCGCGCTTGGACCCTCGTCAAAGAACGCCTGCCGGTCCAGGTCTGGGAAGCCGCCCCGCAAGCCGGTGGTGCCATCCGAAGCTTCCAAAAGGACGGTTTCCTGATCGAAGCCGGGCCCAATTCCCTTCAAAACACGGATCCGCGCATCGGAGAGCTCATTTCCGAACTCGATTTGTCGGACAACGTCCTAACCGCCGATCGCGCCGCCGCCCGCCGATACATCCTTCTGGGCGGGAAACCCGTTCCGACGCCGTCCTCCCCGTTTTCTGCCATCACCACACCCCTCCTCAGTATGGGTGCGAAACTCCGCATCCTTCGGGAACCCTGGATTCCCAAACGCACGGATGAATCGATCGAATCGCTCGGATCGATGGTCCGCCGCCGTTTAGGCACCGAACCCTTGGAGCATCTGATCAATCCGATGGTGGGCGGCATCTATGCCGGAAATCCGGATGAGCTGGCTGTGAAATTCGCATTTCCGAAGTTGTGGAAACTGGAACAAGACCATGGCTCGTTCATCCGCGGCGCACTCCGGAAAAAGGCGGCCGGACCCAAGACCGAGATCATCTCCTTCCGCCAAGGACTTCAAACACTTCCACAGCGAATCGCCGACCGGTTGGGCGACAACCTTCTTCTGAATACACCCCTCGAATCCCTCGAGCACGATGGCCGCCAATGGATTGCGAACGGACAGCCATTCGACCGAGTGATCCTCACATCCCCTCCTCACCGCTGGCCGACGAGCCCTCTGTTCGATTCCATCCCCGCTTTGACCTATGCTCCTGTGGTCAGTCTCAGTCTTGGCTTCACCGTGGAGGCTGTTCAGCACCCCATCGATGGGTTCGGCATGCTGATTCCGGAAAAAGAACGGCGCCACTTGCTGGGTGTGCTCTTCCCTTCAGCGATCTTCCCTGGAAGAAGTCCGGAAAGGCACCATCTGCTGACCTGCTTCATCGGCGGAAGCCGCCAACCGCACCTGAACGAGTTGCCCGACGAGGATCTGATTTCCAGAACGCTGGATGACCTGAAGTCGACGTTGGGAGCCCATGGAGATCCGGTCATGGCGACCATCACACGGTGGACACATGCCATTCCCCAATATGGTCTTCGGTTCGGTGATTTCCTCGACGGATTGTCCGCCGTCGAGAAGGCTCATCCTGGTCTGACATTCGCAGGCAACTACCGGACCGGAATCGGTCTGGACAAATGCATCGTAGCAGGAGTCGAATGAACACCATTTGCATGATCGGAACAGGTTGGCTTGGTCTTCCCATCGGAAAAGAGCTTGCCGAAAGGGGGTTCCGGGTCGTCGGAACCACAACGCGGGAAGTACGGATTCCGGAATTGAGGGAACACGGTATCCTTCCCTATATGTATCGACTTGGTGGTCCCCATCCCCCGGCCGCATCCATCTATGTGGTGACGGTCCCACCCGGAAAAACCGGCGGCTATGTGGCGGCGCTTCGCACCACCGTCGAAGGGATGACCCCTAAAGCGAACATCCTGTTCATCAGCACCACATCCGTTTACACAGGTCGGCCGGATATTTTTCCGGAATCGCAAGTCGTTCCGGGTAAACCTGCTCCCGAGGATGCGCATCGAACATCCAAACATTCTAGCATCTCCATCTCGGAACTGATTGAGGCGGAAGGAGCCGTTTGGGATGAAAAAAGGAGGCGGCACACGATCGTGAGATGCGGGGGACTCGTCGGCCCGGGTCGTGAGCCCGGCCGGTTCCTGGCTGGGCGGAAGAACGTGCCCGATCCGGATGCGCCGGCCAACATCTCCCCGCTTCAGGATGTGGTGGACTTGGTGATTTCAATCATCCTGGAAGGACAATGGGGCAAGGTGGTGAATGCCGTAGATCGGAATCGCCCCACCAGGCGGGACTATTACACTCAGGCCGCCCTGGACCTGGGCCTCGAGCCGCCTGAATTCGAAGGATGATCGAGGGGTTCGAACTGTCGGTTCGAACTGTCCGCAAGTTGCCCTTTATTCATATCAATAAAAACACCCCATCTCCCTGTTTTTATATTGTTTATTCAAAATTCCCCATTCCTAAAAAAATCTGTGGAATCTGTGCGTTTTTTCCATGCGACAGGCCGGTGAAGTGCCGTTTCCAGCCAATGGAGAGGGGTGTCAATCGATTTCAGAGGGATTAAGGGACACTTGCGGACAGTATAAATAAACTCATAGCTAATTCAGGGCTAAAGGCACCGAACCTGACCCC
>CAYVRS010000094.1:0-8240 GCA_964454075.1 uncultured Chitinophagales bacterium
CGCAGCGCCTCGGCATCGATCGGAAAGAAGCCGCAGGTGGCGCCGTATTCGGGGGCCATGTTGGCGATGGTCGCGCGGTCCGGAAGGCTCATGTTGGACAGTCCGGCACCGTAGAATTCGACGAACTTGCCCACCACGCCTTTCTTTCGGAGCATCTCGGTGACGGTGAGCGTGAGGTCGGTGGCGGTGACCCCTTCCTTCAGTTTTCCGGTGATCTTGAAGCCGATCACTTCGGGAAGCAGCATGTAGATGGGCTGGCTCAGCATGACGGCCTCCGCCTCGATGCCGCCCACGCCCCAGCCCAGGATGCCCAGGCCGTTGATCATGGTGGTGTGCGAATCGGTGCCCACGAGCGAATCGGGATAGACCACCAAGCTGTCGTCTTCCGGACGGCTCCATACGGCTTTGGCCAGATACTCCAGGTTCACCTGGTGCACGATGCCGCGGGCAGGCGGAACGACGGAGAAATTTTCAAAGGCTTTCTGTCCCCAACGCAGGAACTGGTAGCGCTCGTAGTTGCGCTCGAACTCGATCTTCATGTTCTCCGAGAAAGCGAACTCGTTTCCGAAGAGATCCACCTGGACCGAGTGGTCGATCACTAGGTCGACAGGAACGGTCGGATTGATCTTCTTCGGATCACCGCCCATCTTGGCCATGGCATGACGAAGAGCGGCCAGGTCGACCACCGCCGGCACACCGGTGAAATCCTGAAGCACCACACGGGCGGGTTTGAACGGGATTTCGATGTCGCCCGGATTGGCGGCATTGTAGGCGGCCACATTGCGCACATCCTCTTCAGTGACCACATAGCCGTCGCACTCGCGCAACACGGCTTCAAGCAGCACTTTGATGGAGAACGGAAGCCGGCTCACCGCGCCGAAGCCTTTGGTTTCGAGGTCGGCGATGCTGTAGTAATAGGCGGAACCGGAGCCGGTTTGGAAAGATTTACGGGAGCCTAAGCTGTTTTTGGACATGACGGAGGGTGTCAGGAATTGGGATTCTGTTCAGACTCGAAAGATACGGGAAAATGGCTGGACTCACCGATTGCCGATGGCCGCTCGAGACCGCCGGACCTCAAGACATGGCGCGCTTGTAATGGTCGTTGACGGCCGCCCAGTTCACCACGCTCCAGAAGGTGCGCACGTAGTTGGTGCGGAGGTTCTGATGTTTCAGATAGTAGGCGTGCTCCCAGACATCCAATCCGAGAACGGGGGTTTTGCCTACCATCAGAGGAGAATCCTGATTGGCGGTGGTCATGATCTCAAGCTTCTTGTCGGCATTCACCACGAGCCAGGCCCATCCCGATCCGAACACGCTCATCGCCGCCTTGTCGAACAGCTCGAACAGGTTTCCGGGCGACCTGAACTGCTCGAGGATGGCTGGATAGAATTCAGGGGCATTGGTCCGGTCGGGCTCGTTCCACTGGCCGGGCTTGTGAAGGATCGACCAGAAGAAAGCGTGGTTGGCATGTCCGCCTCCGTTGTTGATCACGGTCTGACGGATGTTCGCCGGAACCTCGTTCAAGCGCGTCATCAGCTCGTCGATCGGCGTTCCGAGCAGCGGGGAATCGGCCAAGGCGCGGTTCAGGTTGGTGATGTACGCCTGATGATGCTTGCTGTGGTGGATCTCCATCGTGAGCGCGTCGATATGGGGTTCAAGCGCGTCGTAGGCGTATGGCAAGGGAGCCAACACATAGGGAGCGGAATTGCGTTTGGCGAAAGCCACACCGGGGATCGAGGCCAAGCCGAGCAGAGCGGCGCCCTTGACTGTGGTGTAAATCATGTCACGACGGTTCATGCGAGTAGGATGATAAGAGGGTGGGATGGTAAGATAGTATCTCGGCTCGAATCAGCGGACGTCAAAGTCTGAAAATGTGAGGTTGTTGCGAGCTTGAAACGAGCTTGAAGCGCGTTATTTGATAGGAGTATATTTATACTGTCCGCAAGTAGCACTTTATATAAAACTAATATCGCACTCCATTCCAGTGATCCAAGGAAGGCTGAGGAGTTTATTGGATGTTTTTTAAGGCAGACTTGCGGACACCCCGCCACGATCGTCAGGGTCGCCACGACCGCGGTCGCCGCGAAGGGCAGCCCGAAGGCGATGCCGAAGAGTGCCCCGCCCCAGGTGGGGCCGATCGTCCGACCCAAGCCGCCAAGCCCCTGCGCCGCACCCATGATGGTGCCGACGCGCGACGGATCCGCCGCTTTCGACAGCAGGCTGGTGATGGTGGGCGCGTTCAGACTGTTTCCAAGAGTCATGATGATCAGGTACACCGTCAGATGCCACACTTCCGAGGTGAAGGCGATCATGAACAGTCCGAGCACCATCAGGATGTTTCCCGTCAGGAAAAGCGTCTCCTCACGGAACAGTTTCGTGAGCGGCTTGATCAGGAATCCTTGCACGGTGACGGCGATGATGCCGATGTAGAAGAATTGAACTCCGACCTGCTCCGCGCTCATTCCCAACACCGCTTCGCAGAACAGGGGAAACGAGCTGTATAAACTGGCCTGAGCGAAGCTGAGCAGGAAAAAGCTCGCGAACATCCACCGGACATTCGGCTGATCCAGAGGCAGGTCTTTCCAATACTGGAGCGTGAAGAAGCCGCTCCGCTGATTTCCAGAGGCGGCATGCGTCCCAGGAACCACGGTTTCTTCGAGCTTGAACCAGACCAGAATGAAGCTCGCGCTCGACAGCAGCGCCGCGGCGTAGGCCGGAAGACTCAGCCGATGCTCGACGATGAAGGCGGCGGCCTGGTCCCATCCCCTGTCGACAAAAAAGCGTTCGAAGCCCGGATGGATAAGTGCTGTGGCGATCGCCGGACCCATCACAAAGCCCAATCCGAAGGCGGCACCCAACAAACCCATGCCCCGGGCCCGGTTTTCAGGTGTCGTCGAATCGGCGATGTAAGCCTGAGCGGCGGAGATGTTCCCTCCCATCACCCCCGCGATAAACCTCGCCACGAAGAGCACGGTCAGCGTTTCGGCCAGGCCGAACACGACATACGCCACGGCCGCGCCCGCGGTGGAGAGCAGCATCACCGGTCGGCGCCCGATGCGGTCGCTTAGGCTTCCCCAGATCGGCGAAAAGACCAGTTGAGCCACTGAAAACACACTGTACAGCAATCCGACTTGCACCGGCGTTGCCCCGAAATCGCTGGCATAGAACGGAAGCAGGGGCAAGATGACCCCGAAGCCGATCAGATCGACCAGGATGATGAGGAAGACGGTGACCAGCCGGTTCTTATGCATTCCGGGCGGCGTCGATGGTGGCGTCCAGATCGGCGTATGTCAGCGCGTTCGACAGGAACCAGGACTCGAACGCGGCAGGGGGCAGATACACACCCTGCGCCAGCATGCTGTGGAAGAACGCGTTGAAGCGCGGGATGTCGGTGGCCATCACATCGTCGTAATTGGACACGGGCTTCGCGCTGAAGAAAACGCTGATCATCGATCCGATGCGCTGAAGGGTGTGCGGGATGTTCCTCTCGCGGAGCACCCGGGTGAGGCCATCCGCCAGATAGGCGCATTTGGCGTCGAGTTCGTCATAGTGGGATGGGTTCGCGTGCAGCTCGCGGAGCAGCGCCAAACCGGCCGACATCGCCAGCGGATTTCCCGACAAGGTCCCGGCCTGGTACACCGGTCCCACTGGCGAGACCACATCCATCACCTCGGCGCGACCGCCATACGCGCCGACCGGTAACCCGGCGCCGATGATCTTGCCGTAAGTCACCAGATCGGCGTTCACTTCGAAGACTTCCTGCGCGCCACCCCGGGCCAGGCGGAATCCGGTCATCACCTCATCGAAAATGAGCAGGGCGCCGTGCTGATCGCACAGCGAGCGAAGGCCTTCGAGGAAGCCGGCTTCGGGCAGCACACAGCCCATGTTTCCTGCGACAGGTTCCACGATCACAGCCGCGATCTGATCCGGATTCTCGTTGAACAGTCGGCGCACATCCAGGATGTCGTTGTAGCGCGCGGTAAGGGTGTCGGCCGCGGTTCCGGGCGTCACACCCGGCGAGCTCGGGGTGCCGAACGTGGCCGCGCCGGAGCCGGCTTTGATGAGGAAGCTGTCGGCATGGCCATGGTAGCATCCCACGAATTTGATGATTTTCGCACGACCGGTGAAGCCACGCGCCACCCGGATGGCGCTCATGCAGGCTTCCGTGCCTGAATTCACCATGCGGATCTTCTCCACATTCGGAACCATGTCGCAGATGAGTTCGGCCATCTCGACTTCCAGGCGGGTCGGCGCGCCGAACGAGGTCGAGCGCGTGGCCGCATCCCTCACCGCGTCGACGACAGGTGGATAGGCATGGCCGAGAAGCATCGGTCCCCAGGAACCGATATAATCGATGTACCGCTTCCCATCCTCATCGTACAGATAGGCGCCTTCGGCGCGCTGGAAGAAGACGGGGGAGCCGCCCACAGCATTGAATGCGCGGACCGGAGAATTCACCCCGCCGGGGATGACGGCTTTCGCCCGGGAAAACAGTTGGTCAGAGTTGGGGAGCATAGGAGTTGTTTTCGGTTGACGGTTTTCTGTGGGGATGCTGTTCCAGGCTCATTGTCGATGATAGACCCTCTTCACCGGAAACCGAAAACTGAACACCGATAACCATTAAGATCGAAGGATTCGTGCCGCGTCTTTCGCGAAATACGTCGCGATCAGATCCGCGCCGGCGCGTTTGAAGGCGAGCAGGGTTTCGAGGATGGCTTTTTCCTCGTTCAGCCAGCCGTTGGCGGATGCGGCTTTGATCATGGCGTATTCGCCGCTCACCTGGTACACAGCCACGGGGATGTTCACGCGTTCGGACACCGCGCGGACCACATCCAGATAGGGCATTCCGGGCTTCACCATGACGATGTCCGCGCCTTCGGCCACATCCAGCTCCACTTCACGGATGGCTTCGAGGAGGTTCGCCGGATTCATCTGATAGCTTTTCTTGTCGCCGAAGCCGGGAGCGGAATCGAGGGCGTCACGGAACGGGCCGTAGAAACAGGACGCGTATTTCGCACTGTAGGCGAGGATGCCGACGTCGGGAAAACCGGCGTCTTCGAGGGCGAAGCGGATGGCGCCGATGCGGCCATCCATCATGTCGCTAGGGGCGACGATATCGGCTCCGGCTTCGGCATGACTCACGGACATCTGGGCCAAGATCTCGACGGTTTCGTCATTCACGATCTGTCCGTCGCGAACGATGCCGTCGTGACCGAAGCTGGAAAACGGATCCAGGGCCACGTCCGTCATCACGATCATGTCAGGAACGGAGGCTTTGATGGCGCGGATGGAGCGCTGCATGAGTCCGTCGGAATTGAGCGCCTCCGTGCCGGCATTGTCTTTGAGCTCGTCGGGGACCTTGGTGAACAGCAGCACGGCGCGGATGCCAAGGTCGTACAGCTCCTTGACTTCGCGAAGGACGTTGTCCAGCGACAGGCGGTCGATACCGGGCATGGAGAGGATGGGATCGCGGACGTCGGAGCCTTCCACGATGAACAGGGGCGCGATGAAATCGGTGGCGCGGAGGTGGGTTTCCTGCACCAGGTCGCGGATGGCGGCGGTGCGACGGAGTCGGCGGGGTCGGGATTCGAGGATCATGCCGGAAGTTACCGAGAAAGAGGGAGAGATGCTGTCCGCAACTATCACTTATTATACATCATATTTACCCCGCTCCACCGCGCCAATCGTAGTTGGAAGGCGCAGAACGCCCCTTGATGAATGCTTTTTATAGAGTGCAACTTCCCGACAGTATCACTTTACTACCATCGTTTGGGTAGCCGGTCCTGATCAGGCCGACGCACCCAAGGCGAGGCGTTGTCCGAGCCAAGCCATGGGCAGGTAGGCGAGTGCGAGGTCGGCCACGATGAACCACATCGGCGCAGGAAGCATGTAAGCGTTGGCGATGCCAACGGCGAGGAAGAATCCGCCGATCACGCCGGCGAACATCTTCTTCTGAGTTACGGCGAGCTTCGCCGCGATGAAGGCACCGACCAGGGTTCCGAGGGCATGCCCGAGCCAAGGCATCAGGAAATGAATGGGCTGGAACAGACTCATGGAGGCGGCCAAGCCTTCCATGCTGGAAATATCGGCGCCTTCGGGAAGAGCGATCAGAACGCCATTCATGTTGACCAAGGCGATGTTGACGAGGCTTCCACCAATCACGGCGGCGATGACGGCAAGGATGTTTTTCATGGGTGCAAACGGTTGTGCATGGAGGGGAGTGCAGAGGGAATGTAGTGAAATTTCAGTGTCCGCAAGTTGCACTTATATCATCACCAATTGACGGCTTTTGTCCCACCTGCTGCATCACCCAACCGACAGCAACCCCTCTGATCTGCCTCCGTTCGCCAGTTGACGTTCGGATGGCATCGGGCTGAATTGATTTTTTTTGTAGAACAACTTCCCGAAAGTATCACTTAACACCATGACGAATTAGGGTTTCAAGGATGCGCAGATGCTCCTCGAACGCCGTTCTGCCGGCGGCGGTGGCTTGGTAGGCCGTATTAGGTTTACGTCCGATGAACGACTTCCGGTTTTCGATGTAGGCCTCTTTTTCCAAAGCCTTCAGATGGGTCGCGAGATTGCCGTCGGTCACATCCAGAAATTCCTTCAGCGCGCTGAAATCCAGCTCATCGTTCACCATGAGCGCGGACATGATTCCCAATCGGATCCGGCTCTCGAACGCCTTGTGCAACGCGTTGAAGTTGACGCTCACGGCTCGACCTTCGCCTTGACGTAGATGCCGTATCCGATGTGAGCCAGACCGAACCCTGCGGCCCAGAACCATAGTCCGTAGCCGATCCAGACGACCGCTCCGAGACCCAACGCGATCTGGATCCATCCCAAAACCCCTACAACCTCATAGGTGAACCGGCTTGCGGCATGAAGCGCCAATCCGTAAAAAAGAAGCATGAGTGGGGCGGCAAGTCCGACAAATCCGTGCCAAACGAGCGCCAGGATGAGCACTCCTCCCACGGCGAGCGGGAGTGTGAGCGCTGCGAGCAACTGCCTCGAGGCCGGGGTGAACCCCTTCTCCCCTTTCTTGGCTTGTTGTTTTCCGGAGAGCAACATCGCCGTGGCGATCGCCAAGACGAGAACAAGAATCGCCAAACCGATCACTTCCATCAACGACTCCGACGAATACTGGAAGGATGTGGGATGGAACCCGAACCAACGGTACGCCGCCCAGACACCCGCCAAGGCATAGAGTCCGACAAGAATGCCGGCCCAGCCCGACAAGGAGAGGAATTTGGAGGAACGCTCCATCATGGAACGGATTTCAGCGAGATCGCGGGCAGGTTGGTGTGACATGGCGTGTTTACTTTGTGATTCAAAGTTAGCGCTCGTGAGCCCCTGGCGCAACGGCTAGGGGTCGTTGAACGTGTCCGGAAGTATCACTTTAAATCTATCTTATTCTATTGAGCTTCGATCGATGATGACTCTGTCACCAGATCAAAAACCCAGTCATCGATCTCTATCCGACGATTTTGAATCCGGTCTGGCGGAAGCGTTGTTCGGATTTTAGTAAAGGCGGCTTGCGGACAGCATCACTCTACTCCGCGCGAATTAGCGTTCCATATGGCCCTTGCCTCGAAGGATGCCCGGAACCGCCGCGTCGACCCGGTTCCGCCGCGTCGCCTCCTGCTTGGCGCTGGAGATATGCAGGATCCAGGAGCGCCGACGCCCTGGGGTCAGCGCAAAAAAGGCGGTTTCCAAGTCCTGATCTTCAGCAAAACGATCTTCCAGTTCGACCGGAAGATCGGGCTCATCCTGCGGTGAGCGCTCCACGACCAATCCCGCATCCGCGACGCGAATCGCTTCTCTCACCAGATCGGCGAGTTTCGGAACCAAGGCGTCGATGTCGTCGCCGGCACGGATCCTCACTACGCGCGACACTCTCGAATTCTCACCCGGCTTCACCAAGATGCCATGCGGATCGTCCATCAGCACACCGTTCGGAAAGCTCATCACGCAGTTGTCGCGGAAGGCCCCCAGCAGAATCAGGTTCTTCCCTTTGTGCATGTAACAGGGCGTCTGCCATTTGATCTCTTCCTTCAGGCCGGCATCAAGCAACACCTGACGCATCATGAGGAGCTCGTGCGTCCATCGATGCACACTGCAGTCAGGAGTTCCGCCGCGAGGGCATCGGCCGCAGCCGGAGGTGAGGTAGGCGTCGACGGTGGATGGATACATGGTGGTAGGATGGTAGGATGGTACGCTAGTACGCTGGTACGCTGGTA
>CAYVRS010000095.1:0-1611 GCA_964454075.1 uncultured Chitinophagales bacterium
GCAGACGCCGAACGCATCCAGGCCAAGATGGATGCCGGCACGGCCGGACCCTTGCCCGGTATGGTCATGGGCATCAAGGATGTGATCAGCGAAAAAGGGAAGATCACGAGCTGCGCCTCGAACATCCTCCGCAATTTCGAAGCGGTCTACGATGCCACCGTCATCGAGCGGTTGAAAGCCGCTGATGCCGTGCTGATCGGACGCTTGAACATGGACGAGTTCGCCATGGGCTCGTCGAACGAGAACAGCATCTACGGGCCCACGAAAAATCCGCGTGACACGTCTCGCGTTCCTGGCGGATCGTCCGGCGGAAGCGCCGCGGCCGTCGCCGCCGGCTTCTGCGACGCCAGCTTGGGGTCCGACACCGGTGGTTCCATCCGCCAGCCGGCAGGCTTCTGCGGCGTGGTGGGTCTGAAACCGAGTTACGGACGCGTCTCCCGCTACGGCCTGGTGGCGTACGCTTCCTCCTTCGACAGCATCGGTCCCTTGGCGCATTCCGTCAACGGCGCCGCCGCGATTCTTGAAGTGATCGCAGGACGCGACGCCAACGACATGACCAGCTCCGACAAGCCTGTGCCGGCTTACCGCGACTTCGTGGGACAATCCGTCAACGGGCTCCGCATCGGCGTTCCGGCGGAGTATTTCGGTGAAGGCCTCGATCCTGAAATCAAAGAGAAGATCGAATCTCTTATCGGCGCGCTGAAGGCCGAAGGCGCCACGGTGGTCCCGATCACCCTGCCGCACACTCCCTATGCCATCGCCACGTATTATATCCTGGCCACGGCCGAAGCCTCGAGCAACCTCGCCAGGTTCGATGGGGTCCGTTATGGTCACCGAGCCATCGCCGAGGGGTCCGACGAGAGCGGCCTGGTGCGTCTGTACAAGCAAAGCCGCTCGGAAGGATTCTCCACCGAAGTGAAGCGTCGCATCATGCTCGGCACGTACGTGCTCAGCGCCGGTTACTACGAGGCGTATTTCGGCAAAGCGCAGAAGATCCGCCGACTGATCCAGAACGATTTCAAGGCCGCGTTTTCGCAGGTGGATGTGATCATCTCACCGACATCGCCCACCACGGCGTTTCATTTCGGTGAGAACTCGGACGACCCGGTGAAGATGTATCTGAACGACATCTACACCATCTCTGCGAACCTGGCCGGCATCTGCGGCATCTCAGTACCTTGCGGTACCCATTCCGACGGGATGCCGATCGGCGTGCAGTTCATGGCCGACGCCTTCAACGAAGAACAGCTGATCCGAGCCGGATCTGCGGTGGAGCGATGGGTCGGAGTGTCGCGATGAACCGGTTGCGCGGACAATGGGCCGTCGTCACCGGCGCCACCTCGGGAATCGGAAAAGCCATCGCGCAGGAGCTGGCCGCAATGGGGGTGAATCTCATCCTCACGGGGCGAAGGGCGGAACGCCTTGAGGCGTTCAAAGGGCATCTGGTCGCCAACCATCCCATTCAGGTCGAGACCGCGGCGTTCGATATCCGCGACCGCGACGCCTGCATCGCATTCCACACCTCCATCACCCAGCAGATCGACATCTTGGTGAACAATGCCGGACTCGCGTCAGGTTTCGACCCCGTCACGACGGCGTCTCTTGCGGATT
>CAYVRS010000095.1:1621-7776 GCA_964454075.1 uncultured Chitinophagales bacterium
AGTCAGCTGTTCGCCAAAGACATGGCCGCCAAACGGAAAGGCCATATCCTGAATCTCGGATCCTTGGCCGGTCATGAGTCCTATCCGAACGGATCGGTCTATTGCGCCACCAAGCATGCCGTGCAGGCCTTCACCCGCGCCATGAAGATGGATCTGAACGGCACGGATGTAAGGGTGAGCATGGTCAGCCCGGGATTGGTGGAAACCGAGTTCAGCGAAATCCGCTTCCATGGCGATGTGGAACGCGCGAAGTCCGTGTACAAAGGCATCGATCCCCTCACCGCCGCCGACATCGCCGAAATCGCGGTCTTCATTCTAAACCGCCCCACCCATGTCAACATCCTCGACGCCCTGGTCGTCCCCACGGCCCAAGCCTCGTCCGTCCACGTGGCTCGCCGCAGCTAGCCTGACCCTCATCCTGAGTTGGGGTCTTGCCGGATGCGGCTCCGAGTCGAAACCGGCCGGCCGATTCGATTTCATCGACCGAAACGGCGACGTGCCCGCGTTTTCTGCCGATTCGGCCTTCGCCTATCTGAAAGCCCAGGTGGACTTCGGGCCGCGGAATCCGAATTCCGAAGGACATGCCGCCGCATTGGCCTATTTCCAGCGCGAGTTCGGTCGACATTCCGGCGGGCAGGTCTACATCCAGCGCTTCCAAGCCGCCGGCTATGAGGAGACATTGAATCTGGCGAACGTCATCGTCGCGTTCAACCCGCAGGCTCAGAACCGGATCATGCTTTGCGCGCATTGGGATACGCGTCCTCGGGCGGATAAAGATCCGGATTCATCCGTGTCGCCAATGCCGATCCTGGGAGCGAACGACGGCGCCTCCGGGGTGGCCGTGCTCCTCGAGCTGGCTCGCATCTTCAAAGACAATCCGCCTCCGATCGGTGTCGATCTGGTGTTGTTCGATGGGGAAGATTATGGTGTCGAGTCCGATCTTGACCGGTATTTCCTGGGAAGCCGCCATTGGTCAGCCAACCCGCCCGTGCCCGGCTACATGCCCCGGTTCGCCATCCTGCTCGACATGGTGGGAGGGAAGAACGCCCGATTCCCCAAAGAGGGATTCTCCACGACGTATGCGCCGGCGCTTGTGGACCAGGTCTGGTCGATCGCGGCGGAGAAAGGCCATTCCGGGATGTTCCTCGACGAAGCGGTGGGAGCCATCGCCGATGATCACATGATCCTGAACCAGAACTACGGCCTTCCCACCATCGACATCATCCATGCGCCGTTCCCCGACCATTGGCATACGGCCGCTGACAACCTCGACGCCATCGATCCCGCCACACTTCAGGCTGTGGGGGATGTGCTACTTGAACTGATTTACAGCAGGATACCCTCATGAGCCAAGGAAATTGGATTTGCTTCGAACTCCACGTGCCGGATGAGATTCAGGAGATCGTGATCAGCGAACTCGCCGAACTGGGATTCGACGGCTTCGAACAGGAGACGGACCGCATCAAAGCCTACATCGAAGAACACCTTTTGGACGATGTGACCCGTGAGCAGGTGATCGGCGGACTCCACGCCATGGGCCATGGCTGCGACGTGATCTCCGAGCAGGTCTTCGAGCCTCGGAACTGGAACGAGGAATGGGAGAAAACCATCGAACCGATGCAGGTCGGCAGGTTCTGGGTGCATCCAAGCTGGACGACGGAAACCTGTCCGGAAGGCATCATCCCCCTCATGATCGACCCCAAACAAGCCTTCGGGACCGGCTATCATGAAACCACGCGACTGATTCTGAGAATGCTGCCGGATGTGGTCGAGGAAGGGGACACCATCGTGGATGTGGGCACCGGAACCGGCATCCTGGCCATCGCGGCGCTGAAATTGGGCGGGTCGCACGCCTTCGGGTTCGACATCGACGAATGGAGCTACGACAATGCCGTGGAAACCATGTGGCTCAACGGCGTGCAGGACAAGATGCAGGTCAAGATCGGATCGTTCGAAACTGTTCCAGAATGGAGCACCTATTCCATCGTGCTGGCGAATGTGATCCGAGACATGCTGCTGACCTACGCCAAAGACGTCGTGGCGCTGATCAAGCCGGGAGGAGCGTTGGTGTTGTCCGGACTCATGCTCTCCGACGAAGCCCCCATCCGCAACCACCCGGTCTATGCCGCGCTCACCTTCGTCGAAGCGACTTACGAGAATGAGTGGTGCGCTTTGCGCTTCCGGAAAGGATGAGAGCCGCCGCCATCGATATCGGCACCAACACGGTGCTCCTGCTTGTGGCGGATGTGGCCGATGGCGTGGTGATGCCACTCTTCACGGATCAGCGCATTCCCCGGCTTGGGAAAGGTGTCGATGCCAGCGGCAATTTGTCCATGGATCGCATGATGGCGGTGATCGAATGCTTGGTAGAGTATCGGGATGCGATCTTTGAGCGTTTCGGGGTGCTTCCGGTGGTGGTCACCGCCACGTCCGCCGTTCGAGACGCCGCCAACCGCATCGAATTCCTGTGGATGGTGGAGGAAGCCACCGGGTACCGCATCCGCATCTTGACCGGCGAGGAGGAAGCCACCACCACGTTCCGTGGCGCGCTCAGCATGCTTCCCGATGCGCGGAAGGGTGACATCTGCGTGATCGACATCGGCGGAGGCAGCACGGAGCTGATTTTCGCCTCAGACGGGAATATCCTGAAAACCCATTCCTTCGATGTCGGCAGTGTTCGGATGAGCGAGCGTTCCGGGTGGACGGCCGCCGTGGGCATGGACGTCGAAGCGCAGTTCAGAGACCTCGGATTCTCGGACAAAGGTCGTCGTGCGGTCGGCGTGGCTGGAACGGCCGCAGTGGTTCGAGCCGTCAGCTCCGATCTGAGCTTGAATGCGTTGCTCCGCTTGCAGGAAGAATGGTCGACCTTGAGCCCCGCGCAACTATTGGCGCGTCATCCGGAAATCCTCAGCGGGAGGGAGGATGTCATTTTCGCCGGGTTAGGGATACTTGTGACAGCGATGAGGGTGATTGGAGCCGAGCATTTGGATGTGTCCGACGGAGGGATCCGTCATGGGATGCTGCTCTGGCTCAGCGAACAGGACGGGCATACCGGCACTTGAAACGAAAAAAGCCCGGAAGCGGGCTTTTTTCGTGCAAAATTGCGACCGAATTAACGGTAGTTGTTGCGACGTGGACCGCGCGAGTCTCTGCCACCGCCACCCATGGGGCGCTCTTCACGTGGACGTGCTTCGTTTGCGACGAGGGCACGACCTTGAAGTTCTGCACCATGCATGGTTTCGATAGCTTCACGAGCTTCATCGTCATTGGGCATTTCAACGAAACCGAAGCCGCGTGAGCGACCAGTTGCGCGATCGATGATCACAGACGTCGAAGCAACTTCTCCGTACTGGGAAAAAATTTGACGTAGGCCTTCCTCGTCAGTAGAGTAAGGCAAATTTCCGACATAGATATTCATACCGAATCCAATTGTAATAAGTGCTTTTTTACGCGCCGACTACATCCACTTTGGATGCGAGTGCAGCGTTGGTCTGTAAGCACACGTGAACAGACGCAGTTCAAGATAAGTATTTATTTGTCTGAAAAAACAAAACATTAAAACTGTTATTTTCAAAGCCATATGAGCGACCATCAGCAGGAACGAGCGACACCCCACACCCCTTCGGCGAGTAGCGTCGAAGACCTGAAATGGGTGAACCGGGCGTCGGGTGGTGATCAGGCCGCTTTTGCCGCGTTGATGAACAAGTATCATCAACCCCTGTATTTTCATGTGCTTAGGATGGTCCATTATCGGGATCTGGTCGAAGATCTTCTTCAAGAGATTTTTACCAAAGCGTTCGACAACATCCATTCGTTCAATCCTTCTTACGCCTTCTCGACTTGGCTGTACCGCATCGCCACGAACCATACCATCGACCATCTCCGCAAAAAAAAGCTGCGGACGATGTCGTTGGATGAGCCGATCCAGACCAAAGACGGCGAGATGAGGCTGGAAGTGGCCGACGATTCGGAGCATACCGACGAAGGCATCCAGTACAAGCAGAGGGCGAAAATCATCCGTGAGGCGATCGATCTGCTGCCCCCTCGGTACAAGGAAGTGATCCAGATGCGTCACATGGAAGAGAAGAGCTACCAGGAGATCGCCGAACTGCTCGACCTGCCCTTAGGCACCGTCAAGGCGCACATCTTCCGGGCAAGGGAATTGCTCTACAAGCATTTGAAGGACAGGGAAGGGTCGTTCTAGGGAAAGACCAGTTGAATAGACGAAGGGATGAAATGATGAAGTGTCCGATGCTTTCATCATCTCATCCCTTTATCATTTCGTCCAATCACCTCGATGTTCCGTTTCAATCCCGAAAATTTGGTCCGCTTCACCGCGCTTTTGCGGAACAGCTCCTGATACCCGTTCAGGTCGAGTTCGGACCAGAAGTCGAGGTCGCGCTCGCGGAGGGCCATCCGGGCCATTAATGCGGAATCGGTGCCGGGGCGCGCTTTTCGGTTCCAGGGACACACATCCTGGCAGATGTCGCAGCCATACATCCAGTTCCCCATGGAGGAATGAAATTCCTCGGGAATGGCGTCGCGCAGCTCGATCGTCAAGTAACTGATGCACCGGGTGGCGTCGACGCGGTAGGGTTGGTAGATGGCGTCGGTAGGGCACGCATCGATGCAGCGGGTGCAGCTGCCGCAATGATCGGTGGTGGGGGAGTCGGGTTCGAGCTCCAGGTCGATGATCAGCTCGCCGATGAAGAAGAACGAGCCGTGGTCCTTGTTCAGCACGTTGGCGTTCTTGCCGAGCCAGCCGATGCCGGCTTGGACCGCCCATGCCTTGTCGAGCACGGGAGCGGAGTCGACGAATGCGCGTCCCTCGACGTGGCCGGCCACGGAGCGGATGTAGGCGAAGAGCTCGGCGAGGGAGGATTTCAGGACGTCGTGGTAATCGTCGCCCTGCGCATACAGGGAGATGCGCGGATGCTCGGGATGGGCGATGTCGTCGGCACGAAGCTCGGGCTGATTGTAGGACCGGAACACGGAGATCACCGTTTTCGCTCCATCGACCAATAATCGCGGATCAACGCGCTTCTCGAAATGGTTTTCCATCCAGCTCATCGTTCCGTGGCGGTCTTCCTTGAGCCAGGTCTCGAGACGGTCCGCCTCCTCATCGAGCCGGCGGGCCTTGGCGAAGCCGCAGGCCTCGAACCCGAGGCGCAAGGCTTCCGCGCGGATGAGGTGGGTGAGGGGTTGCATGAGGGGAAGGTACGCAGATCGTTAAAAGGTCCTTCGCTACGGGCTTCGCCCTCCGCTCAGGATGACAAACGCACAGCTCATACATAAAAGGCGGCTTGTCATCCTGAGCGCTTTTCGCGCGAAGGAACTATGCCGCCTCTTGTTTTTAAGATGCTGGAGCTGTCATCCTGAGCCGCGAAGCGGCCAAGGACCTCATAATCAGCTCTTCCATTTCCCTTCAAAAAGATGTAACATTGGGAATGTTCAAGAAACCAGCACAATGCCCCACCCGCATCGAGAGGACCAAACGGACTCCGCTAGCGAAGGCTATGTCTTGAAGTAGGGAACAACCACATTCAATAAAGGCAGGATCTTCGCGGATTCTGCCTTTTTTTTTGCCCAACGCCCATGTCATCACCCATCATACTCGCTTACAGCGGAGGTCTGGATACCAGCTTCTGCATTCCGTACCTGAACGAAACCCACGGCGCGCCGGTGCACGCGGTTACGGTGGATTGCGCCGGCCTTTCGCCCGATGCGCTCTCCGACCTCAAAACCAAAGCCTTGGCGTACGGAGCGGCATCGTTCACCGCCATCGACGGCACGCAGAGCATGTACACCGACATCCTGAGTTGGCTGATCCGCGGCAATGTGCTCCGCGACCGCACATATCCGCTGTGCGTCGGTGCTGAGCGGTTCATCCAGGCCGAAAAGGTCGTCGGGCATGCCAAATCCATCGGCGCCACGCGCATCGCTCATGGCTCGACAGGGGCCGGCAACGATCAGGTGCGTTTCGATGTGGCGCTTCGCACCTTGCTTCCGGGCGTGGAGATCCTCACACCGATCCGCGATTTGCGTCTCACTCGGTCCTTCACCACGCAGTACTTGCGTGACCGCGGTTTCGAAGTCTCCGACAAAACCACCCAGTATTCGATCAACGACGGACTATGGGGCACCACCATCGGTGG
>CAYVRS010000095.1:7786-8154 GCA_964454075.1 uncultured Chitinophagales bacterium
GAATTCCAGTCAGCCTGAACGACGTCTCAATGGCGCCCATCCCGCTATTGCAAAAGGTGTTAGACATCGGCCGGAAGCATGGCGTCGGACGCGGCATGCATTTGGGCGACACCATATTGGGCATCAAAGGTCGGATCGGGTTCGAAGCGCCGGTCGCCACCATCCTCTATGCCGCGCACAAGGAATTGGAAAAACTGACGCTCACCAAGTGGCAGCGCCACATCAAGGATCAACTGGCCGACACCTACGGCATGCTGCTGCATGAAGGGCAGTATTTCGATCCCGTGATGCGCGACATCGAATCGTTTTTGGCGCATTCTCAGCGCACCGTGACCGGTACGGTCGATTTGCACATCGGCAACGGGCAG
>CAYVRS010000096.1:0-2619 GCA_964454075.1 uncultured Chitinophagales bacterium
GCGTCTCGACCGCTCGACGATCGAACTTATCGCGTCCGAGTATGATGCGGAACTCCGTTTCGTGGATGCCGAGGAACTGACCGAAGACCTGATCGAGGAAGAAGACAGCGAAGAGGATTTGGTGCCACGCGCTCCGGTCGTCACCGTGATGGGTCACGTCGACCACGGAAAGACCTCCTTGCTCGATTACATTCGCAAAACGCGGGTCACAGCCGGTGAAGCCGGCGGCATCACGCAGCACATCGGCGCCTATGCCGTGGTTCTGCCGGACGGACGCAAGATCACGTTCCTGGATACTCCGGGTCACGAAGCGTTCACCGCGATGCGTGCCCGTGGTGCGCAGGCCACCGACATCGTGATCCTCGTGATCGCGGCCGACGACATGGTGATGCCACAGACCATTGAAGCCATCAACCACGCGCAAGCCGCAGGTGTTCCCATTGTGGTCGCTATCAACAAGATTGACAAAGCCGGAGCCAATTCCGACCGCATCCGCCAGCAACTCTCCGACCACAACGTGTTGGTCGAGGAATGGGGCGGCAAAGCGCAGGCCGCGGAAGTCTCGGCACATACCGGCGTCGGCATCGACACCCTCCTCGAGAAGGTGCTCATCGAAGCCGAACTCATGGATCTCCGAGCCAACCCGGACCGCCGTGCGAACGGTATCGTCCTGGAAACGAAAATCGACAAGGGCAAGGGCGTTGTCGCCAACGTGCTCGTCCAACGCGGTACGCTGCGTGTGGGTGATCCGTTCGTCGCCGGACCATTCTACGGCCGCGTCCGTTCCATGGAGAACGAAAAAGGCGCACGGATCACTGAGGCCGGACCATCCACTCCGATCCAGCTCACCGGCTTCGACGGTATTCCGCAAGCCGGCGACCGCATCATGGTCACTGTGGACGAGAAGACCGCCAAGGAAATCGCCACGCAGCGGCAACAGCTCAAGCGCGAGCAGGACATGCGCCGCGTGAAACACATTACGCTCGACGAGATTTCACGCCGTCTTCGCGAAGGCGAAACCGCAGAACTCAACCTCATCCTCAAAGGGGATGTGGATGGGTCGATCGAGGCCTTGTCCGGCTCCCTTCAGAAACTGGGCACCCAAGAAGCCAAGGTCAACATCATCCACACCGGTGTGGGTGCGATTTCGGAATCGGACGTGCTTCTGGCGTCGGCGTCGTCTGCCATCATCATCGGTTTCCAAGTTCGCCCTACCGCCAACGCCCGCAAGTTGGCCGAACGCGAGTCGATCGACATCCGTCTGTACTCGGTGATCTATGACGCGCTGGACAACATCCGCGACGCGCTGGAAGGCATGCTGAGTCCGGAACTTGGAGAGAAAATCCTCGGCTCTGCCGAAGTCCGCAACACCTTCAAAGTGCCGAACGTGGGTACGATCGCCGGTTGCTATGTGACGGAAGGAAAACTGGCCCGCGCAAACAAGATCCGCCTCATCCGCGACAGTGTGGTGATCTTCGACGGATCCATGTCTTCGCTGAAACGCTTCAAAGACGATGTGCGTGAAGTGCTTACCGGCTACGAATGCGGAATCGGCATCAACAACTACAATGATCTGAAAGTCGGTGACGTGATCGAGTCGTACGAGATCACTGAAACCAAGCGGAAACTGTCTTAATGAGTCTGCGCACCGATAAAGTCGCGTCGATGATCAAGAGGGACATCGCGCCCATCTTGCAATCGTACCAGAACGGGACGATGATCACCGTGACCGGGGTGCGCGTGACCGACGACCTGCTGACCGCGAAGATCTATCTGAGCATCTTCACCCCGGACGGAGATACCCAACGCGTGTTCGCCCACGTCGAAGACCATACCGATGAGATCCGCCATACGTTGGCGGGCATCATCCGGCATCAGGTCCGACGCATTCCCGAAATCCTGTTCTACATGGACGATACGGCCGAGTACGTGAGCAAGATCGAATCCCTCTTCCGCAAGATCGAAGCCGACCGCCACAAGGAATGAGCTCGGATCCGTTTCCGGTGTTCACTCGGCAGACCTGGCCCGGCACTTGGCACGCCGATCTGCCCGGTGCGTTCTTCATCGTGAACAAACCCTTGGGCTGGAGCAGCTTCCGTGTGGTCGGCGTGATGAGGAAATTGCTCAACATCCGGAAAATCGGCCATGCCGGCACATTGGATCCCATGGCGGATGGTGTCCTGATCGTGGGTGTCGGGAAAGCGACGAAACTCATCGATAGCTTCCAAGCCCAAGAAAAGGCGTATCGGGCGAAGATCCGTTTCGGGGCGTCCACCGCGAGTTACGATGCGGAGACTCCTGTCGATGAGACCGCCGCCTTCGACCATATCACGGAAACGGCGCTCACGCAGGTTCTGAATGAGCGATTCACCGGTCTGATCGATCAGATGCCACCGATCTATTCCGCCCTGAAGGTGAATGGGGTGGCCGCCTACAAGAAAGCCCGCGCCGGAAAGCCGGTCGAGCTCAAATCGCGCCAGATCACTATCCATTCCCTCCGCATCGTTTCGTTCGATTTGCCTGATGTGGTGGTGGATGTCGTCTGCGGCAAGGGCACCTACATCCGCAGCCTGGCCCACGATGCGGGACAGGCCATGGGATCGCGCGCGCATCTGGCCG
>CAYVRS010000096.1:2785-8092 GCA_964454075.1 uncultured Chitinophagales bacterium
GTGGTGTCGTTCGACCCGCATCCGCGCGACATCCTCCAACCGGGAGCGTCTGGCATCCAGTTGCTCACCACCTTGGACGAACGCGCCGAGATGCTCGCTGCGATGGGGGTTGACCAGCTCGTCGTGATCCCGTTCACGCGCGATTTCAGCCTGCTGAGTTCCGAGGAGTTCATCCGGAACATTCTGTGGAAGACCATTGGTATGGCGCACATTGTGATCGGCTACGACCATCATTTCGGTCGTAACCGGGAAGGTGGCATCGATGCGTTGCGTCTGATGGGGGAGGAGCTCGGCTTCCAGGTCGAATCGGTGGACAAGCATGAGGTCGGGACGGTCACGGTGAGCAGCACCGCGGCTCGGAACGCGTTGCGTGAGGAAGGGGATGTGGGCTTGGTCGCTTCTTTCCTTGGGCGGCCCTACGCGCTCAGCGGCATCGTGGTGCATGGCCAGAAACGCGGACGAATCCTCGGGTTCCCCACTGCCAATCTCCGGATCCACGAATCACGCAAAATCATCCCGAAAACCGGTGTCTATTCCGTGGATGTGGAGTATGCCGGCCAGACCTGGCGGGGAATGCTCAATATCGGCATGCGTCCGACGTTCAGCGACGGCATGGCTCGGACCATCGAAGTGCATCTGATCGGGTTTGAAGGGGACTTGTATGGGCAATCGCTCGCCGTTCGATTCATCGACCGCATCCGTTCCGAACGCGCCTTCAGCGGGATGGAGGAGCTTCGCGCGCAGCTCGAGGCCGACCGTCAGGTTTGTATCACTCGCTGAATCGGCGTATCTTTGGGTTCTGTAACAGAAACATCCATCTACTTTAGCATTGCATAATCTAAAGCGGAGACCAAAAAATGAACATCAGCCAAGAAGAAAAGAAAGAGTTGTTTACCAAATTTGGTAAAGACGAAAAAAACACCGGGTCCGTCGAAGGACAGATCGCCTTGTTCACCGAGCGCATCAACCGCCTCACCGAACACCTCAAAGAGCACAACAAGGATTTCTCGACCCGTCTTGGGCTGTTGAAATTGGTAGGGAAGCGTCGTCGCTTGCTCAACTACCTGATGAAGAAAGACATTGAAGGTTACCGTACCCTGATTCAGGAACTCGGCATCCGTAAATAACCCCAGAAGGCACGGGACCCACCCGTGCCTTTCTTTTATGTATCGGGAAGAGCTGATCAGCCGGGTCAGATCCCATTTGAGTCGGCTCATCATCTCTTCCATGGATACAGCACACGCAACAAAGCAAAACAAACCATGAAAGCAGAATTCAGAAGCATCGAATTCGCTCCGGGCAAAGTGATGACGGTCGAAACCGGCCGTCTCGCCAAGCAAGCCCATGGAGCGGTGATCGCCCGTCTCGGCGATACGATGGTGTTGGCCACGGTGGTCGGCGCCAAAGAACCCAAACCCGGCCAGGATTTCTTCCCCTTGTCGGTCGATTTCCGTGAGAACTACGCCGCTGCCGGCAAATTCCCAGGCGGATTCATCAAACGAGAAGGCCGCCCTTCCGAGAAGGAGATCCTGTCGGGTCGCCTGATCGACCGCACCATCCGTCCGCTCTTCCCTGAAGGGTACTTCAACGAAGTGCAGGTCCTTGTGCAAGTGATCTCCTCCGACGGTCAGAACGATGGGGACGTGCTGGGCGGATTCGCCGCGTCGGCCGCCATCACGGTCAGCGACATTCCATTTGACGGACCGATGGCCGAAGTGCGCATCGGACGCATCAACGGAGAGTTCATCGTGAACCCGACCGTTGACGAGCTCAAGCAATCCGACATCGACATGGTGATCGGCGGTACGCGCGATTCCATCGTGATGGTGGAAGGCGAAATGTCGGAGATCTCCGAGAAAGAGATGACCGACGCCATCCGCGTGGCTCACAAATCCATCGTCATCCTCTGCGACTTCCAGCTGGCCTTGGCCAAGGAATTCGGCAAAGCGAAGCGTGAAAGCGCCGCCATTGAAACGTATGACGCGCTTTTGGCTGACATCAAAGCCATCATCGGCGACCGTTTCTACGTGCAGTCGAAAGCTGGCCTTTCCAAGAAAGAGTATTCGAACGCGCTCAAAGAGATCGTGTCTGAAGTGCAGGAGAAATTGGCCGAATCGTACCCCGATCACAAAGACGTGATCAACGACTTGTGCCATGATTTCCAGCGCGACGTACTCCGCAACCTGATTCTCGACGAGCATCACCGCATCGACGGCCGCAAACCGGGCGATATCCGTCCGATCTGGACCGAAGTCGGCTATCTGCCCCGTACCCACGGTTCGGCGATCTTCACCCGTGGAGAGACCCAATCGTTGGTGACTGTCACCTTGGGTACAAAGCGCGACGAGCAGTCGATCGACACCTTGTTCGACACCGAAAACAAGCGCTTCATGCTCAACTACAACTTCCCACCGTTCAGCACGGGTGAAGTGAAGATGATGCGCTCGTTATCGCGCCGCGAAGTCGGTCACGGCAATTTGGCTGAGCGCGCCCTCAAGCGCATGATCCCATCGGCCGAAGAGTTCGGCTACACGATCCGTGTGGTGTCTGACATTCTCGAATCCAATGGGTCCAGCTCGATGGCATCGGTCTGCGGCGGTTCGCTCGCGTTGATGGATGCCGGAGTTCCTCTGAAAAAACCTGTGGCCGGTGTGGCGATGGGCTTGATCGTGGGCGCGGGCAAGAAGCCGGTGGTTCTCACCGACATCCAAGGCGAAGAAGATCACTTCGGCGACATGGATTTCAAAGTGACCGGAACCACAGACGGTATCACCGCCTGTCAAATGGACATCAAAGTCAAAGGCATCGATTTCGATGTGCTTGAGAACGCGCTGCTCGAAGCCCGCAAAGGCCGCATGCACATACTCGAGAAGATGGCCGAGACCATTTCGGTCCCCCGTCCAGAGATCTCCAAATACGCTCCGTCGTTCCGTCGCATGGAAATCGATGCCAGCCTCATCGGCGCGGTCATCGGACCAGGCGGCAAGATCATCCAAGGTCTGCAGCGTGAAACCGGCACCGAGATCAATATCGAGGAAGTCGGAGGAAAAGGCATCATCACGATCGCTTCGACCAACGGCGACGCCGCCGAAGCCGCTATGGCCCGCATCAAGGCGATCACTGGTCAGCTCGATGAAGGCACCGTGTACACCGGTACCGTGCGTTCGATCAAAGAGTTCGGCGCCTTCGTTGAAATCGTGCCAGGCAAAGACGGTCTGCTCCACATTTCGGAAATCGACCACAAACGCATCAACCGCGTGGAAGACGTTCTGAAGGAAGGCGACCAGATCGAAGTCATGCTCGTTAAAGTGGAAGCTGGCGGAAAACTCCGTCTCAGCCGTAAAGCACTGCTCCCGAAAGAGTAAACCCTCTTCAGATTCGAATCCAAATGAAAAGCGTCGTCACCTCGTGTGATGACGCTTTTCTTATTTAAGCGTATTTTTGCGACATGAGACACGAATTGGAAATCGTTGAACGGACTGTGCTTCCGGGCGGCTTGAAAGTGGTTACCGAACACATCACGTCGGTCAGAAGCTGCGCGGTCGGCATCTGGGTGAAGACCGGAAGCCGCAACGAAACCGAAGCCCAGGCCGGCATCACGCACTTCCTGGAGCACATGCTGTTCAAGGGTACGGAGACACGTTCCGCGTTCGACATCGCCCAAAGCATGGAGGCGGTGGGAGGTTTCCTGAACGCGTTCACATCCAACGAACACACCTGCTATTACGCCCGTTGCCTCGACACAGAGCTCGAGACCGCCATCCGAGTGCTCAGCGACATGGTGCTTCATCCGTCGTTTCCTGAGGAGGAGATGAAGAAGGAGAAGAAAGTGGTGATCGAGGAGATGAAGATGTACCTGGATTCGCCCGACGATGTCGTCTTCGAGGAGTTCGCCCGTCAGATCTTCACACCACATCCTTTGGGTCGCCCGATCATCGGCAGTGAGAAGAGCGTGAACAGCTTCGGCCGCAACGACCTCTATGCCTATATGAACAACCGCTACACACCATCCAATCTGATTGTGGCGGTGGCTGGAAACGCGGATCATGCCACAGTGGTCTCTTTGGTCGAGTCCGCGTTCGACCGCCAATGGGAGGGACCTACGACAGATATCATCGCCGACATGCCCGTGTACAACGCATCGGAAAGCACGCTCACCAAGAAGATCGAACAGACGCACATGGTGATGGGGCGACGCGCCTTGTCCAACACCGATCCAGACCGTTATTCGCTTCTATTGGCAAACACCGTGCTCGGCGGAGGCATGAGCAGCCGGTTGCATCAGAACATCCGCGAGAAATACGGTTACTGCTATGCCATCAGCTCCTTCCATCAGGCGTTCCAAGACAGCGGACTCTTCGCCGTTTATGTGGGCACCGACCAGGAGTACGCGTCTCATGTGAGGGATCTCGTCTCGAACGAATTCGATGTGATCCGCTCCACCCTCATTCCTGAGAAGGAGTTCGCCGAGGCAAAGACCCAGCTCAAAGGCAAGCTTCTGCTCGCACAGGAAAGCATGAACAACCGGATGACGCGTCTTGCCAAATCCGAAATCTATTTCGACCGCTACATACCCCTGGACGAGCTCGTGCGAGACATCGACGCGGTGACTCCGGAAGATGTCCGCCTCTTTTCAGAACGCTTTTTCAATCCCGAACACTTTTCAACGACCATCCTGGTACCTGAATCATGACTACCATCAGCCAACTTTCCAACCACGTCGGGTCCGTTGTGACTTTGAACGGATGGGTGTACAACATGCGCGAAGGCAAAGGCATCGCTTTTGTCATTTTGCGTGACGGAAGCGGACTTTGCCAATGCATCGTGTCCGAAAACGAGGTATCGCCCGAGGTGTGGGCCGCGGTGAACCGCCTCACCCAGGAATCGTCGCTCCGCATCACCGGCACGGTGGTGGCTGATGAGCGCAGCGTGGGTGGGCATGAGTTGCATGTGACATCGGCCGAGGTGATGCAGATCGCCGAAGAGTATCCCATCACGCCCAAAGAACATGGCATCGAGTTCCTGATGGAGAACCGCCATCTCTGGCTGCGTTCGCAGCGCCAATGGGCCATCATGCGCATCCGGAATGAAATCATTTTCGCCATCCATCGCTTTTTCCAGGAGCGTGGATTCGTGCAGATGGACGCGCCCATCTTCACCGGAAACGCGGTAGAGGGCACATCCACCTTGTTCGAAACGGATTACTTCGATCAGAAAGCCTATCTCACCCAATCGGGTCAGCTGTATGGCGAGGCCATGGCCATGGCGCATGGGAAGATCTACACCTTCGGTCCGACCTTCCGTGCC
>CAYVRS010000097.1:0-3104 GCA_964454075.1 uncultured Chitinophagales bacterium
TCGATGATCAGCGTGTATCTCGGCGCGGTGACCGACGCCACTTCCACACCCAACTCCGCGGTCGCCTTGCGGGCGATGCGAGTCGGCTCGACATCCATCCCGATGCCTTCTTTCAGTTCACGCACCACTCCGGTCTGTGTGTCGCGCACATACACGCCCCATTCGGCAGGCAGCGACCATTCACCACGGTTCAGAGTCATGCGTCCGCTTTTCGTGCTTTCGATGCCGAGCGGAAGCTCAACCACATCACTCACAGGCAGATGATTGATATCCAACGCGCGACCTTCTGCCGTCGTGTACAGCACGGCCCGGTCAAGCTCGAAGGTTTGCAGTTTGGGCGCGTCTTTGGCATCGAGCCCGGCCGACGCGTTGTCGCTGATGTCGAGCCACGCATTGGAATAGAGTCCGTCGCCGCTGAGCACGAGTTCAACGTTGCGTGTGGCGACATCCTTCCCGAAATACAAAGTGGGGGACGTGCGGTCAGATGCTTCGATATCCAGTTGTGCCCCGTCCGCAGAGGAACGGACCAGGAAGCTTTGGAAGGAGGCGATGCGGCCTTGGGTCAGGCTTCCTGCGGAGCCGTTCCAGGCGCGGTAGATGCCCACAGTGCCCGAGGCGGTATCCGGACTCGATGGTGTCACGTTCACATAATCATATACATAGACGATGTTGGAGACGTTCGTTCGAGTCAGGTCGTCGAAGTCGATGGCAAAGGGGAACGGGTTTCCGACCAATGAGTACAGGTTGTTGCCGTTCAGAGTCGGGTTCACCATGTCGTAATTCGGAGTGCCGGTCACGGTCACGGTTTTCGGGAAACTGCCCGCACCTTCGGCATTGTAGTTGTCGTCTTGATAGACACCCACCACGTAGCCTTTCCCGCGGGTCATGGCATCGTTTTGGTTCGCCACCGACTCATACGCCCCACTGCTATTCATCAGGAAAACGTTGGAGCTTCCCGCATTCGGGGAATCGGTGCCTGTGAAGCCCTGGGTCCACAAGGGGGCGACATAGTCATTGAGGGTAAGCCCGGGGAATGGATTCGCCAAGAAGCGCCATCCGGCGTTGTCGAAGAATTTGACGTCCGCGGAGATGGTTCCAGCCGGGTAGTTGTGGAAACTACGGAGGGTGATGTCGTCAGTATCAGGATTATCGAACCCAAGGCCTATAGAAAATGAATTATTGGATCTGAAACCGGTATTTGCGTTTCCATAGGTGCCGATGATCGAGAAGGTATTCTCTGTGTCGAAGGTGATGGCCGACTTCGCGATCCGGAAGGTGTGATACTCGGTCGTGTTCGACGGCACGGTGGCGTTCAGGTTCAGCGGTGCGGCGAAGGAACCTGTGGAAAGAGTCCATAGACCGGCGAAATCCGTATCCATGGTGACCGCATAATCCGCAGAGAATCCGGTCGGGAAGGTCACGTCGCTTAGATATCCACTGGCTGCTTTGCGGTGCTCGTCAGCTTCATCGGTCAATGTCGTTGTGGATGTGAAACCGCCCGACTTGCTATCGAGATACAAGGTGAGGACATCATTCCAGTTCCCCTCTCCTTTCTGGAGCTCGAAATAGAGATGGGTAGCGTCGTGTGCGACTCTGAGATACGCATCACCGATTACATTGCCGAAACCGCCACCACCATTGCCGCGCATCGTCATTGTCGCAGAAGTGGTCGTGAAGGAGCGAACGTCGGACCAATCTCCGTTTCCGCCTTCATTCGCCGCCCGCACACGCCAGAAATACTCCGTCCCCATGTTTAGGAAGGTCGTCGGCGACACGGTGGTACCGGTGAGACCAAGGGTGTTGACGACTAGGTTGTCATCAAAGGCACCAAATGACGTCGATATTTGGAATTGGTAGGAATCGGCCTCGTCGGCGGCATTCCAAGTGAAGGTGGCGCGGGGCATGATGCCCGTGGCATCGTCGGCCGGAGTGGCGAGCGTGGGCGCAGCGGGAGGGTCGACGGGATCCGGTCCTGTGATGGAGAGATTGTTGAAATAGGGTTGTCTTTGGTCACCAGAAGCGAGCCCTGAGGCATAGAATCGAATCGCGTCAGGCGCTCCTGAAATCGCGATGGTTTGATCGTAGGATTCGGAACCATCGCGACCTGTGGCATGGACCCGCAAGGACGTTGCGTCTGTGCGCTCGAAATGAATGGTCATCGCTTGAATGCCGAATCCGGCGAACATCGTGGATTCGTTCAGTTTGATGGTCGAATTGTTTGTCATATCGATGGTGACCAGGGCGGTGCCATCGTTTCCACCGGCATACAAAATGATTCCTTTGCGACCTGATGGGTCATCTGAATCCCAATTCACGGCCCATTGCACTGAAAAGGTCTGCCCGACCTGCAATGGATTGGCGAAAGGTCTTGTCGCGGTGACCGATGCACCACTCCCAATCGGATTCGCATAAAGGCCGAATGATTCTGCGGCCATTCCATTGATGCCTGCAAATGAAGGATCACCGATAAATGCTCCTGCGGAACCTGAACCCGAGGTAGCGTTTAAAATCCATGGGGAAAATCCTGTGCCTCCATTCGAGCCGTCAGTCCAACCGCCTCCGTAGTTTCCGGCATTGTCGGCGGCGATGGTGGTTACGGAGACCTCAAACCGAATTCCTTTCATATGTGATATCGAGGCATCACTCGACTCGACGCTGGTCTGCCCCATCACCCCCAACGGCGCAAGGAGCGTCATCAAAAAAACAACGGCCCACTGCCCACGGTCTACCGTTCTCATGCTTCTCCCACGTTCCTCGTTCCACGTAACTTCTTCCAGGCATAAGCTGCGCCGCCAGCCGCGAGCAGCCCCAATCCGCCATCGATGGGCGCCTGGTCGGGCATCCCGGGAAGCGTCGGTGGCGGCGGTTGCGCAATGAGATCATGCGCGCCGATGAAAAGCGCTGCCAACATCAGAACCGACACGATCGCAAGACGATGACGTTCTCTCATTAGGACCTTGGGTTTGTCTGGAATCCGCGCTCTGTAAGCGCTTACATCAATCTCGGGATGATAGCTAAGTTTTTGTAATTACGCAATACGCAATACGCCTGACGCCTGACGCCTGACGCCTGACGCCTGACGCTTGCCTGCCGGCAGGCCTGAC
>CAYVRS010000097.1:3147-5703 GCA_964454075.1 uncultured Chitinophagales bacterium
AAAAAAAAAAGCCCCGGGTTTCCCCAGGGCTTTAATATCTATGCGTCTAGCGTCAAGCGTCTAGCGTCTAGCGTCTAGCGTTACTTCACCAACGTCATCCGACGGGTCATGCTCTGTCCACCGGCTTCGAGTTTGTACATGTACACACCCGATGGGAGTCCGGCGGCGTCGAAGGTGACGCTGTGCGATCCGGCAGGAAGCGCGCCGTTCACGAGAACCGCGACTTCACGACCGAGAAGGTCATACACCTTGAGGCTCGTCTGGCGTCCGGCGTCCAACGTAAAGCGTACAACCGTCGACGGGTTGAAGGGGTTCGGGTAGTTCTGCTCCAGGTTGAACGATTTGACGGACTGGTTGCCGTCTTCAATCGACACCGGGGTGAAGATGGAGGCTTTCAGGTTGCTGATGGCCACGCCAGCCTGGTTCACCGTGGCGCTTCCGAACTGGCTGATCACCATAGCGTTGTAATCGCCAGGATCGGTGCCCGAACCGCTGGTGTAGCGGGAGCTGGCTTGCAAGGTCATGTTGGTCGGCGAGGTGCCTGCGTACAGGTCGATCTCGTCGTTCTGGGTGCCTGCGACCATGCGGACCACCGCGCGGAAGTAGGTCTGCTCACCGTAGGTGAACTGCTGGGTTCCGTACACAAACGGGAAGCCTGACTGACCCGTCACCCGCACACCCAAGGTGTATCCGGTTCCTGCTTCGTTCACTTTGGCCGCGATGCGGGCGTTGTCGAACGTGCCGCCACGGAGAGCGACGAAGTAGCTCGGATTCGCACCAGCGGATGTGATGTTCACTTGGCCTTCGAAATGCAGTGTGGTGACGCCCTCAAGCGGAGGAAGGATGGTTTCCGTGAACGGAAGGTAGGCATCCTGGTTGTTTGTGGCGATGCCGCCCGGAATTGCGACCACACCATTGGATACGAAGAGCGGACCCGCGTTAACTGTGGTGCCTACTTGGAGCCAGCCGTTTTGTCCGACGAGTTCCACGTCTTGCGTATAGGTGGCAAAATTGGCTTCCGCCAAGACTTGAGCCGATGCAAATGCCGGTACCGCCATCATGGCGATCATCAGTATCGATTTGATTTTCATAGTGTTGGTATAAGGATTGGGTATTATGAGTATCCAGATTAAAAATTTCCGAAAAAAATGAATGAGATGCTTGTGAAGATTGAGTTACTTCACCAAGCTCATCCGTCGGACTTGCCGCATCCCTCCTGCTTCCAAAACCATCAGATATACCCCCGACGACAACCCCGATCCGTCGAAGCTCAAAGAATGGGAACCGGCGGACATGGGTCCATCCACAAGGACGGCGACGTCGCGACCGAGGATGTCGACCACACGCAACCGTACGCGCAGAGACGCAAGATCTTGCGTCTCTGCGATCGCGAACCGAATCTGAGTGCTGGGATTGAATGGATTGGGGACGTTTTGAGCAAGCTCAAAACCGTTTTCCGTTGTCGGTTGTCTGTTTTCGGTGGAGGTCGTGGTTGGATGGATTCTCAACGTGGTTCCATCCAATTCGGCGCGGAAGTGGCTCGGAAGTCCGGACGTGTCCATCTCCAAGTGGATGCGGGACGGATCGACTCCTGTGATACGCAACGGGATCTCGACCGGCTCGGTGAGCATCCAAGGAAGGAACTGGATGTGATGCGCTCTCCCTCCTGCCAGACTCGAGATCAGAGGATGGTCCGGCACCAAGGTGGGAAGTTTCGGGGCATCGAAGGCATCCGCGCCGATCTCTCCTTCGGGATGGAAGGCGATGTAAGTGCGGTCACTCCGCCGGAATTCACATTTTGTGATGTTTTCATCCGAATATTCACAAATTGTGATGACTAATGCGGGCGTCGGTTTGTCTTTGCCATAGAAGACGCTTCCGCTGGTGATGGCGGCGCGGTCGAAACGGAAGCTGCCCGATTGCTGCGCCCCCACCCTCACCCAGAACCCTTGGAAGGGCGCGAGACGTCCGTCGAAATCGCCCACACCGGCGCTTCGGGCGATATAACGCTGTTCGGACGGATCCCAGACTTGCACCACATCCATCGCGCCGTTGGTCCTCACCACGTCGTCAAACTCCATGGCGACGGAAAAGGGATTTCCGAGCAGCACGTATCTCGCCGTATCTGCGGAGGCGGCCGTCCGCCTCACCACGCCCGCAGGCTTGGCGCCGCTCACGTCCAGCAGGCTGGCTCCCGTGTTCGGCACGCCGTTGTAATCGTCGTCATTGAAATGGTAGTAGGCGAAGGCCTCGCCCGGTTGCAGGGCGTCGGACAGCGACGTCACCGCCGTGAACCCCGTCTCCGGCGCGTAGCGGTACACATTGGCCGCACCCGCCGGGGCGTCGCTCCCGGTGGCCCCTTGGGTCCACACCGGCGCCAGGAAGGCCGCGTACGTGGTGGCGATGGGCGAGCTCAAGAGGCGCCATCCCGTGGTGTTCGAGATCGTGGCGGACAAATCCTCCGTCTCCTCCGCATAGGGCGTGATCACGATGTCGTCGATGTTGAAGCGTTTTCCAGCATCTCCGCCGATGCTTCGGATGCGAATGCGCGAAGGC
>CAYVRS010000097.1:5713-7999 GCA_964454075.1 uncultured Chitinophagales bacterium
TCCTGGACCTCGCGCGTTGCCGTGGTGAGCGCATCAATTCCGGCCAAGGAAATCGACTCTCCCACCTGCACCCATGTGCCGCCCGTATTCACTTCCACCACAATGACCGGTGCGTTGCCGGTGCGGTCGCCGGAGAAGTTGGCCCGCGCATAAGCGAAGCTCAACGTCCCCACACCGGATTCACGATTTGTGACTTCTTCCGCAATAACATTCACAGTTTGTGAATTTCTGAAGCGAATGGACTTGAATCCGTTCTTCAAGTCGGAGGCATCCGTTCCAATGAGGGCTTCACCAAGTGACCAAACGACTCCGTTCATGGTGACATTTCCCAGAGTGTACCCGCTCGGTTTCGAAGCATCTTCCATATCCGCCGTGTAGCTCGACGGTGTTTCCGGATCGGGCGGTGGCGGGGTGAAGGATCCGTCGCTGAAATAGATCCGCCGCACCAGGGTCGTGTCGATGATGAACGGATTGGGTTTGTTGCCCTGCATCCGGGCGATGTGCTGGGTGCGGCTGTACTCGAGGGCGTCGACGGGATCGCTGTTGTGGAAATTCCGCAGCGCGTCGCGCATCTTGCTGAAGAAGAGCGGATCGTCGGAGGTGGTGGTCTCCGTGGTGTACATCGTGTAGAAATAGAAGGCGGCGCGGGCGATGTTCCCTTTGCTGGCATCGCGCGGCTCGAAGGCGATGTCGCTGTTGACGCGGCTCCAGACGGACAGATCGCCCGAGGGTGTGGACGTCTGGCTTCCGTTCACGCCCCACCACTTGGTCGCGCTCGCGGTGCTCACATAGCCGAACAGTGTGTTGCTGCGCGAGCTGTTGGCATCGGCGCGCACCGGCATCAGATGGTGCATGTCGCTGTTCGCGTTGCCGTTGAGCGCGCCCATCGATTGCGGAAACACGTGCTCGGTGTTGAATTGCGGCACGTTGTTGTTGGCGATGGTGCGCGGGATGGGCGATGCGAACGGAATGTCGATCGTGTCGCCCGTGTAGACGCAGGTCACCACCCCATCCACATTGTACACGCGGGCGAACATGGAATCGCGGGCCGTGTTATAGGAATAGACTGTCGCCGGCTTGTAGGCCGTACGGATCTGGTTCATCAGGGCTTCGCCCGACAACTCAGGATACAGAATTTGCTGGGGGACACTCTGTGCGGTAGATGACGACACCAAGACCCCGATCAAGAGGCCTATGGCCAAGAGAGAGCGCATACAGTCACACGATTTTGTGAAAGATACGAAGAACGCTGGACGCCTGACGCCTGACGCCGGAGGGCAAAAAAAAGCCCAGGGTTTCCCCAGGGCTTCAAGCGTCAAGCGTCCAATGTCTAGCGTCCAGCGTATCGCGTTACTTCACCAACGTCATCCGCCGCGTCGCCACCATCCCTCCGGCTTCCAGCTTGTACAAATACACACCGGACGGGAGTGCCGAGGCGTCGAAGTTCACAGAATGTGAACCCTGCGCAAGAACACCATCCACAAGAACGGCCACTTCTCTTCCGAGTACGTCATACACACTCAGCCGTGTCTTACCGGCAACCGACAACTGAAAACCGACAACCGTGGATGGATTGAACGGATTTGGATAGTTCTGAGCAAGGGCGAAAGCGTCTGGCGTCAAGCGTCCGGCATCAACCGACGTCGTCGCACCCGGCTCAATCACCAGCGCATAGTTCACATTTTGTGAATCAATCACAATTTGTGAATCCATTGTCACAGATTGTGAATTCCCGGTGGATTCGTCGCGCAGGGAGAGCGTCCAGCCTTGGGGCAGGCGGATGTCGGTGGCGGCGAGGGTGAAGCTGCCGGCGGTGCTGGACCGGATGCCCAGGGGCAGGTAGAGCGTTTCGGAGAGGATGGGCAGGTAGTGGATGTCCATCTCGGCGTTCGAGTCGCGCTCTATGGTGAAGATCTGGAACACGTTCGAGGAGAGCGACGCGAACTTCACGGCGTCTTTCTTGTCGCGACCGAAGGTGCCGTCTTCGGCGAACTGCAGCCAGGTGCTGTTCTCGCGGATGCCGTCGCGAAGCGCCAGGCGCACGGCGAAGACCTCGCCCTCCTTGCCGCGGAAGGATCCGCCGGGCACTTTCGATGCATTCGTGAACGTGATATCGGATGCGGGGCCGTCGTAGGCCGTGAAGAAGCCTTAATGCCTGGCGATATTGACGAGGTTAGCCCAACGATTGGCGATATTCATATTGTGAAGAATGCCTTTGCCGATAAAACCTCGATTAGCATTCATGTCTACGGTGGCAATATTGGTGGTGTGAAGCGTCACGTTTAC
>CAYVRS010000098.1:0-7992 GCA_964454075.1 uncultured Chitinophagales bacterium
CGAGCGGCAGTCGGGGCGCATGCCGGAGATCCAGGTCTTGGCCGATGCCGTGGACGGACTTACGGCGAACCTGGCCGTGACCTATGTGCTGGGGACGATCGGGGCTGTGGAACCGGGACGTATCCAAGTGGGGGGGCGGTACCGGTACAATCCGACCCTGAACGACGATCTGTACATGGTTCCGGGCATCCTGGTGCTGTTGGTGACGATGATCGCGGGGTTCCTCAGCGCGATGAACGTGGTTCGGGAGCGCGAGATCGGCACCATGGAGCAGCTGAATGTGACCCCCATCCGCAAGAGCGAATTCATCATCGCGAAACTGTTTCCATTCTGGGTGATCGGGTTGGTCGAGCTCGGTTTCGGGTTGTTTCTCGGATGGATGGTGTTCGGGTTGGTGAGTCAGGGAAGCCTCGCGCTCATCTTTCTGGCGGCGATGGTGTATCTGTTGGCCATCTTGGGCTTCGGATTGCTGATTTCGACGGTGGCGGACACCCAGCAGCAGGCCATGCTCGTGGCCTGGTTCGTGATGGTCGTGTTCATTCTGATGAGCGGGTTGTTCACGCCGGTGGCGAGCATGCCGCAGTGGGCGCAGGTGATCACCTGGTTCAACCCGGTGATGTGGTTCATCGACTACATGCGCCGGGTGATGCTCGTGGGTGCGGGCCTGGCCGACGTCTGGCCGTCGCTCGTGGTGCTCGCGGGGTTCGCCGTGGCGCTGAACGGGCTGGCCGTGGCCCGGGTGCGGAAGAGGGGTTGAGGCTGTCCGCAAGTTCTACTTATCAATCTACTAAAAAAGGCTCTGAACTGCGTTTTTAGCCCCTGTTCATCGTTAGGTGGTGATGAACGCTTGCGGACAGTGTCACTCTACTAATATCTATATATATCGTAAATACAGCAATTACAGCACGTTGCTCGTTTGTCATATTTTCAAAAACGGCGATTCCAGCTCGTTTCATTCCTAAATAAATCTGTGAAAAAAATCACAATGGAGGACGTTTTTCCCCATTCAGGATGATTTTTGCATTCAAATCGAGGCTCGCCGCACTCATGAACGATGATTGGAGCGATCTGAAGCCGTTTTTTGAGTTAAGGGCAACTTGCGGACAGCATACCTACACTCCGCCCAAATGACGCATGTCGGCGACGGTGATCATGTCCGAAGAATGTCCGTCGCTGGCCACACGGATCATCGCTCGTCCCAATTCTTCCAAGTCGCATGCGGAGTCAGGTGCCAACCGCTTCAGCAGCGGATACATCCAAGTCGCATACCGGTAGTAGGGAAGCGTGTGCTTCAGACCTTCGATAGGGTGCAGATAGCCTGGGCGAACGCCATACGCGGCTCGGAAGGGGAGTTTCAGCAGGTCGTTCTCGGTCCGCCCTTTCACCCGGGCCCACATCACCCGACCCTGTTCCGTCCTGTCGGTTCCCACGCCTGAAATGTAGAAGAAGGCCATTTGCGGATTCCTTTCCGCCAGTATCCCGGCGATTCCCATGGTCAAGGTGTGGGTAAGCGCGGTGAATTCCGCCTCCGATTTCCCGACGGAACTTACGCCGAGGCAGAAAAAACAGGCATCAAACCCAGTCAGCCGCTCTGCGACCGGGGAGACATCCATCAGGTCCGGATGGAGGATTTCCGTGAGTTTGGGATGGTGGTGTCCGCATGGCCGACGGCCCAAGACGGTGACGGATGTGATGGAGGCGTCGTTCAGCGCCACATGCAAGACGCCTTCTCCGACCATTCCCGAAGCCCCGGTGATGAGTATGTTCATGATTTGGTGAAACTGAAGTGAAACTTGCGGACGGTGTGCATTAACTCATCACCAAATACGTGGTGTACACCACATAACAGACTACGAAGAAGGCGCCTTCCAAGCGTGAAATCTTGAATCCGGTGAAGAACAAGGGAAAGCAAATGATGGCGGTGGCCACCATCACGGGGATGTCGAGGGACAAGGTGCCTGCGGCGACTGGGAGTCCGGATGGGGAAAACATTCCGGAGAGTCCGAGCACTGCCAGGATGTTGAAGACGTTGCTTCCGACCACGTTTCCGACCGCGATGTCGCGCTCACCTCGGATGCTGGCCATCACGGAGGTCGCCAGCTCAGGGAGGGAGGTCCCCGCGGCGACGATGGTCAGCCCGATCACCCTTTCGCTCACGCCGATGTGCGTCGCGAAGGTGATCGCCGCGTCGACCAGCAAGTCAGACCCGAGCACGAGACAGCACAACCCGCCAATGATGCGAGCAACGTTCACGAGATAGAATCCTGCGGAGGTGGATTCGGGATCGGGGCCCTCGGCTTCACGGGATTTAGCGCTTTCGCGGCGGCTTTCGAGGACTTGGAAAACGGTGTAGGTGATGATCCCCAGGAAAAGAAGCGCCGCTTCCCAGCGTTGGATACCGCCGTCCCAAGCGAATACGACCAGAATCAGGGACACGGCGATCATCAGGGGCACATCCAGGCGGATCAGCTGCTTCGACACGGCGAGCGGAGTCACCAGCGCAGAAAGACCGAGGATGAACAGCACATTGAAGATGTTCGACCCGACCACATTGCCCATGGCGAGGTCGGCTTGTCCGTCGAGCGATGCCATGGCGCTGACCGCCATTTCCGGAGCGCTGGTTCCGAACGCGACAACGGTCAACCCGATGACCAACGGCGAAATGCCGACCGCGCCCGCGAGGCGTGACGCTCCTTTGACCAGGAAATCAGCGCCAAGAACCAGGAAAACGAGACCGAGAACGAAGAAAAGAATGGCCATCGGTATGGATGTGAGGAGTTGATGAACGCTTGCGGACAGTATAAATAAACAAATAACCAAATATCGCATATCCCTTTGTTTTATATACCACTTGGGACAAAGGCGATTTTTCAAAATCGGCGATTCCGGCTCGTTTTATTCCTAAAAAAATCTGTGGGAAAAAGCTTGGATCACGGTCTTTGAGTCATGATACTGCAATTTCGGGCCAAATTCAGAGCGTAGAGCAGATGGGAATCGCCTCCTGGGTGCAGAAATCGGTGGATTTTGACGTTGAGTGCCGCTTGCGGACAGTGTCACTATCCTTCCATCCAATAGTCATCCTTGCGCGTCGAGCCAGGCTTCCATCGCCGCGTCGAGCTCCTTCACGACGTCCCCATAGCGGGTCGAGGCTTCGACCAGCGCCTCTTCGGACAACGACCCACTACCGATCTGCGCTTCCAAGTCCGCCTTGGCCCGTTCCAATGTCCCGATCTTTGCCTCCAGGTCGCGGATCATCCGACTGTCTTTGGCCACAGGCTTCGCGGAAGTCGCCGCCGCCGAAGGTTTCGGTTTGGAGGTCGCATCCGTCTTTTTCTCCAGCGATTCGCGGTACTCGGCATACGAGCCGTTGAAATCTCGTACGACCCCGTTCCCCTCGAACACGAAAAAGTGTTCGACCAGCTTGTCCATGAAGAAGCGGTCGTGACTCACGATGATCAGGCATCCGCCGAATCCGGTCAGGAAATCCTCCAACACTTGCAAGGTCTCCAGATCCAGGTCGTTCGTGGGTTCATCGAGGATGAGAAAGTTGGGATGCCGCAAGAGCGCCATCATCAATCCCAATCGGCGTTTCTCGCCACCGCTGAGCTTTCCGATGGGCGTGTACTGCAGTTCGGCATTGAATCGGAAACGCTCCAGAAACTGCCCCGCGCTGATGCGGGATCCATCCGACAGCTCGATCACCTCGGCGACATCCTTGAGCACGTCGATGGCGCGTTTGTCGGAGGGGAGGTCGAGTCCTTGCTGCTTGTAGTGGCCGAACTGGACGGTGCTTCCGGTCTCGATGGTGCCCGAATCGATGGGTTCTTCTCCAGTCAGGATTTTCAAGAAGGTTGATTTGCCCGCACCGTTCGCTCCGATCACGCCGATGCGCTCCCCACGTTTGAACGAGTACGAGAAGCCGTTGAGGATGCGCTTGTCGCCGAACGATTTATGCAGTTTCTCGACTTCGAGCACCTGTCCGCCCAGACGGGTGATTTTCATGTCGAGCTGCAAATCGACATCGCTCGTGGCGCTTCCGACCTTGTCCTGAAGCCGATAGAACGCATCGATGCGGGATTTCGATTTCGTGGTGCGCGCCCGGGGCGATTTCCGCATCCATTCCATCTCTTTTTTCAGGAGGCGGTCGGCTTTGTGCGCATCCACGGCGAGGATCTGTTCGCGTTCGGCCCTGGCGACGAGGTAATCGCCGTAATTCCCGTCGTGATGGTACAGGTTTCCGTTGTAGATCTCGAGGATGTGGTCGCACACGCGGTCGAGGAAATAGCGGTCGTGGGTCACCATCAGCAGGGTCACCATCTCCTTCATGAGGTACGACTCGAGCCATTCGATCATGGTGACATCCAGATGGTTGGTCGGCTCGTCAAGGATCAGCAGATCCGGACGTTCCAGAAGCACGAAGGCCAGGGCCACGCGTTTCCGCTCGCCGCCCGAGAGCGTGGAAATGGATTGGTCGAGGTGATGGATGTCGAGCTTGCCCAAAATTTGCTTCATGCGCTGCTCGTAATCCCACGCATTGGCGGCATCCATCGCGGCGAAGGCCTTCTCGAAGGCCGCGTGGGTGGTTTCGTTGAAGACTTCCGACTGCCGCTCCACCGCCAGTTCGTACTCCATCACGATGCGGACCATCTCGGATTCGCCCGTGGAGATGAATTCAGCGATGGTTTTGGAAGCATCCAAGGCCGGATCCTGCTCCAGATAGCCGATGCGAAGGCCGTTGCGGATGGAAAGTAGGCCGGAATCCTGAGGCTCCTGCTTGGCGAGGATGCGGAGGAGGGTGGATTTCCCTGTGCCGTTTTTGGCTATCAGGGCGGTTTTGTCGCCTCGGGAGATGCCGAATGTGAGGCCTGAAAAGAGGGTTTTGAGTCCGAACGATTTCGAAAGATTCTCAACGGAAAGGTAGGTCATAGGGAAAGATACGGGGATGCGGCCGATGAATTTGGATATAGGGTAAGTGACACTGTCCGCAAGTTGCACTTCACTTCAAAATCAGCGATTGGACGCCATAGTGCATGATTTCGGCATGAGGTTACGATCTCGAAGTGAAGAAACGACTCGAAATCGGATGGATCATGCCGTGATGGTGATTTTTTCCACAGATTTTTTTAGGAATAAAACGAGCTGGAATCGCCGATTTGAGAAAAAAGGTCGGATCATAAGCGATGAATAAACAGATGGATACGGATAAATTAGATAGGAGTATATGTACACTGTCCGCAAGTGTTCATCATCTCCTGACGCTGAAGGATGTGTTCAGGATGGGTTTCGGCCGCGAAAACGGTCTTTGTTAAGTGCAACTTGCGGACACCGTTCCCGAGAGACACCGTGCCCGACCCCTACCTCCAAACCCCGAATCTTGCCCGATATCCCGAAAACCCCGACCTTCCGCTATCATCATCCTTTTTCCTTCATGCCCACCAACGCAACTACCAAACGAAACCCCCTCGCCCTTTGGGGCGGACTCGCCGCCCTTCTCGTCGTCGTATCCGCCACGGTCTGGTTCATTGCCAAGCCTAGCGACACCCAAGCCACGCCGCAAGGCGCCGGATCCATGGCCGATCTCGCGCCTGTCCCCACCGAATGGGGGATGGGAAATCCGAATGCCAAGCTACGCATCGTCGAATTCGGCGATTACCAATGCGGCGCCTGCGGGTACTACCACCCCATCGTGAAGCAGGTGATGGAAGAGTTCGGAGACCAAGTCTATTTCGTGTTCCGCCACTTCCCGCTTCCAAGCCATCAGTTCGCCAAATCAGCCGCCGCGGCCGCCGAAGCCGCCGGACGTCAAGGCAAGTTCTGGGAAATGCACGACCTCATCATGTCGAATCAGGCGGCGTGGTCGCGAGGCATACCCACTACGGTGTTCCTGCAGATGGCCCGCCAGCTTGGCTTGAACGACATCCAATTCCAACAAGACCTCCGCAACGTCGAGATCGCCGCGAAAATCGACAGAGATTTCGCAACCGGCCGCCAGCTGAACATCCCCTCCGTACCGGCCTTCTTCTTCAACGGCGTGTACATCCAGAACCCGCCGGATGTCGACGGATTCCGGAAATTGGTAAAAGCGGAGCTCGAAAAACTATGACTCCACTCTGGCGCGGCACGTATTTCACACTCGCGCTCGCCGGATTTTCGGACGCGACCTACCTCACCGTCAAGCATTTCTATCAGGCGGATGCCGGTTGCCTGATCACGGAAGGTTGTGATGTGGTCTTGAAAAGCGAATTCGCGACGTTCATGGGCATCCCCTTGGCGTACATGGGCTTGGCCTATTATTTCATGGCTGTTGTGGGAATCACCGCCTTCCACCAGAGTCGAAATACCGACATCCTGAAGGGACTTTTCCTTCTGAATCTGTCCGGATTCTCCTTCAGCCTGTGGCTGGTCTACCTTCAGGCGTTCGTCCTGAGCGCGTACTGCGCATGGTGCCTGTTTTCGGCGGGTGTCACCACCCTCCTGTTGTTGATTCTGACATTCCGGAAAGAGGAATCCTGATCGGATGATGCTCCTCCTTCTGCTCCAGGTCACTGTGATGACCTACAATCTCCGTTTCGACACCGCCAACGATGGCGTGAACCGGTGGGATGCCAGAAAGGAACATCTCGCCGCCGTCATCCGGCACGAACATCCCCATTTCCTGGGCACGCAGGAAGGCCTTCGGCATCAGCTCGAGTATCTGAAGGAGGCGCTTCCCGGCTATGCGTTCGTGGGTGTAGGACGCGATGATGGCGCCGATGCGGGGGAATTCTCCGCGCTATTCTATGATTCGACGCGCATCGAGCTCATTCCCGGAAGCGCCAAAACGCGCTGGCTGTCGGAGACTCCGGATGTCCCGAGCAGATCATGGGATGCGGCGCTACCCAGGGTCGTGACCTACGCGACGTTCCGCATCCGCGCCACTGGCGACACTCTGCACGTCTTCAACACCCATTTCGACCACGTGGGACAGCAAGCGCGGGAGGAAAGCGCCAAACGGCTCGTCCGCTGGATGGCGGAAGTGGCCGGCACGCAGCCCTACGTGCTCATGGGCGATTTCAACGTGACGGAATCGAACGCGGTGTATGCCATCCTGACGGCGCCCGGGACCCTGCGGGATGCATACCGCGTCAGCGAGCATCCCCATGTCGGACCGTCATTCACCTTCGAGGGTTTCGAGGTGAGGAATTCGGCTGACGCGCGACGGATCGATTACATCTTCGTTCCGGCCTCCGTCCGGGTGACCCATCACGCCATCCTCTCCACCTTCCGGGACGGCCGATATCCCTCGGATCACCTGCCCGTAGTGGCGCGGTTAATGTCCGCAAGTATCACTCAATAGATATCTAAAAATAGGCCGAGACCTCGGTTTTCGACCTGTTTTCAGCGGTTCTACGCCGCCAATCCGTCAAAAGCCCTCGAAACCGCTTGCGGACAGTATCACTCTATAAATAGCGCAAATCCCTCATCCGAACAGCCACCAGCAGACCGCCACCGCGGCGCAAGCGCCGACGAAATCCGCGATCAACCCCACGCTTACGGCGTGCCGCACTTTTTTGACGCCGACGGCTCCGAAGTACACGGCGATCACATAGAAGGTGGTTTCGGTGCTTCCGAACATGGTGGCCGCCATCTTCACGAAGATGGATTCTTCGCCGTAGGTCGCGATCATGTCCGCCAGCACGCCGACCGAGCCGCTTCCCGTCAGCGGACGGATCAACGCCATCGGTAACACTTCCGCCGGGAAACCGACCCATCCCAAGACGGGCTTCAATCCCATCATCAGGAAATCCAACGCGCCGCTCGCGCGGAACATCCCGATCGCGAACAACATCCCGACCAGATACGGAATGATGCGGACGGCGATGTCGAACCCTTCTTTCGCGCCCACGACGAACTCTTCGTACACCCTCACCTTTCGCATCATCCCGTACAGCACGATTCTCTTCTTGTCCTAAAACAGCAAATGAAATTGAAGCCCGTTGCAATATTTCTACA
>CAYVRS010000099.1:0-6310 GCA_964454075.1 uncultured Chitinophagales bacterium
CCGTGGTGCCGCCGCCGATGTCCACAATCATGTTGCCGACCGGCTCGTGCACATCCAGGCCGATCCCGATGGCTGCGGCCATGGGTTCATCCACCAGGTACACTTCCTTCGCACCCGCATGCTCGGCACTGTCGCGCACGGCGCGCTTTTCCACCTCGGTGATGCCGCTTGGCACGCAGACCACCATCTTGCGGGTGGTGGTGTACCATTTCATTTTCACTTTCTTGATCATGCCGCGGATCATCAGTTCCGCGACTTCGAAGTCGGCGATCACCCCATCGCGCAAGGGACGAACCGTGCGGATGTCCTTGTGCGTTTTCTCATGCATGAGGCGGGCTTCATGACCGACGGCCACGGCCAGGCTCTGCGAATTCAAGGCCACGATCGAGGGCTCGTTCAGGACGATCCCCTGGCCTTTGCGGTAGATCAAGGTGTTGGCTGTTCCAAGGTCAATCGCGATATCGGAATAGATCCAATCGAAGATGCCGCTTGGGGAGGATTTGCGTTTCGTGTGTACGTCCGGAGCTTCAATCATGTGGGCTTTCTGGGAGAGGTGGGCTGTGCGCGGAAGTTACCATTTAACGGCTTTCGATGCGAATGCGAATTCACGCTCAATGCTTGAAATGTCGCACTCCGGTAAAGACCATCGCCAGTCCAAGTCGGTCGGCCGCGGCGATCACATCCTCGTCGCGCACACTGCCGCCGGGTTGGACCACGCTGGTGCATCCGGCTGCCGCGGCGGCTTCCACGCCATCCGGGAAGGGGAAGAAGGCTTCCGAGGCCACGGCGGCCCCGGAAAGCGGCAATCCGAAGGTCGAGGCTTTGAGAACGGCCAGTTCGCTGCTGTCCACCCGGCTCGTCTGACCGACTCCGATGCCCAAGGTGCGACCCCCTTTGGCGAACACGATGCAGTTCGATTTGGCATGCTTGGCCACCTTCCAGGCGAAGAGCAGATCCTTGATTTCGTCGGCGCTCGGCTGACGCTTCGTGACCACCTTTAGGTCGGCTTCGGTGATCATCGCCGTATCCTGCTGCTGCACGAGGAGTCCGCCCAACGTGGTGCGCACCTGCCATCCCGCATCGGCCGAAGGCCAGCGGTGCAGGCGGATGAGCCGGCGCTGCGATTTGCGTTTGAGCAAGGCTTCGGCCTCGGCTGAAAAGCCCGGCGCGATGATGATTTCAGTGAAGAGAGGATCCATCTCGGTGGCCGCCTCAAGATCGAGCTCCCGGTTCACCGCGATGATGCCGCCGAAGGGGGAGACCGTGTCGGTGGCGAAGGCGTTCAGATAGGCCTGCCTCAGGGTGGCCGCCGTCGCGATGCCGCTCGGATTGGTGTGCTTGATGATGACGCAGGTCGGATCGGCGTCTTTGAATTCGGCCGCGATCTCGATCGCCGCCGCCAAGTCCAGATAGTTGTTGTAGCTGAGCTGCTTGCCATGGAAGCATGTGAAAAACTCCTCCGTGCGTCCGTACACCGCCGCCTTTTGCTGCGGATTCTCCCCGTAGCGCACTTCCTCGACCAGGGGGAGCGCCAATCCGAATTGTTTGGGGACCGATTCTCCGATCCAACCGCTGAAATACGCGCTGATCGCGGTATCGTACGCCGCCGTGTGCGAGAACGCGGTGGAGGCGAGCTGGCGCCGCGTTTCGAAGGAGATCGCGCCGGACTCCAACTCAGTCATGAACGCCGCATAGTCCTGAGGACGCGTCAGGATGCACACGTGCGGGAAATTCTTCGCGGAGGCGCGCACCATCGTGGGGCCGCCGATGTCGATGAATTCCAGCGCTTTCTCCGGCGTGGTGTCGGGCTTGGCTACGGTCTCGCCGAACGGATACAGGTTCACGACAACCAGCTCGAACGGCTTCACTCCGATGCGTTGCAGGGTCTCGAGATCCGCCTGATAACTCGTCCTGGCCAGGATGCCCGCATGCACCGAGGGATGCAGCGTCTTCACGCGTCCATCCATCACTTCGGGAAATCCGGTGACCTCAGCCACATCCTTCACCGGAATACCCGCTTCGGCGATGGCCTGTTTCGTACCTCCGGTGGAGATCAGCTCCACCCCGTGTCCGCTCAGGAATCGGGCGAGATCCACGAGTCCGGTCTTGTCTGAAACCGAAAGCAGTGCGCGTTGGATAGGCAGGGAGGCGGTGTTCAGCGGATGGATGTGGGCGTTAGCGGCCATGGAGAAGCTGTTGAAGGGTGGATGGATACAATCGATGTTCTTGCTCGAGCACACGGGCGGCGAGCGTCTCGGGCGTGTCGCCAGGCAAGACGGGGACGCGCGCCTGCGCCAGGATCGGTCCCTCGTCGTAGTGTTCGGTCACCAGGTGCACGGTGCATCCGCTCTCGGTCTCGCCGGCCGCGATAACCGCGGCGTGAACATGCCGGCCGTACATGCCGTGTCCGCCGAATTTGGGCAGCAGCGCGGGATGGATGTTCACGATGCGGCCCGGGAAGGCGTCGATCAGGTGGACCGGAATCTGCTTGAGGTACCCCGCCAAGGCGATGACATCGGGCCATGTGGCTTGGATGGCGGCGTCGGCATCGCCGATGAAGACGGGAATGCCGCGTGATTCGGCTATGGCGATGGCCCCTATGCCTGGTTTGGACGCCACCAAGGCGCAGACGGTGGCGAAGAGCGTGCCCGACGCGATGGCGTCCAGAATGGCCTGGAAATTAGACCCTGATCCGGAGGCGAATACGGCGATGCGTGGAATCACAACGGATAGATGGAACCGGTGGAGGAGAGGGACGATACCGGACCCAAAGATACGGCGACCTCGGCTCCCACAGGCACAGAGATTTTGTTCCGGATGTGCCCATAGGCCACATTCCGGATCACCGGACCGCTCGCATCCGCGGTCACGCGGTCCAACACGGTCGACACATCCGGCACGATCGGATAGCTTTCCGTCTTCGAAGGGGTGAACTCGCCCAATACCACGGCATTCGCATCGCGGAAGGCGCCTGCCATCTGGAACTGCCGGAGGTAGCCTTCGATCTTGTGCCTGGGTTCGTCCACATCCTCCAAGATCAGGACAGCGCCCTCCATCGAGGGCATGTAAGGCGTGCCGAAGAGCTTGGCGGCGACAGACGCCGTTCCAGGCAACGAGAATCCGGTGATGCGCTCCACCTTCTCCTGCGTGTGGTCCAAGCGCAAAGTGAACCGTCCGGTTTCGATCAGTTCCCAGAACATCGATTCGAAGGCCGGATCCACCGCTTCATGGGCCATGTCGGTGGCGGCCATGCCGGCGGAGACGGTGACCAGTCCAGCCTGCTTCCAAAACGCCCACTGCAGGGCGGTGATGTCGCTGAACCCGACGAAAAGCTTGCGGTTGTGGGCGATCAGCGGCATGTCCAACATCGACAAGGTGTGCATCGAGCCGTACCCTCCCCGGGCGCAGAAGATGGCGTCGAGCTTGGGGGCGGCGAAGAACCGCAACAGTTCGGTGGCCCGCATGTCGTCGCTTCCGGCCAGATAATGCTCGGTGGTGTGGCAGGTCTGCCCCACATGAACCCGGTAGCCGAGCTGTTCCAGATACCGGACGCCGCGGTTGAGCTTCTCCGGATCGGGTGTGGAGGCGGGTGCGGTGATGCCGATGGTGCCCCCTTTCGGCAGAGGGTTCGGCAAGATCCTAGTCAAGGGTGAAGACATGGTAGTTCTGGAGGCTCCAGCGGATTTCCGTAAAGGTGATGCGGACGATGGTGACCACCGGGATGGCCAGCAGCATCCCCAAGACTCCGGCCAGTTCAGCGCCCATGAGCACCACGAACAGGATGTAGATGGGATGCAGATCCGCTGATTTTGAAAAGATGAGGGGCTGAAGCAGCACGTTGTCGATGATCTGGACAGCCAGGATGGCGAACAGGCTGTGCGGCACAAGATCGACGCTGCCGGTTTCATAGATGGAGACCACGATGGCCAACACATAGCCGATCAGCGGACCGAAATACGGGATCGAGTTCGCCAATCCGATGATGATGCCGATGAGCAAGGCGTTCTCCAACCCGACGATGCTCAGGAAGAGGAACGACAGGAATCCGACGATGGAGGATTGAAGCAGCACGCTGCTGAAATACAGGATGAGGCGCGATTCGATTTTGTCGATGATCACCAGGCTGGTCTCGAAATACTTGTTCGGGACGATGCGGAGCAGATTCCGGCGAAGCATGAATCCGTCTTTCAACAGGAAAAACGTGGCGACCGGGATGATCAGCACGGCCGTGAACAGATTGGCGAAGAGGTCGACCAATCCGGAGATGCTGTCCGTCACATCCCCGCTGATGAAATAATTCTCGACCAAACCGATCACGTAGCGTTCGATGGACGCGGCGCCGACGAACGGAAGAGAAGGCAAGTAGGCGTCGTTGAGCTGGCGGATGATCAGTCGGATGGTGTCGATGTTGAACGCGGTCGCGAAGCCGACCAGCTGGTCTCCCAGACGTGGAAGGAGGGAGGTGGCGGCCCAGATGAGTCCGCCGATCAGACCCACGACGACAATGGTCACGCTCCAGACCCGGGCCAGTCCTTTCGCTTCGAGGCGGTTCACGATCGGCGTGAGGATGTAGCTGAAGGCGAGGGAGAGGAGGAAGAACAGCACCAAGGTCGAGAACCGCTGCATGAGGTAGGCAAGTGCGACGAGGACGGCGGCGCCCAGCAACCAGCGGAAGAGTCGATCGAAGGTGAATTTCTGGGTCATGGAAAGTGTCGTTTCATCATCGCGTCGACCGAGTCGAACACCGCATCCGGCGGGTAGCCTCGTCGAAGCAGATAATCTACGACTTTCTTCTTTCGCTTACGAAAATCGGGCTCTTTGGCTAAACTGGAGACTTTCTTTTGGAGCGCGTCTTCCATGGATTGCCCCAGATCCGGCGGAGCAAACCGTCGCACCACCTGCTCGGCCAAGGCGGCCGTGATGCCTCGGGTCCGGAGCAGTTGGATGATACGCCCGGGTGCCCAGTTCGAGATGGCGAGCTTATGGCGGGTGAGGGCCTCCGCGAAACGCTCGTCGCTCACCCAGCCTCGGTCGACGAACTCGCCGAGCAGGGCCTCAATCTCGGTGACGTCGTACCCTTTGCGCTTGGCATGGGTCCGCAGTTCGTGCATCGAATGTTCCCTGCGCGAGAGCTTCAGAAGAAATTCATCGCGCAGGGGACGGGTCGGACCCTCATTCTTCGACGGCCACGCCATTGCTGGAGGTCACAGGCAGCGCGTCCGGATTCAGATTGGCACGGATCTGCGCCTCGAGCTTGTCACGGAGCGCGGTGTCTTCCTCCAGATACTGCATGGCCGCATCCGAGCCTTGGCCGATCGGTTCGCCGTTGTAGCGGAACCAGCTTCCGCGCTTCTCGATGATCTCCATCTCCACGGCCAGGTCGAGGATCTCCGCGATGCGGGAGATGCCCTTGCCGTACAGGATGTTGAATTCGGCCTCTTTGAACGGAGGAGCCACTTTGTTCTTCACCACTTTGATCTTGGTGCGGTTTCCGATCACCTCGTCGCCTTTTTTCAGCGCGCCGATGCGGCGGATGTCGAGGCGGACCGAGGCATAGAATTTGAGCGCGCGTCCACCGGTCGTGGTTTCCGGATTGCCGAACATCACGCCGATCTTGTCACGGATCTGGTTGATGAAGATCACCGCGGTGTGCGTCTTGCTCACGATACCCGTGAGTTTGCGCAGCGCTTGAGACATCAGGCGCGCCTGAAGACCCATGTGCGAATCGCCCATCTCGCCTTCCAATTCGGCTTTCGGTACCAAGGCGGCCACCGAGTCGATCACAAGCACGTCCAAGCCGCCGGAACGGATGAGGGCTTCGGCGATCTCCAAGGCCTGCTCGCCGCTGTCAGGTTGGGAAATCAGGAGGTCTTCGGTCTTGATGCCCAGGTTCTTGGCATATTTCGCATCGAAGGCATGCTCGGCGTCGATGAACGCGGCCAAACCGCCCTTTTTCTGCGCCTCGGCGATCACATGCAGCGCAAGGGTCGTCTTGCCGCTCGATTCGGGTCCGTAGACCTCGGTGATCCGACCGCAAGGGATGCCGCCTACACCCAAGCAGGTGTCGACTGTGATCGATCCGGTCGAAATCGAATCGATCTGCACGATTGGATTGTCGCCCAAGCGCATGATCGTGCCTTTGCCGTAGGTTTTTTCAAGCTGACCCACGGCCAGGTCGAGGGCTTTGAGTCGGTCGGAGGAAGCGTTTGCCATAGGAATGTGTGGATTTTGAATGGGATGGGGATAATATGTGCAATATATGTTCAAGATGCAAGCCTTGAAATTGCTTGGTCCAGACTAATTTTCGAAA
>CAYVRS010000099.1:6320-7984 GCA_964454075.1 uncultured Chitinophagales bacterium
CAAGATGCAAGCCTGCAAATCGAACAACCTTGTACGGAGATAAAGCGCGATTTCGCGCGATTCTTACATCATTTGAACAGAATCCGGACAAGTTCTCCGATCACGGCGTCCATCTGCTGAGTCGTGGTGTAGGGTGCCGGACCGAGTCTCAAGGTCGTTCCCCGGCAGTCGGTGTACACATCCCGCTTCCTCAGCTCTTCCCACACGGACAAGGCCTGATCGCACTCCAGAGCCAGGAAACCGCCGTTCCGTTCGACCGGATGGGTATGCTTGAGTCGCATGTCGGCAGGGGAGATTCCACTGTTGAGGAAGGCCTCGCGCAGGTAGGCGACCTGCGCCGAATACTGGGCTCGGAGCACGTCCGGGGTGAGTCCCTGTTCCGTAAAAAATTCAGCGACGCGCGCCGCCCGGAACTGGGAGACCGAATCGAAGGTCGCCCCCATGAACAGGGAATCGTCCGCATCATAAAGCACGGTCGCGGATCTCGGCTGCTTCAAGGTCGAAAAGGCCGCGAACCATCCGGTGATGACGGGACGCATCGCGCAGCCCTTCGGATACCTCAAAAAGCAGTTTCCTTCACCCCATTGCAGATATTTGTACCCGCCGATGAGGAGGAAGACATCCTCCATGTCCGTCTCGCGTAGATTCCACGGCACCACGTTCGTTCCGTGGTAGTCGTCGACCATGAGCGGGATGCCGTTCGTGCGGCACATCCGGTTCACCTCGGGCAGGTCGCTGTTGATGAGACTGGTTTCAAAATAGATCCGGGAGATCATCACTGCGGCCGTGCGGTCATCGAGATGGGGGCGCAGCCGATCGGCGAATCCGTCCAGCGGCAAGGCCGGGATGCGGACGATCTCGATGCCTTCCTCCTCCAAGCGCGTGAGCTGACGGTATAGGCTGTAGAACTCGCCGTCCGTGGTCACAATTTTGGGTTTGCGCTTCAGGTCCAGTGCCGAGATCCATTTCACAAGCAGCTCGTGTGTGTTCGCCGCCAACGAATATTGGCCGTCGGGATCGGAATAATAGCCGCGGAGATAGGTCCGGAGCACATCCACTCGTTCGAAGGCGGTGCCCCATTTGTGGTCCACCTCCCTCGCCGATGCCTCGAAATAGTCGTGCAGCCCCAGTTCGGCGACATCCGGCCAAGCCGTATGCGAATGACCCGTGAACAGCAGCCGGTTGGCCACATCGAATCTGGAATAATGGGGTTGGAGGCGGGTGGCGAGGGTGTTGATCAAGGTGTTCGTTTGTGGTTTGTGGTTCGTAGTGCGGGGCCTGCCCTGAGGGTGCGAAGTGCGAGGTGCGAAGTGAAGAAGTGCCTGACAATGAGTTGGATGTTGTGCGGCGTACCGTCTACCGTCTACCGATCCCGTCCTTCCACACGAGCTCGGTCGGAGTGTCCGGTTGGAATTTGGCCGCGGTCCGAATCCAAGCCCCGTCTTGCATCACGCGCACGTAGCCCATCGCGAGCGGGGTTTCCGGATTGAGGGTCTCCAGCTGATGGTGGACGGCGAGGTGCTTGTCTTTGGCGGATTGGAGCCGGTTCGACATGCGGGTGGAGGCTGTGATCTCCAGGTCCTCGATCTGCTTGCGCCGTTTGGCGTACACCGCCTCCAGCATCATCCGCATGCGCTCGGGCGCTCGGTCGAAGCGGACCCGTT
>CAYVRS010000100.1:0-3094 GCA_964454075.1 uncultured Chitinophagales bacterium
AGAATCCGTCTATGTCGGCCGACGCGCCTTGCGAGGTGCCTTGGATGAGCACCGTGGCTCCGATCAGCGGTTCGCCGCTGCCGGCTTCGACGATACGTCCTTGGATGCGGCCGGTCTGGGCATGGGCCGCCACCGTTCCGAGCAGTAGGATCGCTACGAATAGGCTGAGTTTAAATGGGGTCATCATCACAATTCAAACGTTAGGGATTGGAGCTTATCAAAATGGATGGTCGCATTGTAGCGGGTGCGAGCCTGTGCGATCACCGCGGAACGGAGCGTCTCTTTGCGGTCGCGATGCAGCCGCTCACGGATGGCCGGCACCGCTTCGCCGAAGGTCATCGGACGCGATTCCCGGCGGCCGAGGCAACGGAAAATCACGAACCGGTTCTCGTCGAGTTGGAATGGACCGAGGATGTCGCCCATGCGCGCATCCAGCAATTTGGGTTGGATGGCGCCGAAATGCTCGACGGGAATGAACCCGAGCTCGCCATTGGCGCTCTTGGATTCCAAATTGAGACCATGCCGTTTCAGAAGGGTCACGAAATCGGCGCCATTGCGCAACTGACCGGCGATCCGTGCGGCCTGCGTCGAATCGGTGAGCATCAGTTCGGCGAAATTGAATTCCAAGGGTTTGACGTATACCGAGGCGTTGCGCTGCCATTCCTGCCGGATATCGGCGTCAGACACGGCCACATCCTTGTCAAGTTGCGCTTCGAATCGTTCGAACAGGTAACTGTAGAAGGTCTCGTCGATCGATCCCTTCACATAGTCCTTGTCCAGGTTGGGATGATGCGTCACCACATCCAAGGCGAAACTGCGGTAGGCCATGGCTTCCACCTGCTCCTGGAAATCCGAGAAGGTCGTGGCCGCGGCGCGTCGCTCGGCTGGCGTGTACCAGGCTTCCTGCATCCACTGCCCGACGGTGAACCGGAAGGCGCCGCTCTGGGCGATCACTCGGTTGCGGAGCGCATCATCGATGCGGAGGGGGATTTCGTTCAGCTCGGGCTGATGCCGGGTGTATGCGGCGGGGTCGCGGCGCAACTCGGCCCAAAGTGTGCGGATCACATCCTGATCGAAAGAGAAGCGGCCGATGTGATGCGCCATGTCGGCACGGGTGGCCAACTCCCGTTTCTGTTCCAACGCCAAGGGACGCAGATCTTCGATCTTCTCCGCGAACTGGGTTTCGGTCAGCACCGGCACCGTGATGCGGTCGGTCAGCTTGATGATGGAGTACCCGGTGGAGGTGGCCACCGGCTTTGACACGTCGCCCACGTTCATGGCGAACGCTTGGGCTTCGAAGGCGATGTCCATCTCATCCACCGTGAAATAGCCGAGGTCGCCGCCGGAAGCGGCCAAGTCAGTCGATTTGAACCGGCGCGCGGCCAATTGCTCGAAAGAGGCTCCTCCTTGAAGGAGTTGATACAGCGAATCGGCCTCCGCCCGAGTGCGGGCATGCAGATGGGAGGCGCGCAAGGAAGTGTTGAACCCTTGGAACAAGGTGCGGAGGTCTTCCATCGATACCTGGACCCGGTCGTGGATGAACCGTCTCTGATATTCCTCCATCATCACTTTGCGCTCGATCTGAGCCTTGTTGTAGACCGCATCCGCATCGTTCACCCATCCTTTCTCTTTGGCGATCTCGACGATGGTGTACCGTTCGATCCGGGCGTTGAGCACCGAGAGTTTCACCTCATCGTTCAGGTTCACGGCCTGACCCGTCCGCATATAGAACCGTCGGAGCTGGTTCTGCATATGCGCCTCGGAAATGGAAAACTCGCCGACGGTCGCCACAACGTCATCGCTGCGTGACATGCCGCACGACAAGGCGCTGATTGCTAGGGCGATGGTGATGGTGAGAACCTTGGTCGGCATGAGGCAACAGGTGTGATTCCGGAAACCTGGACAGTGAACCCCGTTAAAATAGTGAAAGCGCTTACATTGTCAAACAGCATTTCACCATCGCCGACAGAAAAAGCGGTTTCCTTAGGCCTGGACGCCGTATCTCTTCATGATGTAGTCGTCGAGCATGCGTTTGAAGTCGCGCCCGATATGGTCGCCCTGTAGCGTCACAACATGCTCACCGTCCACATACACCGGCGCCTTCGGTTCTTCGAACGTGCCTGGCAGCGAAATGCCGATGTTGGCATGCTTCGATTCGCCGGGACCGTTCACCACGCAACCCATCACAGCCACCTGAAGGTCTTCCACTCCGGGGTAGACTTGGCGCCAGACCGGCATGGTGTCGCGCAGGTAGGTCTGGATCTCGTCAGCCAATTGTTGGAAGTACGTGCTCTTGGTACGTCCGCAGCCCGGGCAGGCCGTCACCTGGGGCATGAAGTTCCGGATCCCGAGCGATTGCAGAATCTGTTGGGCCACCCGCACTTCCTCGGCGCGGTCGCCGCCCGGCATCGGGGTCAGCGAAATGCGGATGGTGTCGCCGATGCCCTCGTTCAGAAGAACGCCGAGCGCCGATGCGCTCGCCACCACGCCTTTCATTCCCATCCCCGCTTCCGTCAGCCCCAAGTGCAGCGGATACGGGATCAGTGCCGCAAGGCGCCGGTACACGGTGATCAGATCGGGCACACCCGAGATCTTGCAGCTCACGATGATCTTGTCCGACGGCAAGCCCACCTCTTCGGCGAGTTTGGTCGACCGGACCGCGCTTTCGAGCATGGTGTCGATCATCACTTCTTTGCTGGACTTGGGTACAGGAAGCGCGTTGTTGAAATCCATTTTCTCGGCCAGCAGCTGCTGGTCGAGCGAGCCCCAATTCACCCCGATGCGCACCGGTTTGTCGTGTTTCACCGCTTGTTCCACGATGGTGCAGAAATTCTTGTCGCGCGTCTTGGTTCCGGTATTCCCCGGATTGATGCGGTACTTGCTCAATGCGGCGGCGCAGTCCGGAAACTCGGTCAGCAACACATGCCCGTTGTAATGGAAATCCCCGATGATGGGCACTTCGACATTGCGCTTGTCGAGCTTTTCGATGATGTGGGGCACCGCGGCGGCGGCGTCCTTGTTGTTCACGGTGATGCGCACCAGCTCAGATCCCGCGTCATGGAGCTGGATGATCTGCTCGACGGTCTCGTGGATG
>CAYVRS010000100.1:3104-4884 GCA_964454075.1 uncultured Chitinophagales bacterium
CGTGTCGGTGTTCGTCATGGATTGAACCACGATCTGTCCACCTCCGCCCACAGACACATGGCCCACATTCACTTTCAGTCGCTCGCTGCGCTCAATCATGGCTTTACCGTTTGGATGAATCGAATAATCGTTTTTTTTCGTCGGCGCTCAGGCTGGAATATCCTTTCTGTGCGATCTTGTCGAGGATGCGGTCGATTTCGGACTGGTCGATCTCCTCGATGATTGTCGCATCAACGACCGACCGCATGCGTTTGTTTTTCGGCTTGCGTCGTTCCGTCCATCTTGAGAACAACGCCGCAAACCGCTCCATTCCGCCGTTGCCGTAGAATCGCATCAAGGCCCACCCGGATGCCGCACCCCCAAGATGCACGATGCGGGCCACGTTGTCGCTGGCGGTGAGGAAGAGGATGTCCAACGCGATGAGTCCGGCCACCACATACCGCGCCTGGATGGGCGGCAGCAGCAAGAGCATGATCGGCGCGGTGGGATACAGCATCGCGAAGGCGACCATCACGCCGAACACCGCGCCCGAGGCTCCGATGGTGGGCATCGCCGTAGAGGCGCCGAACACCAAGGCCACGAGTCCGTTCACGATGGCTCCCCCGATGCCCGATCCGATGTAGATGAAGAGGAAATTGCGCGTGCCGAGGGTGTTCTCCACCGCTTGACCCATCCACCACAGCCACAGCAGATTGAACAGGATATGGAACCCGCCGGCGTGAAGCAGCATGTAGGTCACCATCCGCCAGGGTTCGCTGACCGTGACCCATGCGTTCTGCAGGATTCCGAAGGTCCGGTTCACCCAACTGGCCGCCTCCGCGCCGAGGACAATAGCCACGACGGCCTGAAGCACGAACACGCCGACCGTGCTCAGCACGATCCATCGCAAGCCCGCAGGCATGCGTCGGATGCCGCTTCGGATGCCGTCGATGAAAGACTCCTGCGCCATCCGCTTATTCGATGTTGGTGCGGATGTTCCAGTAGCGGATGAGCGCGAAACCGGCCACCATCCCGCCCAGATGCGCGAAATGCGCCACACCCGATTGCGTGTACATCACACCGTTGAACAGCTCGAACGCGGCATAGGCCCCGATCAGATACTTCGCTTTGACCGGAATCGGCGGAATCAGCAACATGATGTAGCGGTTGGGGAAGATCATCGCATAGGCCAGAAGGATGCCGAACACACCGCCGGAAGCCCCAAGCACCGGATTCGACGACACCACCATCTGGATCAGCGCCGCACCCAGACCGGTCAGCAGATAGTACTTCACGAACCGGTTGGTGCCCCACATGTATTCCAAGGAGCTTCCGAACATCCACAATCCGAACATGTTGTACAGGATGTGGTTGAAATCGGCATGCAGGAACATGTAGCTGATCAGCTGCCAAGGGTAGAAATGGCCTGACCCCAGCGGATAAAGGATGAACAGGTTGTGGATGATCCCGGACACGACCGGCGTCTGCTGCGCGAAGAACACCAACGCGTTGATGATGAGCAGATGTTTGACCGCCGGCGGTAGTGAGGTGTTCATGTCAATAGGTATGGGTTCGCTGAACCCGCAAATATACGTGGATTCCACCTAAGGTAACGCCCGGGATGCCCTGCCCCGGGTAGACGGTGTCTCCGCATAGGAAGAGTCCGGGGATGGGAGTCTGCGCCGGCGTCCAGTCCCACAAGGCCCGGTTCATCGACTGCGGGATGCCCCCCACGCGGCCTTTGTGACGATGCACCCAGTTTTCCCATGACACCGGCGTGGCCGGAAACGACAGGTGGATC
>CAYVRS010000100.1:4894-7872 GCA_964454075.1 uncultured Chitinophagales bacterium
GGGCAGATGAACTCTGAGCGCATCCAGAATGAGGCGGCTGACATCCGTTTTCATGGATTCATACTCCCCATCGGCTGAAAACCAAGGCTCCGTGGGCGTATGCGTCGAAATGTTGAGCACTCGATGCCCTTCCGGAGCCCGTGAGGCGTCGCCCCGTTTGGACAACGAGACAAACACGGAATGCGACCCGCAGAACGGCAAGGGCGATTCGAGATGAATTTGGTGGTGCAAGGTCAGATCGTCCGGATACGGATCGTCGGTCGCCACCCCCATCGTAAAGGCACCCCATGCCGTGTCGTACTTGGACGATTCACGCTCAAAGTACGACGACGCTTCGCCGGCGGTCAGCGCCGACATGTTCCAGACGGGAAGGTTGCTCACGACCACCGGAGCCTCAAACGCTTTTCCGTTTTTGCAGGTCACGCGGTGCATGCCGTTCTCCTGCGCGATCGAGACCACCTGATGCTTGGTGAACACCTGCCCGCCTTGGGCGCGGATGTAATCTTCCACGGTTTTGGCCATGGTATGCATCCCTCCTGGCACCGTGAAATTCCCGGAATTGGTATAGGTGAGCGCCGGCGCCCCGAACAGGAACGGAACATCGTCCGCGCCGGCTTGGGCCGAAATCAGCAGCTGCTCATCTACGAAGCGCTTGAATTCGGGGGATGTGAGCCCATGGCGGCGCATGACGTCCGCCACCGAAACGAACGCGAGCGGTAGCTTGAGCGCGTGGATGGGATGGTTGCCGGCCAGTCGCAAGGTGTCTGCGATGGAGGTCGGCGGGAAAAAGGGATTGGCTTCGGACAGTTGCCAGACCGCATCCGCCGTCTCGCAGGCCAGCGTCCAGAAGGCACGCTGCTCCTCGGCCTGACCGAAATGTCGGATCGCTTCCTGAATCCAGACCTCCCGATCCTCGTGGCGGAGGATCGTCTTCCCATTCAGATGGACGGTCATGCTCGGATTCAGCCGCTCGCGCGGGATGCGGATGCCGGTCAGGGCTTCCAAGCGTGCCAGCGGTTGATGCGCGTCGAAGCCGATGAGCGTGGTGGCGCCGGACTCGAACACATAGCCCTTCCGATAATAGGAGGAGCTGCATCCGCCGGTCACATGAGAGGCTTCCAGCAGGGTTACTTTGCGGCGGTCTTTGGCGAAAAGGGCGGCGGCGGTGAGTCCACCCATTCCCGCGCCGACCACGATCACATCTTGTTGGTCCATGCGAGGCAGAACATCATCCTACCATCGCTGCGTTTCATTCCTGAGAAACCACCTCGCGCCGTTCAGCAGGATGGATCTCGTCTCGGTGTTTGTCGGATTCGAGCAGCCCGTCGCGCAGGCGGACGATCCGATGCGCGTGCATGGCGATGTCTTCCTCGTGGGTCACCAAGACGATGGTGTTGCCTTGGGCATGGAGCTCTTCAAACAGCTGCATGATCTCGACGCCGGTTTTGGAATCAAGGTTTCCGGTCGGCTCATCCGCCAGCAGGATGGATGGGTTGTTGACCAAGGCGCGGGCCACGGCCACACGCTGGCGCTGTCCGCCGGAAAGCTCGTTGGGTTTGTGGTGCATCCGGTCTGCGAGACCGACCCGCTCAAGCACCTCGATGGCGCGTTTGCGACGCTCGGAGTGCTTCATCCCGGCATAGATCAATGGGAGCTCGACGTTGGCCAAGGCCGTCGATCGGGGCAACAGGTTGAAGGTCTGAAACACGAAGCCGATCTCCTTGTTGCGGATGGCGGCGAGCTCGTTGTCGGTGAGCGTGTTCACATTGGTCCCGTTCAGGATATAGGAGCCGGAACTCGGCGTATCCAAACATCCGATCACGTTCATCATGGTCGATTTTCCGGATCCGGAAGGACCCATGATCGCCACGTATTCGTTTTTCCGGATGTCGAACGAGACACCCCGCAACGCATGCACGGTCTGCGTACCCATGACGTACTCTTTCTTGACGTCGATGGCTTGGATGACGGAATGTGCCATGCTCAGAACTCGATTTCGGTGGAGATGTCGCCGATGTAGTAGTCGAGCAGTTTCTCCTGGAAGACGAACTGGTAGACGGCACGCACGCGGTTGGACGAGGCGTTCACGAACTCGGTGTTGGCCCGGGTGAGTTCGATCAGGGTGCTGGCTCCCACGCGGTAACGCTCCTGCTCGGTTTCAAAGGCTTTGGTGGCGGCGATGAGCGCGGTTTCGGTCGTCTTGAGCTGCTTGGCGTACGCTTGGTAATCGTTGTAGGCCTGGCGGACTTCCTGCAGGATGCCAAGGCGGCGGTCTTCCATGTCGAGCTGATCGTTTTTGTACTGGACCTGGCTGCGTTGGATGCTGGTCTTGGTGGCCAAACGGTTGAAGATCGGAACGGAAAGGTTCACACCGATGCTGCGGGTCGGGTTGCGGTCGAAGAACTGGTCGTTGAATCCGAGTTTCACGAATTGGGTCGGATCGGTGATGTCACGTTCACGGTATTGGTCGCTGTAACTGGAGTTCAAGCCGGCGGAGAGGCTCAAGGTCGGGAGCATCGCACCACGTGCGGCATTCAATGCGAATTTGCTGGCGCGGATCTGCGCTTCCTGGGCTCGGATGTCGCTTCGCTTGGACAAGGCTTGGGACACCAGTTGGCTAAGGTCGAACGATTTGACGACCACATCCGATTCGGACACACCCGGAGTGACGAGTTGGTATTCCTGAAGCGGATCGACCTGCATCACACGGATCAGTCCGAGGAGGGAGATGTTCACGGCGTTCTCACGCTGGACGAGAACGAACTCGCTGTTGGCGACCAAGGCTTCCTGGTTGTATTGGTCGACGATCGGACGCATGCCGACTTCCACTTGCGCTCGGATCTGATCCAATTGCTTCTGGGCGCTTTCAAGGTCCTGACGGGCAATGGTGAGAAGTTCCTGGTTGAGAAGCACGTTGAGGAACGAACTGGCGGTCTGGAAAATGATGTTTTCGCGGGTGCGTTGCAGGATCTCCTCTG
>CAYVRS010000101.1:0-7849 GCA_964454075.1 uncultured Chitinophagales bacterium
GTTCTCCATGGCCTTGTCCCACATCAGGCGTCCGGCTCCGGTGTTCAGACGGACGAGCTGCTTCGTTTCGCGGCTCCGCAAGCTGGTTTCCCACAAGTTGTAATTGTTTTCGAACGAGGTGAGGTAGTAGAGCTTCTCCCCGTCTTTTGACAAGACCGCATCCGCCAACTGGGACGAATGGATGGTGAGCCGGGCGCGGCGGTCGGTGAGGCCGTTCCAATCGATCGCCATCGGTGCGGAGGCGGCTTCAGCCGGCTTTTTGGTGTCGCCGTCTTTTTTCATGGCCTCTTCAACCGCTTTTTTGAGTTTGTGATCGTCTTCGCTCAGCGAAAACGCATCCCAACCGGCCTGTGTGAAGAACATGGCATACACATCGCGCTCGGTCTGCCCTGCGGTGGCGTAGCTCCTCAGCCCGTCGCGGTTGGTGAACCACAGCATCTGAGACCCCGCTCCCGCCCATTTCGGAGAGGTGTCTTCGTAGCCGCTTTCGGACAGATTCACCCGCTTGCTTCCATCCGCCGCCACAAGAAGGATCTCGCCTTCGCTCAGTCGACGGCGCCATTCGGCGAGAAGCCATTTGCTGTCCGGACTCCAGCTGAATTCCTGCCGGTCCTCCTTCAGCAACTCGTTCGCGGTGAGCACATCCACGGTTCGTCCGCTGGCCACATCCCGGACCCGCAGGATATTCCGGTCCACGGTGTACGCGAGCTTGGTTCCATCTGGCGAAAACGCGGGCTGCATGTGGTCGCCGGGCGCATCCACCAGAAGGCTTTCGCGGACGATCGTCGACGCGTAGAAGTACGGCTCGTCGGCGCGGGTGCGTTCGGTCTTGTACAGGCTCCACTTGCCGTTGCGTTGCGACGCGTAGACCACGGCTTTTCCATCATGCGAGAAGCTGACGAAGCGCTCGGCCTCCGGCGTGTCGGTGAGGCGCTTGGTGCGCGATCCGTCCACGTTGGTGACGAAGACTTCGCCTCTGGCGATGAACGCGATTTCCTTCCCATCCGGCGAGATCGCCATTTCGGTGACGCCGCCATTGATCGATACGAAGCTGTCCGTATTCGATTTCGCTTGGGTGCGCACGCGGACGCTGAGTTTGACCGGTTGGGAGCCCGGCTTCATCGTGTAGAGGTCGCCATGGTAACCGAACGCCAGCGTGCCGCCGCCTTGGCTCAGGAATCGGACAGGATGCGTCTTGAAGGAGGTGATTTGCGTGCGTTTGGAGGGGTCATCGGATGAAATGGAATGCACATTGAAGGTGCCGCTTTCCTCGCTGAGGAAATAAATCGTGTTCTCGTCCGCGCCGAAGACCGGTTGCCGGTCTTCGCCTTGCCAGGATGTGAGCATTTTGTGCGTCTTGGTGGGCACATGGTAGATCCACACATCCCGGGTGATGGCCGAGCGGTGATGTTTGCGCCACTCGTTCTCGCCGCCCTTCTTGTCATGATAAAGCAGAAGCTCGCCGTCGCGGCTGCTTACGGCATACTCGGCCGGGAGGGTGAAGACCTGGTCGACGCGTCCGCCGCCCGTTGGAACTTCGTACAGCTCGGGTTGTGAGGCGGTAGGGAACTGGCGATGCTCGGCGACATCCATCCGGGCCGCTCCGAAACGGACCGTCTTGCCATCCCAGGAAAAGGAATAAGGGAGTTCGTCCGTCGAATGGTACGTGAGGCGGGTGGCCGCGCCGCCCATCGCATCCATCACGTAGATATCGAAATTGCCGTAACGGTCTGAGGCGAACGCAAGGGTTTTGCCATCCGGACTCCAGACCGGCATGAAATCATGCGCCTCATGGAATGTGAGTTGGATAGCATCGCCACCCGAGGATGGCACGCGGTACAGATCGCCCATATAGGTGAAAGCGATGTGCGCGCCATCGGGCGAAATCGAAGGATGGCGCATCCAAGTGGCCTCGGTCTGAGCCGAAAGCGACGATGAGGCGAGCAGAAGCGCGACAAGCAGAACAAAAGATTTCATAGCAGATTGGGATGGTTGTACCGGAATGTAGAGACAAGCCGGCACACCTGGGCGTAAAAAAACACAACAAATCGAGATGTTAAGTATAGCTTGCGGACACCTACTTTCCCCTCCAGCGCACTTGGATTCCTCGATTTAACCACTTAGTTTAACCAAATGGTTAATTCGCTCACGCCTCCGCAGCCCGATACCCGTCAGAAGATTCTGAACGCGGCGCGCATCGAGTTCCATCGCGCGGGGTTCGACGGGGCGCGCATGCAAGACATCTCCGATGTCGCCGGCATCAACAAGGCGCTCCTCCATTACTACTTCAAGAGCAAGGACGAGCTGTTCGAAGCGGTCTTCCGAGAGTCGTTCCGCACCCATTTCCAACCGATCCTCGAGGTGATGCAGATGGATCTCCCGCTCGAGGAAAAGGTGCAGCGCTTTGTGAACGCCTACATCTCGACCATCCAGATCCATCCGTACATCCCGGGCTTCGTGATCCATGAATTGAACCGGAATCCGCAGCGGATGGCCGATTTGGCCATCTCCATGAACAGGAACGCGGTGGCAAGCTTTATCCAGCAGCTCCGTGAAGGGATGGATGCCGGCCGCTACCGCGAGATGGATCCCCGCCAAGCCCTGGTCTCCCTTCTGTCGATGATGTTGTTCCCGTTCATCGCCGCCCCAGTGGTCAAGGGGATCTTCAATCTGGATGTGGTGGCCTACCACCATTTCATCGAAGCGCGGAAGACCGAGATTCCGCATGCCTTTTTCGCCCTCCTCCACCCAACGAGACCCGTATGAAGACAATATTGTATGCACAAGCAATCATGTGGTGCATGTCGGTCCCGCTCGTCGCCCAGCCCCCGGTGAACGAGTTCGGCGTGGCGCTCGACGATTCCGTCCGTTTGGAATCGCTGCACGCCTCTCTGGTGTCGACCTGGCCGCTCGCACGGCAGATTCCGATCGCCAATCAGATTTCCGAACTCAATTTGGAATCGATCGCATCGGCCTGGCTGCCTGAACTCAGCATTTCGGCCTCGGCTCAGTATCAGACCGATGTCACCGAGATCTCGATCCCGATTCCCGGTGCCGCGCCACGCACCCAGCCCAAAGACCGTTATGCGCTTCTGCTGGATGTCCGGCAGATGATCTACGACGGCGGCAACAGCGCCTCGCGCCGCGATCTGGAGGAATGGTCCAGGCAGGCCGAGAAGACCGCGGTGGATGTGGAGCTGTACAAACTCTCGCATCAGCTGAACGACGCCTTCTTCTCCGCACTCATTCTCAAACAGCAGGAGGAATCGCTCGTTCTGTTTTTGTCGGATGTGGATGCGCGCCTTGTCCAAGTGGCAGCCGCAGTGGCCTCAGGGAGCGCGCTGAAGGTGCAGGCGGATGTGATGCGGGTCGAAAAGCTGAAGTTGGAGCAGCGCCTCGCCGACACGCGGCGCCATCTCGCCCGAGCCTATGAACTGATATCGATCTTGAGCGGCGTTCCGATCGACGGCTCCCAACCCTTAGCCACTCCCTTGGCGCTGCGTGGTGCCGGCCGTCCCGAAGCCACGTATTTCCAAGCCCGCCGCGGACTCCTCGACGCCCGGAAAGCGCTGTCCAACGCCGCGCGGCGACCCGTGGTCACCGCGTTCGGCCAAGCCGCCTATGCCAATCCCGGACTCGATATCTTCGCCGACGGCTTCGGTCCGTATGCCGTGGTGGGGGTCACCGCCAGATGGTCGATCTGGGACCGCGGTCTGTCCCGACGCGAAACCACCAGCCTGACGCTTCAACAACAATCCCTCGCCGCTCAGGAAGACGCCCTCAGGCGCACGTGGTCTTTGCAAGCCGCGACGCACCGCGCCGAAATCGACCGTCTCGACGACGCCATCCGCCGCGACGCCGAGATCCTCGAGCTTCGAAGCGGAATCGTCTCAACCTACGCCGCTCAACTCGAGAACGGGAGCATCACCGCCACCGACTATCTGGTGGAACGAAACGCCGCGCACCAAGCCGATGTGCAGCACCGGATCCACCGGTTGCTTCAGCTGCAGGCGAAACTGGCCTTGGCCCTCACTTTAGGAGAATGAACATGAATCGGTTTTCAGTTTTCGGTTTTCAGTCCTCGTTGGCGCATCGCACATCGCTGATCGCGATCGCGGGAATGCTTTTATTTGCATGTACAAGCAAAGAATCTGACTCCGATGCCTACGGGCACATAGAAGCCACGGACATCGTCATCTCCTCGGAAACCGGAGGAGTGGTGCTGTGGGTGGATGGCGACGAAGGGGCAAGGGTCGACGCGGGGCACGTCTTGGCGCGGATCGATACCACCGCCTTGGTCTTGCGTCACGAGCAGCTGGCCGCGCAACGCGCCGCCACGGGTTCGCGACGGGCTCAGATCGACGCGCAGGATGCCGTCTATCGCGAGCAGGCGAAGATCGTGGCGCGGGAACGCGAGCGGGTGGCGTCGCTGGTCGAGGGTGGCGCGGCGACCGAACGGCAGCGCGATGAGGTGGAGGGCCAGTGGGCGGTGCTTCAGCGCCAGATCGCCGCGCTCGATGCGCAGCGGGCCTCGGTTCGATCCGAGCTCGCGGTGATCGATGCCCAGATCGCTCAGAACGATGACCAGATCCGTCGCTCGACCGTGCTCGCTCCCGCATCCGGCACGCTCCTCAACCGATTCGTGGAACCGGGTGAGCTCGTCGCCCCGGGCAAGCCCCTGTTCAAGCTGGCGGACCTTTCCTGGGTCAAGATGCGCGCCTATGTGAGCGGCGACCAGCTTCCCACAGTGACCTTGGGTCAATCCGTCACAGTGATCACGGATGGCGGGAATGGCACGTACGCCGAACGTCCTGGCACAGTGAGCTGGATCTCCTCCCAGGCCGAATTCACGCCTCGGAATCTGCAGACACGCGAAGACCGTGTCAATTTCGTCTATGCGATCGACATCCGGGTCGAAAACGACGGCCTCTTCAAGATCGGAATGCCTGCGGAAGTCCGTTTCTGACATGGGCTCCCATCCCGCCATATCGATCCAGGGCATCCGGAAGCGCTACGGCTCGGTCGACGCGCTGAACGGCATCACCCTGGAGGTCGCCGATGGAAGTCTGTTCGGACTCATCGGTCCGGACGGCGCGGGAAAAACATCGCTGATCCGCATCCTCACCAGCCTGATCCTTCCGGACGAAGGCGGCGCCACCGTGCTCGGCTTGGATGTGGTGCGCGATTACAAAGAGCTCCGCAAGCGATATGGCTACATGCCTGGACGGTTTTCCCTGTATCAGGACCTCACGATCACGGAGAACATCGAGTTTTTCGGAACCGTGTTCGGAAGCGACATGACCCAAGCCTACGAGCTCATCCGCGACATTTATGTGCAGATCGAACCCTTCAAAGACCGTCGCGCCGGGGCGCTCAGCGGCGGAATGAAGCAGAAACTGGCCTTGTGCTGCGCGCTCATCCATCAGCCGGACATCCTCTTTTTGGACGAACCCACCACGGGCGTCGATGCGGTGTCTCGACGCGAGTTCTGGGATATGCTCGACCGGTACAAAGCCATGGGCCTCACGATGTTCGTGTCGACACCCTACATGGATGAGGCCTCGCGCTGCGATCAGGTCGCGTTCCTCAAATCGGGGTCGATCCTGGCGGTGGACAGTCCTCAAGCCATGAGTTCGCGCTTCCGCAAGGCGTTGTGGTCGTTCCGTTGCGCGAACCGGTACGATCTGCTCGAGGCGCTCGACCGAATCGATGGCATCCATAGCGCGTGGCCCTTCGGCGAAACGGTGCACGTGGCGCTGAACGACGGCGTGCACATGGATGACATCCGAGTGTCACTTCGTGATGTCGCCGATCTTGCGATCGAATCCATCGAACCGGGCATCGAAGACGTTTTCATGGAGCTGAGCCGATGAGCATCATCCAGGTCCGCCATCTGAGCAAGCACTTCGGTGCGTTCAAAGCCGTCGACGATATCAGTTTCGAGGTGCGCAAAGGGGAGATCTTCGGCTTCCTCGGGGCCAATGGTGCCGGAAAAACCACAGCCATGCGCATGCTCACGGGGCTGTTGCAGCCCACATCCGGCGAGGCGACCGTAGCCGGGTTCGATGTCGGCTCGCGGCCGGAGCAAGTGAAGGCCCGCATCGGCTACATGAGTCAGAAGTTCTCGCTGTATGAGGATCTGACACTGGCCGAGAACATCGATTTCTTCGGCGGCGTCTATGGGCTCAGCGATCAGCAGATCCGAGGGAAAAAAGAGGCGATGTCAGCGGATCTTCATGAAGCTTCGGCCATGGATCAGCTGGTCGCGTCGCTTCCCTTGGGATGGAAGCAGAAACTGAGTTTCGAAACCGCGATGCTGCATCATCCCGACATCGTGTTCCTCGACGAGCCGACCGGCGGCGTGGATCCCATCACCCGGCGGAATTTCTGGAAGCGGCTGTACAAGGAGGCGGATGCGGGCGTCACGCTGTTCGTGACCACGCACTACATGGACGAAGCCGAGTATTGCGACCGCATCGCGATGATGGTGGATGGGCGGATCGCGGCGATCGGGACGCCCGCCGAACTGAAACAGGAGATGAAGGCGGCGTCGATGGATGATGTCTTCGTGAAACTGGCTCGGGGAGGGGTGCGATCATGACCGCGTTCCTCGGATTCATGCGCAAGGAATTCTTCCACATCTTCCGCGACAAGCGGTCGATGTACGTGCTGGTCGGCTTGCCGATCGTGCAATTGCTGCTGTTCGGATTCGCCATCCGCAATGAACTGAATGAGGCCGATCTGGCGATCTGGGACCGAAGCAACGATCCGGTGACCCGTGAGCTCACGAGCCGGATTTTCGCATCGGGGACGTTTGTCTCCGCCGGTGTGGTGCGCCATGAGTCGGACATCGATCCGCTGTTCGAGAGCGGACGCGCGCGGCAGGTTGTGGTCTTCGAGCCCGATTTCGCCGAGCGATTGGAGCGCGAAGGCACGGCGCACGTGGGACTCATCACCGATGCGTCGGATCCGAACCAAGCGCAGATCCTTCAGGCCGCGGTGGAGAGCATCGTCGCGGATGTGCGTCCGACCATGCGCGTGAGTGTGCGGATGTTGTACAATCCGCAGTTGCGGAGCACGAATCTGTTCGTGCCGGGGCTCATCGCCATCATCCTCATGCTGGTGAACGCCTTGATGACGTCCATCTCCATCACCCGGGAAAAAGAGCTCGGCACGATGGAGGCCTTGCTCGCCTCCCCGCTTCCCCCGATCCAGATCATCGTCGGGAAAGTGATTCCGTATCTGGCCTTGTCCTTGGTGAACGTGATGACGGTGCTCATGGTCGCGACCGCGGTGTTCAAGGTCCCCTTCGAAGGCAACATCGCCTTGTTCATCGCCGAAGCCGTGCTGTTCACCATGACGGCGCTCTCGCTCGGCATCCTCATCTCCACCAAAGCGAAAACCCAGCAGGTGGCGATGTTCGTGGCGCTGGGCGGATTGCTGCTGCCCACCATCCTGCTGTCGGGCTTCATCTTTCCCGTCGAAAACATGGCCAGACCTTTGCAGGTGGTCAGCAACGTGGTGCCGGCGCGGTGGTTCCTGGAGATCGTGCGGGGGATCATGCTGAAGGGCAACGGGTTGGCGGAGCTTTGGGAAGAGACGCTGATCCTGATCGGGATGACGGTCGCCCTCATCCTCATCAGCTTGAAGAATTTCAATATCCGGCTCGACTGACATGAGTGTACTGAAGGTCCTCATCCGCAAAGAATTCATCCAGATCTTCCGGAACCGGGCGATGCTGCCGATCCTGTTCGTGATGCCGCTTGTGCAGCTGCTCATCCTGACGAATGCGGCGAGTTTCGATGTGAAGCGGGTCGCCGTGATGGTGCGCGACAATGATGCGACGGAA
>CAYVRS010000102.1:0-7774 GCA_964454075.1 uncultured Chitinophagales bacterium
CGGGCGGATCGATCCACATCCGAGGCGGACGCGCGTCGGAAGTGGCCTACATCGTGGATGGCGTCCGTGTCACGGACGATTACGACCGCAGTTCGGGTCTTCGCGTCGAGAACGGCGCGATTGAGGAGCTTCAGGTCGTATCCGGGACGTTCAATGCGGAATACGGTCAGGCGATGTCCGGTATCGTGAACATCGTCAGCCGCTCGGGCACCAACGACTGGCGCTCCAACATCAACATCTGGGGTGGCGATTACGGAACGGGCAACCAACGTCTGTTCGTAGGTACGCCCGCAGGATTCGGAGACGCCAACTTCCGGCAGATGTACAATGTGGAAGGGAATCTCTCCGGTCCGCTGATCAAAGACAAGCTGACCTTGTTCGTGACCGCCCGCCGCTTCCAGAACAACGGCTATCTGAACGGCTACAATGCGTATTCACCCCGCGGACCCATCCTTCCCAACCTCAATGAAGACCAGGTGACCTTCGATTGGGAGCGTGGCTACAACGAGGTTCCGGCCGATAATCCGGTCAACAACTATGGCGATGTGATCGATCCGAGCCTGCCCTGGTATGTGATCGACGAGACGGTGAGCATCGGCGGCGTGAACTACATCCGTTACCGCGACCTCGGGTTCCGTGACAGCAGCCTTGTGGCCATGACGCCTTACAATTCCTGGAGCGGTCAAGCCAACCTGCAGTTCAACATGACGCAGAAGATCCGGTTCAACCTGATCGGAAACTATGGCCGTGAGACCAGCCAAGGCTATGACCACGGTCGCCGTCTGGTGCCGAACGGCCGTGGCACGAGCCAACGCGACAACTACTATCTGAACTTCAAGACCACATATACGCCGTCTGCCACGACCTTCATCACCACGAACCTGGCCACCCGGTACAATGCGTCGAAATTCTCGTTGTACGACAGTCCGTACGATCCACGCTACCTGAACTATGACCGCGTGGGCAGCTTCGGTGATGCCCAAGGGGGCGTGGCCGGACGTTTCGCCCGCTTCGGCACCGACAACGGCTTCTTCGACCGCTCCACGCAGAGTTTCATCGCCAAAGTGGAGATTTCCAGCCAGGTGAACAAGCAGAACTTCGTGAAAGCCGGATTGGAGCTTCAGACCGACATCATGGCGTTCAGCAACTTCGGATTGCAGCCGTTGAACGTGGGCCCGAACATCGTTCTTCCGGAAGACCTTGATCCGGCATTGGCGGCCCGCCTCGAGTTGGGTGTGCCGATCGCGAACACACCCGGCCATGAGAAATGGACGCGCAAACCGCTGCTCATCGCGGCCTACATCCAAGACAAGATCGAGTACGAGGATCTGATCATCAACGCCGGTCTTCGGTTCGACTACTTCCGCTCCAACGGCCGCGTTCCGGTCGACAGCGAAGATCCCGACCTGTTCGAACCCTATGCCGACCGTCCAGACAGTTTCTGGAAATCGGCCGACGCCAAATTCGCGCTGTCGCCTCGCGTGGGTGTGGCGTATCCGATCAGCTCCAAGGGCGTCATCCACTTCTCGTATGGCTTCTTCTTCCAGATCCCCGATTACAACCGCCTTTACAACGGTGAGCAGCTGCTGCTTCAACAGACCTCCGGCGTACAAGGGGTTTTCGGCAATCCGAATCTGAATCCGGAGCGCAGCATCAAATACGAGATCGGTCTGAAGCAGGAAATCTATGAAGGCACCGGTCTGGATGTGACCGCATTCTATGAAGACAAACGCGACTATGTGAGTTCGGGTCCGTTCAACAACACCGCCAATCCGACCGTGCGTTACGGCACCTGGGTGAACCGGGATTATGCGAACATCCGTGGCTTGACCTTGGCCTTGAGTCAGCGTGTGTCGAACAGGGTCAACATCGGATTCGATTACACCTTCTCCATCGCCGAAGACTCCAACTCCGATCCCGCGTCCGAATTCTTCGCGAACGTTTCCCGCGGGGATACCACGGGTTCCGCAGTCACCAAATTCCTGACGCCGTCGAACTGGGACCGCAGCCATGTGTTCAACTCCTCATTGTTCTACACCGGCAACGAATGGGGTTTCAACATCCTTCAGCGTTTCTCTTCCGGCCTGCCCTATACGCCGAGCAGCCCGATTCCGGCGCTCACCGGAGTATCCGCCTCGCGGGATGTGATCACGAACAGCGCACGCATGCCGTTCATCTTCAGTCTGGATCTGAACCTGTACAAGAACATCAACATCGCCGGCACCACCTTGCGCACGTTCCTGAACATCTACAACCTGCTGGACACCCGGAATGTGAACTTCGTCTACACCGATTCGGGTGTGCCGACGGGTCCGTTGCCGTCGCAACGCCCTGCTGTGGTCGAAGAGCTCTTCTATGAAAACCCGACCGCCTACAGCGAACCCCGCCGTGTGCAGCTCGGATTCTCCTTCGGATTTTGATTAACCCATGTATCGCACTTTGATGAAACGGATTTCAAACCTCATGCTCTTGGCGTTGGTCGGATGGAGTTTCCTGCCGGAAACCGCAGTCCAAGCGCAGGGCATCACCCCACCGAGTCAGGAACGTTCCCGATTCCAAGATCGACGCAAATCGATTCTGGATGCGAACAACGTCAGGGCCACCTATCACAACTTCGGTCATCAAGGGGTGTCCAACGGCGCCAACAGGGATGAGCTGTACTATGAGTTTCCGAAGAACACCAACCGGCAGTATGTGTATTTCGTGGCGGCATTCATCGGAGCCGAAGTGGCCAACCAAGCGCCGGGCGCATCCCAGCCCCGTTTTCCGATCGTGGTGGCACCGAACTTCAGAACCAACCCGCAAACCGGTGAAAGCTGGGCGCTGAACCCGGTCGCAGGGTATTTCAATCCGGATTCCCCGGAGATCGCTCGGAGCGACCGTGGACCCGGCTACCCGACCGGCACTACCTGGCCCGCGTTCTGGCCGGATAAGATGGTGGATATCGGCGATCCGGGTTGGGTGGACAGTTGGAACGGATTTTTCGGAAAAAACATCTTCAACGCCGACCAGGAGTTCTACTACCGCGCCGGGGATGACCGCTACACCCGGTACCTGACCAATCCCAACACGCAGTACAAACCCGACAACACCGATGCCACCCGTGGCGGATTGGGTCTCATCGTCGATTCCCGGGTGCTGGCATGGACGCAGCGTCTCATCAGCAACGTCCACTTCGCCATCTACGAAGTGAAGAACGATGCGAGCTTCAACTATGACAAAGCCTCGTTCATGCTCTGGATCGCAGACTGGGTGGGTACGCCGCAAGACGACCGACCGTTCTTCGACCAACAGCGTGCCACGGCGTTCTTCTCGGACTCGCGTCCCACCGCGTCACCCCCTGAATTCAACGGCACGCAGATCGGTGTGTCTGGTGTCCGTTTCCTCGAGACCCCAGGAAACGCCTATGACGGCATCGACAACGACGGCGACGCCGATTTCTACATCCGCGAGGAAGCGGCCTTGTACGACACCAGAAACAAAGACCTGATCGACGACCTCATCCTTCCGACCGGTTTCTTCGACACCCGAGTCCAAGTGCTGACCGAAGTGATGCCCAAATTCGCCACCTCGGACTTCAATGAGCGCACGCTGCTCCCCGGAGATCGGATCGTGCTGATCGATGCGGATGGAAACCGCATCCTGACGACGTATCCGACCAGCCTTGCCGACACCTTGACGGTGACCAGCCAAGGTCGCGCCTTGAAACTGCCGCCGAACGGACTCGTGGTTCGGGAAGACACCTTGCTCGGCCGCCATCTGAACCTCTTGGATGATGATTTGGACGGACTTGTCGACGAGAACCAACCGAACCACCTCACCTTGAGCCGATACATCCGAGGGGTGCTGAATGTGCGTCCGGTCCGCTTCCTCAATTACCGATGGAGCGGTTTCTTCGCCAACATGGCGGTGAATACGACGTCGATCGCATTCGCGGACACCATCCAACGCGGCCTTTCCGTGCCGAATTCTTGGATCCGCAGCCGGATGGGTTCCGACGCCGCGTTCGCCACCGACATCAACACCATCAAGACGAACCTCCGTGCCTTGTATGCCGGAACGTTCAACGCCGATTATTTCGACAACTATTTCCTCAATGCTCGCACACAAGCGCCGATGATTGATGAGTCGCGGGATGATTTCTTCGACAACAACCAAGACTGGCGCGTGTCGGCCGATGACGTGGGTCTGGATGGTGTGGAACTGAGCGGGGATGCCGGTGAAGCGGATGGTTTCGCGACCTCGGGCGCGTTTTCTCCGTTCCCGGGCGAGTCCGCCATCGACAAGACCGATGTTCGCGAGACCGATGCGATCGGGATCACGGCGGCGACGTTCCGACCGGCCGGTGGCTTGAACCTGAACGGACCGGATGATGACATCTGGCGCAGACACATGATACCGGGGATCTTCTCCGCCGCGCCCGACGCCTCGCAAGATTCCGACCAGTTCGTGACCTCCTCGTTCTTCCCGCTGCAGCGCGGCGGTATCGAGCGCTTCGCCTTGGCGGTGTCCATCGCCGCGTCGAATTCGTCGAACAATGCCTCCATCGCCCTGGTGGAACAGCAATTGGCCCAAGCCTTCAATGCCTATGACGCGAACTACCAATTCGCCATCGCTCCGCCTCCGCCCCCGACAAAGGCGGTACCCGGCAACGGCTATGTGACCTTGTATTGGGAAGACAATGCGGAGTCCGTATTCGACCGCTACTTGGCGCGGATCGGAGCCAATCCGTTCAACTTCGAGGGCTACAAGATTTTCCGAGCCACCGACGCGGCCTTGCTCGATGCGAAAGTGATCACGGATGGACGGGGAACACCGCAACAGTTCCTCGCACCGATCGCCCAGTTCGACCTGGCCAACGGCGTCACGGGAAATCATCCGATCGACATCTTCGGCATCGAATTCGACCTGGGTACCGATACCGGACTTCAGCGTTATTTCGTGGACACGGATGTGATCAATGGCCGCACGTATTACTATGCTGTGGTGGCGTACAACAGCGGTGCGGCACAGGCGGGCATTTCGCCGGCTGAATCGCCGATCAACCTGTCCGTGAATCCGGATGGGACCATCTCCGCCGGTGTCAACGTCATCCAGGTGACGCCGACAGCGAATTCCGCAGGCTATGTGGGTCCGCAAGACCCGACCGTCACCAAAGTGTCGGGAACGGGTACAGGAACCGTGGTGGCGTCGGTCATCGATCCGCGTGCCTTGAAAGCCAACAACACCTACCGCGTGACCTTCCGGGACACCACGATCGGGGCGGACACCTATGCCGGATACTTCAGCCTGACCAACACGACCACAGGAACGGTGCTTTTGTCCAACCGTCGCTCGTTCGAAGCGGGCAACAACGACAACCCGGTGGTTGAAGGCTTGCGTTTGGTGATCACCAACGGCGATCCGAACGCACCCAAACTCGTTGGCAAGCGCTGGTCGTCCGCATCGGGTCTTCCTTTGGATGCGCAAGCCTCCGTCACTGCTGTGAATCCTACGCGCCGTGACTATGCGATCGTGTATGGGGCAGCAGGTGCAGGAAACTCGAAAGCGGCGGTGATCCGTCGCGGCGGAATCCGTCAGCAACTCGAGCCTCAAGCTGTGAATTTCAACGTCATCGACCGCAAGACCGGTCAGGCGGTACCTTTCGCCTACATGAGTCATCCGGTGCTTTCCGACATGTCAGGCAGCACCACACAGATGACCGCGTTCTATGACTCCAAATCGAAGACGACCTTCAGCGACCAGATCTTCCTCTTGGATGGAACCAAGGAAGGGGATGTGCCCTGGCAGATCGGAATCGAGCCCTACCGTGGAGATGTGCTCTTCCGTCCGCAAGCCGGCGACACCCTGCATCTGGTGCAAGGAACCCGTTTCACCAGTGCGGATGTGTTCGAGTTCACCATCAATCCGGCGACGAATCTTCCGTCTGAAGACCTTGCTCTGGCCAAATCCAATCTGGATGAGATCCGCGTGGTGCCGAATCCCTACATCGTGACGAACCTGGCCGAGAAACGTCCGACTCGGATTCGTCCGCAGCAGGAGCGGGAGCTTCATTTCATCAATCTTCCGGCTCGATGCACCATCCGCATCTTCAACGTGGCCGGCCAATTGGTGCAGACGCTGAATGTGAACAATCCGATTGAAACGGACCGCTACATCTGGAACATGCTGACCAAAGACAATCTCGAGCTCGCATACGGTGTGTACGTCTTCCATGTGGAGGCACCGGGCATCGGCGAGAAGGTTGGCAAATTCGCGGTGATCAAGTAAAAGGAACAGCCCCATATGAAAAAGAGCATTGTATTGATGATGATGATCGCCGGGCTGGTTCCGAGTCTGGCGCAGGCGCAGCTGATCTCCAAGAAGGGGACGGCCGCGGCGCAGTTCCTTCTGATCCCTGTGGGCGCGCGAGCGGCGGGTCTGGGCGGTGCGGTGACCGCGACCGTGGCCGACGCGTCGGCGATGTACTGGAACCCGGGCGCGCTGGCGTCGGTCCGCACACGCCAGGCGCTGATCGAGCATTCGGGCTGGATCGGTGACCTTCAGCACAACTATGTGGCGGTGGCCCTGCCGGTGGGCGGGGCGGGCACGTTCGGGCTGAGCCTGACCGCGCTGACCATGGCCGACATGGAGGAGACGACCTTCGAGCAGCAGGAGGGCACCGGCCGCATGTTCGGAGCCAGCAGCGTGGCGGTTGGGGTCAGCTATGGGCAGTACCTGTTGCGCACCTTCGCCATCGGCGGCACGGTCAAGTATGTCAACGAGCGGATCTTCAACACCAGCGCCTCGGCGGTGGCCGTCGACATCGGCACGCAGTACCAGACGCCGTTCAAGCCTCTGCGGTTCGGTGTGCGGATCGCCAACTTCGGACCGAAGATGCACATGCAGGGCGACGACCTGATCGCACCGGTGGACATCGATCTGAACAACAACGGGAACAATTCGGAGATCGACGCCTATCTGAAGACCAAGCGGTACGCGCTGCCGCTGATGCTGCAGGCGGGTCTGGCCTTGGATGCCTTGGACAACGAGCGGATCCGGGCGACGCTGCTGCTGGATGCGACCAGCCCCAGCGACAACAACCAGAGTTTGAATGTGGGCACGGAGCTGTCGTTCTTCAACGGCATGTTCAGCGTGCAGGCGGGCCTGCCTGAGCTGGGCCTGAAAGACCGCACATGGGAATATGCGGCCGGCGGGTCGGTCAACTACCGAACGAGCAATGGGATGGGATTGGGAGTGGGGTATGCCGCCCAAGGGCACAAGTACCTCGGACTGACCAACCGCATCTCCATGACATTGAACTTCTAGTCGAATAGAAAGAAGAAAAAAAAACGGGAAACCGTCCAAACAAAACAACAACGAGGAAAACATGAACAAGATGGTACAACACATCCTGCGTTCGTCCGCCAAATTGGCCTTGGGAGCACTTGTGCTCGCATCGTCGTTCGGCTCGGCTTCGGCGCAGACTCCAACGGTGCTCAATACACCGCTATGGAAAAAAAATGCCGTTGCGTCCGGAGCCACGGGAAGTGGATCCTGGTTCGCGAACGACAACAACACGCGCGGGTACGCCTACAACCCCGCTACCGGCAATCTGCTGGTCGTCAGCCGTACCGGCGGACTCAAAATCGTCAAACTGAATGCCTCCACGGGTGACTCAGTCGGAGTTCTGGATGTGACTGGAATAGCTGGCGGCACATTCACTGGTACCTTGATTGATGTGACTCCGACGGGTCGCATTTTCATGACCAACCTGACATTAAACACCGTTACC
>CAYVRS010000103.1:0-7696 GCA_964454075.1 uncultured Chitinophagales bacterium
GAGCTGCTTCAGCTCATAGATCAGCTCTTTGAGGTCTTCGATGGAATAGATGTCGTGCAGCGGCGGTGGGGAGATGAGGTCGACGCCCACGTTCGCATGACGCGCTTTGGCGATGTGCGCGTCGACTTTGAGTCCCATGAGCTGTCCGCCTTCGCCGGGTTTCGCACCCTGGGCGATCTTGATCTGGAATTCATTGCCGCTCACCAGGTATTCGGCGGTCACGCCGAAGCGACCCGACGCGACCTGCTTGGCCGACGCCGTGATGCCGTCGGTGTAATAGAACGGGTTCTCGCCGCCTTCGCCGGAGTTGGAGCGGCCGCCGATCTCTTTCATGGCCAGGAAGATGTCGCGCTGCGATTCGGCCGAGATGGCGCCGAAGCTCATCGCACCGCTTCCGAAGCGCTTGAGGATCTCGGCCTGCGGCTCGACGTCGTCGACCGGGACCGGAGCCGCATCCTCACTCAAGGCCATCAGGTGGCGGATGTTGGTCGGCGAGTCGTCTTCGCCCACTTTCAGATATTCGGCGTAGAGCTCGGCGTCTTGCAACGAGTGGCCGGTCTCGCGCACCAGGTTGTGGATGATCTTCGAGCGGAGCGCCGTCATGGCATGCTTCTCGCCCTCCAGGCCTTTGTTCTGCTCTTTGTAGAAATAGCTTTTGAGCTGGATGCCGGCCTCGTCGAGTTGAGCGGCCAGTTCGGCTTTTCGCACGATGTCGTCGACCAGATGCTCCATCTCGATGCCGCCCAAGGGACTCGGAACTCCAGGGAAGAACTGCTCCGACAGCTGGGGACCCAAGCCCACCGCCGTGAACAGCTTCGAGCTCTGGTAGCTGCGCACCACGGAGATGCCCATTTTCGACATGATCTTGAGCAGGCCTTGTTCCAGCGCTTTGATCAGATTCTTTTCGCGCTGGTCGGGCGTGAGGTGGGCCCACTTCTTGTCGTCTTCATAGCGGGCGATCTCCAGGGCCATGTACGGACACACCGCGCTGGCACCGAATCCGACCAAAGCCGCCACATGATGCGTGCTCCGCACTTCGCCGGAATGCACGATCAGGCTCGCATCCAGACGGAGTCCGCTTTCATTGAGCACGTTCACGATGGTGCGCAAGGCCAGCAGGCTCGGAATCGGCGGACGATCCAGCGTCGCCAGCTGGTCGCTCAGGATGAGGATGGAGACCCCATCCTGCACGAGCTCGGTCGCTTCTTTTTCGAGGGCTTTGAGCCGGGCGTTGAGTCCGACCACGCCGTAATCTTTTTCGAACGTGGTGTCGAGCACGGCCGAGCGCACGCGCGATTTGTTGCGGCGTTCACGCTCCAGCGAGCGGATGAAGCGGATCTGGCCCAGGCTCATCACCGGCGATTTCAGCTCATAGGCCATGTTCGGCGGGATGAGCGATTTCGGGGAGAAGATGTTCGGCTTGCGGCCCAAGTAGATATGCAGATCGGTGACCATCGCCTCGCGGAGGTAATCCAGCGGCGGATTGGTGACCTGCGCGAAGTTCTGATAGAAATAGTCGTACAGCGAACGGGGTTCATCCGACAAGATGGCCGGACGCGCCGTGTCGCCCATCGAGCCGATCGCTTCCTTGCCTTCGGCGATCATCGGCGCCAGTACGCGGTCGGTGTCTTCGGTGGTGTACAGGAAGAGGTTTTTCTTGTCCAGAAAGGAGGGGGACTCGTTCACCGGCAGTTCCTGCACAGGTTCGAGTCGCGCGTCGAAGTTCGCGTCGTGATGCTCGCGGCTCTGGCTCGGGTCGCGGAAATGAACCGCTCCGGTCTCCAGATCCACTTTCACGCCGGTTCCGGCATGCAGCGTGCCTTTTTTCTGAACGAGCTTCTCTTCGATCTGGAAGGAGCCCGCTTCGCTGCTCAGGTAGAAATGGTCGTCAGTGAGTACCCAGCGGCAGGGACGGAAGCCGTTCCGGTCGAGGCGCGCGCCGATGGTCTGTCCGTCGGAATACGTGACGAAGGCGGGACCGTCCCAAGGCTCCATCGCCCGGCTCCAGAATTTGTAGAATGGATTTTCCGCATCCGCCGGCGGCATCATGATCGCCAGGATGTCTTCGATGTAGGGGATGGAGCTGCGGTAGCTGAGCGCTTCCACCATTTCGTTGAGCGAGCCGGTGTCGGAAATGCCGTTGTGCGTGAGCAGCTCGTCGGTGGGAAGTCCGAGGTGCTTTTCGCGGGAATACGCCCAGGAGCGGTTTCCGGAAATGGTGTTGATCTCGCCGTTGTGCGCGATGAGTCGGAAGGGCTGCACTTTGTCCCAAGCGGTCTTCGTGTTGGTCGAAAAGCGGCGGTGGAACAGCGCGAAGCGGGTCTTGAAGGCGGGGTTCTGCAGGTCGAGGTAGAACCGGTCGAGGTCCTGGGCCCGGGTCAGCGCCTTGTAGACGATGGTGCTCGAGCTCAGCGACATGAAAAAGAACTCCTTGTGGATGCCGCTCTCTTTTTCCTTGGTGCGGGTGAGCATCTTCGCCTGGTAAAGCAGTTTGTCGAACGAGGCCGTGGTGCGGCAGAAATCAGGGCGTTTGATGATGGCGTGGATGAGTCCGGGCATGCACTCGAGTGCGTCTTTTCCGAGAACGGACGGGTCCGTGGGCACGGTGCGATATTCCATCACTTCCAAGCCGAGGAAGCGGAACGTCTCTTCGAACACGCGGAGAGCGATGCGTTTGCGCTCGGGCTGAGGCGGGGTGATCAGAGATCCGACCGCGAACGTGTCTTTCTCCAGACCGAAGAGCTCGAAGGGGATGTCGGTCAGGATTCCGGCACCGTCGCCGGTGATCTGGTCGGCCGCGCAGGCGCCGCGATGCTCCACACAGCGCAAGGCGTGCAACGCTTGCTGAAGATGCTGATGCGAACGCACGCGGTGACGGCTGGCGACAAAGCCGACGCCGCATGCCGATTTTTCGGATGATGCGAGTTGAAACGGTTCCATGGCGGAAAACACCCCTAACATGATTTGAAGACAGATGACGCAAGAGGCAAAAAAGCGTAAAAGAGGCGCAGTGTCAAGCCGATTTTCTTAAAAAACGACGGCTAAAGCACTGTTTTTAGATGCTTTCTTTAGGAATCGGGGAGTGCGGAGGCGAAAAAGCGCTTTTAGGTCGTTCGCTACAGGCTACGCCCTCTTCACATCATCTTGCACATGCCGCTTTCATCCTGAGGGCCGTAGGCCCGAAGGACCTAAAGCGCCGCGAAGCACCTAAAGCCGAACGCTTAGCCCTGCGGCTCTCATCTGCGTTTTGAGCTCGGAAATTTCGATTTCACGGAAATGGAAGATGGAAGCGGCAAGAACGGCGTCTGCTTTACCGACAAGAATCGCATCGATGCAGTGCTCGATGGTGCCTGCGCCGCCGCTCGCAATCAGTGGCAGAGGCACGGCGGAGGATACCCGCGCCAGTAAGTCCGTGTCGAAACCCGCTTTGGTGCCATCGCGGTCCATGGATGTGAGCAGGATTTCACCTGCGCCGAGCTCGTTCACTTTGGCGCACCAGTCGAGCACATCCATCCCGGTGTCGACGGTGCCGGCGTTGATGAAGACATGCCACGTGTCGGCGGTGCGTTTCGCGTCAATCGCGGCGACGACGCACTGTGTGCCGAATCGGTCCGCCGCTCGAGAGATGAGCGAAGGATCACGCACGATCGAACTGTTGAGGGAGACTTTGTCGGCCCCGGCCAGCAGCAGATCTGAGATCTCTTCAACCGATGCGATGCCACCGCCTACCGTGAAAGGGATGGAAATGGCGCGGGCCACCCGTTCCACGAGATCGAGAAGGGTTTTGCGTTTCTCATTGGTGGCGGTGATGTCGAGGAAGACGAGTTCGTCGGCTCCCTCGGCGGAGTATCGGGTGGCGAGTTCGACGGGGTCGCCGGCGTCGCGAAGGCCTTCGAAATTGACGCCTTTGACCGTACGGCCGTTCTTGATGTCGAGACAGGGAATGATGCGTGTAGAGAGCATGGGTGAAATTACGGAGAAGTACTGTCATCCTGAGCGCTGAAAGCGCGAAGGACCTAAAGCATCTCACCTTATATTCCCCCTTCCACTTCGAACCCGAGCCAGAACCTATGTCAGAGTTTTACCATCCCTCCCGATCCATCGTACGAAACGCGAACGTCAAGGAATACGACAACCTCTACGCCCGGTCCATCGCCGATCCGCAAGCCTTTTGGGCGGATGAGGCCAAGAAGCTGAAATGGTACAAGAAATGGCAGAAGGTGCTTGACGACTCCAATCCGCCGTTCTACAAGTGGTTCACGGGCGGAAAGATCAACATCATCGCCAACGCGATCGACCGTCACCTGGAGACCTGGCGCCGCAACAAGCTGGCCATTATCTGGGAAGGAGAGCCGGGTGATGTCCGTACCATGAGCTACCACGCCCTCAACCGCGAAGTCAGCAAATTCGCCAACGTGCTGAAGGCGATGGGCGTGAAGAAAGGCGAGATCGTGACGATCTACATGCCCCAGATTCCGGAACTGGTGATCGCGATGCTGGCCTGCGCCAAGATCGGTGCGGCCCATAGCGTGGTGTACGGCGGCTTCAGCACCGAAGCCCTCGCCGCGCGCATCGACGACGCGAAATCGCGCGTGCTTCTGACCGCCGACGGCGGATGGCGCCGGGGCAAGATCACCGACCTGAAAGGCATCGCCAACGAGGCCATCCAGCGCAGCGCGACCATCGAGGTCTGCATCTGCGTGAAGCGGACCGGTCAGGATGTGTATATGGAAAACGACCGTGATTTCTGGTACCACGACCTGATGAACCTGCCGATCGCCTCGCCCAACTGCGACACGGCTCATACCGACGCCGAAGACCTGCTCTTCATCCTGTATACGTCCGGAACCACCGGAAAACCCAAGGGACTCATGCACACGCACGGCGGCTACGCGGTCTACACGAGCACCACGCACAAGTATGTGTTCGACATCAAGGACGAGGACCGCTGGTGGTGCGCCGCCGATCCGGGCTGGATCACGGGTCACAGCTACTTGGTGTATGGTCCGCTCATCAACGGCGCCACGCTCATGATGTACGAGGGCGCGCCCAACCATCCGTACCCGAACCGCTGGTGGAGCATGATCGAGAAGTACGGCATCACCATCCTGTACACCTCGCCGACGGCCATCCGCGGACTGATGCGCTTCGGCGACCAGTGGCCCAAACGCCACAACCTGGAATCGCTGCGCCTGCTCGGAAGCGTGGGCGAGCCGATCAACCCCGAAGCCTGGAAATGGTACCATACCAACATCGGCGGCGGACGATGCCCCATCATGGACACCTGGTGGCAGACTGAAACCGGCGGACACGCCATCACCCCGCTCCCCATCACCCCGCTGAAACCCGGAAGCGCCACCAAGGCCTTCTTCGGTGTGGAAGTGGCTGTGGTCGATGAGCAGGGCGTGCCGGTCGCCCCGGGCGAGGAAGGGAAGCTGGTGATCAAGCGTCCGACCCCCGGCATGGCCCGCAGCATCTGGGGCGAGCCTGACCGCTACAAAGAGACCTACTGGGCCGAGTATGCCGACAAAGGCTGGTACAAGGCCGGCGATTCGGCCCGGATCGACGAAGACGGCTACATCTGGGTGATCGGCCGCATCGACGATGTGATCAAGGTCTCCGGCTACCGCCTCGGCACCGCCGAAGTGGAAAGCGCGCTGGTCTCGCATCCGAAAGTGGCGGAAGCCGCCGCGATCGCCATCCCGCATGATGTGAAAGGAAACAGCATCCATGTGTACGTGGTGCTTAACGCCGGCCTGGTCGGCGACAAGCACCTCGAAGACGACCTGCGCGAACACGTGGGCAAGGAGATCGGACCGATCGCCAAGCCCGACAAAGTCGTGTTCACGGACGGACTCCCGAAAACCCGCTCCGGCAAGATCATGCGCCGCGTCCTGAAAGCCCGAGCCTTGGGCCAGGAAGTCGGCGACATCTCGACGCTGGAAGAGTAAGGTTGAAGGTTGAATGTTGAACGAGACTATTGAGCAGTCCTGTTAAGTTTAAATTTGAAATTTTAAACGACGGCTTAGTTTGACAACGAGTCATGCATTGAACATTCTTCCCGCTTCCCGCTTCCCGCTTTTTTCAACATTCAACATTCAACACTCAACATTTCTCCCCCTTATGAAACGCCACGCCACCGCCCACTGGGCCGGATCCGGAAAAGAAGGAAACGGCCACCTCACCACGCAATCGACCGTCCTCAACCGGACGCAGTACAGCTACGGCTCGCGTTTCGAAGAGGGGATCGGCACCAACCCTGAAGAGCTCATCGCCGCGGCGCATGCCGGCTGCTTCACCATGAAACTGAGTTTCGTGCTTGGAGCGGCGGGGTATGAGCCCGCATCCCTCGAAACCAATTGCACCGTCACCTTGGATGGGGGCGTGCTCACGCACTCGCATCTGGTGCTGAAGGCGGATGTGCCTGGGTGTCCGGCCGATGCGCTCGCCGCCGCGGTGAAAGAGGCCGAGCTCAACTGCCCGATCTCGAAATCGCTGAAGTGCGAGATCACGAGCGAGATCGTCTGAAAAAGGTAGGCTGGTACGTCGGTACGCTAGTACGCTGGTAGAGTGCGTTCCGTTGTAATCTTCTTATCTTTAGCCCGCTACCAAAACACACATGTACCAGAGTACCAGCGTACCAGCGTACTAACCTACCCTTTCTTTATGAAATCACTCCTCATGGCTGTCGCGCTTGTCGTTGTGGCCACATCCTGTACCGCTCAACAAGGAAAAACTGATTTGAAAACCGACGACTCGAAATTCGGCTACTCACTGGGCTTCAACTACGGTGAATATCTCAAGAACCAGCAAGTGGACAGCCTCGACGTGGACGCGTTCATCGCCGGTCTTCTCGATGCCCAGAAAGGGGACACGTCCCGAGTGAGCGAAGCCGAGCGCGAGCGCGTGTTCGCCTCGATCCAGGAGAAGATGATGGCCAAAGCCCGCGAAGCGGAGAAAGCAAAGCTCGAGAGCAGCAACGATCCGGGTCTGGTCTGGCTTCGTGAGAACGGCTCCCGTGCCGGTGTGAAAAGCACCGACAGCGGCCTGCAGTACGAAGTGATCACCGAAGGAACCGGTGCCAAACCGACCTCCACCTCGATGGTGACCGTTCACTACACCGGCAGCCTGACCGACGGCACCGTCTTCGACAGCTCCGTGCAGCGCGGCGAGCCTGTGACCTTCGCCCTGAACCAAGTGATTCCGGGTTGGACGGAAGGCCTTCAGCTGATGTCCGTCGGCTCCAAATACAAACTTTACATCCCAAGCTACCTCGGATATGGCGAGCGTGGCGCCGGCAACCTGATCGGCCCGAACGCGACCTTGGTGTTCGAAGTGGAATTGCTGGACGTGCAATAAGATGCGGGATGCTTGAAGCGGGATGCTGGATGCATCCGGCATCGAGCATATAGCATACAGCTTCTAAAAAGCCCTGGCCGTGAGGTTCAGGGCTTTTTTTATGCAAACCTTTGAACGAAAAATATTTTTGACAAATAATCGATAATTTTTTTATTTAGTGGTTAATCATAGACATTCGTCGTCAACTTCTGTCTCAGAGTCGTTTCGTCGCTCTCTGCACTCAATCCAGGGTCTACATCATGTCTACTCAACGCTTCTTTTTGACGGTTTTCCTCTTGTGGTTCCTCGCGCCCTTCGCGGCCGATCTGATCGCCCAACCTCCTGGACTCCCGTCCGC
>CAYVRS010000104.1:0-5141 GCA_964454075.1 uncultured Chitinophagales bacterium
TTTGAAACGTGGTCTTTAAAACCTGCTCTCCAGAGAGCAAGAGTGATGTTTAAAGACCACGTTTCAAATGCTTTTAGCACCTTCGCCGACTTGTATTCGCTGACTCCGGCAGGTGTCGCTTCTCTGGATCGCATGGGTGAGAAAAGCGCCGCGAACCTCATCCAAGCCATCGAGGCGTCGAAATCGCAGCCGTACGAACGCGTTCTGTATGCCCTGGGCATCCGTTTCGTGGGTGAGACCACAGCCAAAGACCTGGCGCGCGGCATGGGCTCGCTGGAAGCCTTGCGTCAGGCGGATGTCGAGACCATCAGCGCCATCAACGGCATCGGACCCAAAGTGGCCGCCTCGGTCGTGGCATTCTTCGCCGATCCGGTCACATCGGCCTTGGTGGACCGTCTGGAAGCGGCCGGACTCCGTTTCCGGGTCGATGAGCAAGCGCCGAAAGGCGACCGCTTCGCCGGACTCACTTTCGTGCTCACGGGCACGCTTCCCACCCTCACCCGGAACCAGGCCGAAGCCCTCATCGATGCCAACGGAGGCACCGTCTCGGGGTCGGTCAGCAAGAAAACCAGCTTTGTGCTTGCGGGCGATTCGGCCGGCAGCAAATTGGACAAAGCCCGTGCGCTGGGGATAAATGTCATCGACGAAGCGATTTTTTTTCGTATGCTTGAGGAACCAAACGTCACGACCCCATGAAATTCGAGATCACCCGATCCGGTCCCATTTCCACGATGGTCCTCAAGACAGACCGTCTTGACACCAAGATTGCGCCGGATCTGAAAAGCCAATTCATCAGCATGGCGAACGCGCCGGATGCGGGTCATTTGGTGCTCGACCTGGGCAACATCCAATTCGCCGATTCCTCCGGTTTGAGCGCACTTCTACTTGCGCATCGTCTTTTCCGTGACTCCGACCGGACCTTCATCCTCTGCAACCTGTCGGAACGTGTCCAGAAGCTGATCGACATCTCCCAGCTCACCACCGTGTTCACCATCGCGGCGGATGCCGCGGAAGCCGCCAACCGGATCTCCTCCTGATGCTTCCACTCCTTGACTTCGCCGTGATCGGCGTCTACCTGGCGCTGTGCGTGTACATCGGCGTCAAAGTGGGTGGCAAAGCCACCGACACCGCCTCGTATTTCACGTCCAAAGGCAACATCCCCTGGTGGGCCATCTCCTTGTCGATCGTCGCCGCGGAAACCAGCATGCTCACCGTGATTTCGATTCCGGTGGTGGCGTACAAAGGGAGCCTCGTCTTCCTCCAGATCGTGGCGGGCTATGTGATCGGGCGGATGTTCGTCGCCTACTTCATGCTCCCCCATTATTTCGCCGGGGAGCAGCAGACCGCATACACCTTCTTCAAAGCCCGGTTCGGAGACCGTTTCCGCAAGACCATCAGCAGCACCTTCCTTCTGACACGGCTCTTCGCCGACGGTATCCGCATCTTCGCGGCGGCCATCCCCATCAAGATCATCACCGGATTCGATTATCCGGTCTCCATCGCCATCATGGGCGTTCTTTCGCTACTGTACAGCTTCTATGGCGGACTCAAATCCGTCATCTGGATCGATGTGCTCCAGCTCACGGTCTATGTGTCCGGCGGCCTGTTCATCATCGCCCAGATCTTCTTCCAGACCGATCTTCCGGTCTTCCAGCTGCTCAGCGAGAACCACAAACTGGCGCTGATCCAACTGCCGACTAGCCTCAAAGACATCTTCTTCACCGAATACAACCTGATCGGCGCGGTGCTGGGCGGCATGTTTCTCACCTTGGCCTCGCACGGCACCGACCAGCTCATCATCCAGAAACTGCTGGCTTGCGCCGACCTTAAACAGGCGCGCAAAGCCCTCATCGGAAGCGGAATCTTCGTCTTCGTCCAATTCGGCCTGTTCCTCACTGTGGGTCTGGCGCTGTTCGCGCATCATGCCGGCGCCGACATCACTACGCTCGGACTGGCCAACCAGGATGAGCTTCTGCTCGATTACATCTCGGCGAACGTGCCCACCGGGGTCAAAGGCCTCATCATCGCCGGACTCTTCGCCGCGGCCATGAGTACGGTGACCGGCTCCCTGTCGGCATTGTCCTCAAGCACCTTGTTCGACCTCTTTCCTTCGCTGGCCAACCGTTCGAACGCGATGACTTGGTCGCGTGCGGCGATGGTGTTCTGGGCGGCCGTTTTCGTGTCGTTCGCCACCTTGTTCTCGCTGTACTTCACCAGCCAAGATCCGATCGTCATCATCGCCTTGCGCATCGCCGGCTTCACCTATGGCGCGCTGCTCGGGGCGTTCGTGGTCGGCAGATACACGGAAGTGGACGCCTTCTCCGCTTATGTCGGATTCTTCGCCACCATCATCATCATGGCGACGGTCATCTCGATTTCGATGTTTGTCACCAAATCGGGCTTGGCCTTCCCCTGGTACACCTTCATCGGGTGCTCGATCTACGTGATCACCGCGTTGTCTGTCCACACGGTACGGACCAAGCTTAAGGGCTGAGTCCCCATGGGAACCCTGGATAGCATCGGACTGGGGCGGAAGATGCGTGGCGCCGGGTATCTGGGCGACAAACGCAAAGACGATCCGTTCGTGGCCAGCCGGAACGGCTATGTGAAAGCCGGCATCTTGTCGGTCTTTTTCTTAGGACTGATCGTGTTCTATCCGGGCGGTTTCTTTCAGGATGTGGTCTACAAAGTGGGGGAACCCTGGCGCGACGACGATCTTATCGCCCCCTTCACCTTCGCCATCCTCAAAAGCGATGCCGAATCCGAGGCTGAAACCGCGGAAATCGCGGCGAACACATCCCCGATCTTCACCCTCAAAGCCGGCGTGAACGATGCGGTGCAGCAACGCCTCGACTCGCTCTTTCTGCAGACGGAACGTGTGCTGGACCTCTATGTGGCGTATCGGATGAGCGCCTTGGCGGGCAGCGCGTCCATGGCCCATTCCGATTCGCTGCGTTATATGCAGGAGCGGGCGGCGGTGCCGGCGGTGTTTGATGAACGGGCCTGGACCATCCTCACCCAGCACTACGCCGCACTGAGATTGGCGGAAGCCGGTCGTGGCCGGGCGTCGGCCGACCGGTTCATCGGCATCGACGTTCGCATCCGCACCGAATTCCTCATCAGCGAACTGCATGCCGAGGGCGTGATCGATACCCCGAAATCGAGCATCATCACGCCCGAGATCGTGGTAAGGAACCCGGTGGACCGCACCCAGAAAAGCATCCCCATCCGCCAGCTCCGCGACCTTCCTGAAGTGAGGGATTATGCCCAGTTCCGATTCTCCCGCACCTTGGGTGAGGATGCCGCGCATGTGGCGCAGCTCGTGCTCCAGGCCGCCATCGAGCCCAATCTGGTGTACAATGAGAACGAAACCCGTGCAAAGATCGATGAGGAACTGGCGGCGATCAGTCCGACCAAAGGCGCCATTCCTGTGGGCGAACTCATCATCCGGAAGGGCGACATCATCACCACCTCCACCCTTAACGTGCTTGAAAGTCTGTCCGCCGCGCGTCAGGAAAGCCGCAGCGCCGTCGACCAATGGCAACGTGTGACCGGCAACCTGCTCGTCATCCTGGCCATCTTCAGCACCTACCTCCTGTATCTGTACCTGTACCGGAATCCGATTTTCGACCACAACCTGATGCTCACGCTGGTGCTTCTGGCGGTGAGCATGATTGTGGCCGTGGCGTTCTTCATCGCACGCACCGAATCGCTCTCCCTGTACCTGGTGCCCATCGCCATCGCGCCGATCATCCTGACCATCATCTTCGATTCGCGCGTGGGACTCATGACCACCACCACCCTGGCGCTCATGGTCGGGTTTATCAACGGCAACGATTTCGAGTACGTGGTGGCCTCAATCACCGCCGGAAGCATGGCGGTCTTCTCCGTGCGCGATGTCAAGAACCGCAGCCAGTTCTTCCTCACCACGCCAGGACTCGTCTTCGCCTCCTACCTCTTCATCACCCTCGGCTTCACATTGCTCACCGCGGACGGCTGGGATGGCTGGCTGACTGACATGTCGTTCGTGGCCGGCAGCGTGGTGCTGATCTGGCTCACCTATCCCCTTATCCTGCTGTTCGAAAAGCTGTTCAAAGTGACCACCGACGTCTCGCTGCTCGAGCTGAACGACAACAACCATCCCCTGCTCAAACTGCTGATGACCCAAGCGCCGGGTACCTTCCAGCACAGCTTGCAGGTGGCGAACCTGGCGGAAGCGGCGGCTTCGGCCATCGGTGCGAATTCCCTTCTCTGCCGCGTGGGAGCCTTGTATCATGATGTGGGCAAGACCGACCGGCCCGAGTATTTCGTGGAAAACCAGATGGGCGGCCCCAACGAGCACGACAAGCTCAAACCCCGCATGAGCGTGCTCGTGATCAAGAACCATGTCGCCCAAGGCGTGAAACTGGCCGAAGAGAATACGCTTCCCGAGATCGTGATCGATTTCATCAAGACGCACCACGGCACCTCGGTGATCCGTTTCTTCTATGAGAAAGCGCGTGACCAGGCCGAATCGGACACGGAAGTGCGCGAAGAGGATTTCCGGTACGAAGGGCCGCTGCCGCACACCAAGGAAACCGGTATCCTGTTGCTGGCGGATGGGGTTGAAGCCTCGGCCAAAGCCATGTCGGACCCCACCTATACCAAGCTCGAGAACCTGGTGAACCGCATCGTGGATGAACGCTTGGCCGAAGGTCAGCTCAACAACTGTCCGCTCACCTTCCAAGACCTGCGCATCATCAAAGAGACCTTCCGCACCATCCTGGTCGGTGTGTACCATCAGCGCATCAAATATCCCGGCAATGCCTGATGGAGGCCGAGAAAAAAGCCACTGAGGCAGTCTTTGGCAAAGAGCCTACGTACCAAGCGCAGGATGTGTCCGATGCAGGGCAAGCAGCGCAGCTCAAAGCGCAGATTGACGACTTGAAAAAGAAGCAGACAGGTCTGCCCCCCGCCCAGCAGCAGCCGCTGCAAAACCAAATCAACGCGTTGGAAGACACGTTGGAAAAACTGGTGCCGGATGCCGGTACATACAAAGCTGCTGAAAAGCAGATGAAAACTGCGTTGCAACAAGCGCAGCAGCAGCTTGTTGACGCTAATACTACTGAGCAAGAGCAGGCTATCATTGCCCGGATTACCCG
>CAYVRS010000104.1:5151-7574 GCA_964454075.1 uncultured Chitinophagales bacterium
CTCGACGCCTACTCGCGCGACATCACCAGGTATCTGGCGTTCTTGGACGACCGGTTCCGCATCGCCGACCCCGGAGGCGTCACCCTCGACCACATCGAAACTTTTCTTGAAGAGCTTTCTGGGATGGATTTGGATCCGGCCACCATCGCCCGCAACATCTCCTCCATCCGAGGGTTCCATGCCTTTCTTCTGGGCGACGGACTCGCCGCCGCCAATCCTGCCGAGCTGGTCGACCTCCCCAAGAAAGCCCGCATCCTTCCCGAGGTGCTCCATCCCGACGAAATCTTCAGAATGCTGGATGTGCCCGACACCGACACTCCCGCCGGGAAACGCGACAATGCCCTCCTCGAACTGATGTACGCCAGCGGGATGCGGGTGAGCGAAGCCGTGGCCTTGGAGCAGGGGCATCTGTATTTCGACATCGGGTTCATCCGGGTGTTCGGAAAGGGCTCCAAAGAGCGGCTCATCCCTGTGGGTGAGCACGCCATCCGAGCAGTGAGCGATTATCTGGCGAACGCACGCCCCTTGTGGATCCGCGATGCGCGCAAGACCGGGAACCGCGTCTTCCTGAACCAGCGCGGCACGCCGTTGAGCCGGATGAGCATGTGGAAGATCGTCCAGCAGTCCGCAAAACAGGCCGGCATCACCAAACCGGTGTATCCTCACATCCTGCGGCATTCCTTCGCCACGCATCTGCTGGAAGGAGGTGCCGATCTCCGGGCCGTTCAGGAAATGCTCGGGCATGTCTCCATCCTCACCACCGAGATCTACACGCATGTGGATCGCAGCTTCCTGCATCAGGTCCACAAGGAATTTCATCCGAGGGCGTAATCGCCGCAGACTCATATCTTTGATCCATGAGTGATTCCAACGACAACGCCGTCAAATCCATCGAATGGTGCGAGACCCATGTGCGCATCCTCGACCAAACCTTTTTACCCGGACGCACCGTCTATTCCGATATCCGTGACGTCGGTCGGATGTGGGAAGCCATCAAAAGCCTGAGAGTGCGCGGCGCCCCCGCCATCGGCATCGCCGCGGCGTATGGATTCTACTTGGGAATCCGCGACCTTCCCGACACCAGGTTCCCCAGCTTCTGGGTGGAAGTGAACCGCATCGGCGACTATCTCATTTCCGCACGTCCGACCGCTGTGAACCTGCCTTGGGCCATCGAAAGGCTAAAAAACACCATCCACGCGCATCGCGAAGACCCGATCGAGAGCATCAAGTCGCGCGTGCTCCGAGTGGCGCAGACCATCCATGAAGAAGACAAACGGATGTGCCGCCTCATCGGCGAGACCGGCGTCGAGCTCATTCCGAAGAACGCGAACATCCTCACCCACTGCAACACTGGCGGATTGGCGACCGGCCAGTATGGCACCGCGCTGTCCGTGATCTACCACGCGCACAAGGCCGGAAAAGCGATCCATGTGTGGGTGGATGAGACGCGTCCGCTGCTTCAAGGCGCGCGACTCACCGCCTGGGAGCTGAACCGCGCCGAGATTCCCTTTCATCTGATCACCGATTCGATGGGTCCATCGCTGATGAAACAGGGCAAAGTGGACTTGGTGATCGTCGGCACCGACCGGGTGACCGCCAACGGCGACATGGCCAACAAGATCGGCACCTACATGCTCGCGGTGGCGTGCAAGCACCACGGCATCCCCTTCTATGTGGCGGCGCCGTATTCCACCATCGATCCGAAGACTGCGACCGGCGACGACATCGTCATCGAAGAGCGGGACGGGAAGGAAATCACGACCATCGGTCAGACCGAGATCGCCCCGGCGAAAATCCCGGCGCACAACCCTGCCTTCGACGTGACGCCAGCGGAGCTGATTACCGCCTACATCACGGAGAAAGGGATCATCAAGGCGCCGTACGCGTTCACGTAAGGGCACGTCGCACGCGCCCCTACAGTGAATCCCCGAAACTTATTCCCAACTCCCGCGCGGTGCTGACCGCGTCGCCGTCGAGCGGCACGCATTTCATGCCTCCGGCGATCTGTGGGATGGGGACTCGCTTGGTCTTGAAGCCTTTCAGGATCACCAGCTGGTTGAAGGCGCCTTCCTCCACCATGCGGACCGCTTCAGCGCCGCATTTCAAGGAGATGAGCCTGTCAAAGGTCGATGGGGAACCGCCGCGCTGCAAGTGACCTAACACCGTGGACCGCGTCTCTTTTCCGGTCATCTCGCCGAGGCGTTTCGCCACATACGCACCGATGCCGCCGAGCTGTTCGGCCTGGCCGGGCGCCTTCCCGACGACCATCACATCGCCGCCTTTTTCCTTCGCGCCTTCGGCGACGACGATGATGGTGTGATGGCGACCGTTCGCCTCGTTTTCACGCACTTTCTCGGCCACGCGCTCCAGGTCGAATGGAATCTCAGGGATCAGAATGGCATCGGCGGATGCGGATAACCCTG
>CAYVRS010000105.1:0-6631 GCA_964454075.1 uncultured Chitinophagales bacterium
TCGGATAAAAGGCGATGGTCTCTTCGCCCAAGCCGAAGGTGGTGCCGCCGGCGGCCATCAGCGTGGTGAGAAGGACGATCAGCCAGCGTTCATGGCCCTGGAAACGGTGGGCAAGCCGGCGGATGCCTACCTGAAGCACGCCCGAGACGTTGTAGATGCGGATGAAGCCGCCGATCATCATGACGAGCAGGATGATGTCGATGGCGTCGTAGGTGCCTCTGATCGCAGCGTAGATGAGGTCGATGGGACCTTGGCCGGAGGGTTCGAGCCGGCGATACGTGTCGGGCACCTTCACCTGGCGCGTGAGCTGTCCGTCAGTGAACTGGGCGATACGGGTGGGCATGCCAAGGCTGTCGAGCGTAGCCTGGGTGGGTGCGAGCCGGGTTTCGGCGTCGGGGGAGGTCAGGATGAGGACGGAGTCTTCCGCGGAGTAGCGCAACGACTCGTACTGGCCGGCGGGGAGGAGCCAAGTGGCCGCCGCGGCGATCAGAAGCACGGCGAAAAGGGTGGTATGGGGCGTCGGGAAGCGCATAGTTTGGTGCGTTGTGAAGAAAGATCGTCCGCACTTGGATGGCCCGTTCGGAGCCTTGGACCCATGCAATATACCGCGAAAACACCAGGATGTCGGGGAATCTCCGATGGCACGGGCGAGCTGCCCGTCTCATTCGGCAACCCCATGCCCTGTACTAAAATCACATTAAAAAATTCTAACAACACACCCCGAGAACCTCGAAAACACGCAAATTAGGAAAATGGCAACACGAGAACTCCTCCTCCTCATCCTGGTTTTCATCCTGGTGGCTCTGGCTACCGTCATGGCGATCTACATCGTACAGGAAACCCAAATCGAATCCGCGAAAGACAGTGTCCGCACGCAACTGCTCAACTTCGCCGCAGAGGCGCAGGGTTGGGCCATGAAGCCCGCGTTCATCGGTGGAGGCGACAATTCCTTCCGTGCGTTCAATTGGTCGGCGATCCGCGCCGATTCCATTCAACCCGACATCGAGTATCTTTACGAGGTCGGCAATTCCGGCCGCTCCCTGCGGTTGGTCGGTGTGCACGCCCTGGTCGAAGACACCCTCTCGCTGGAAGTCCGCCTCCCCGAAGGCGTCAGCGTGCCATAGTCCGAGCGGCTCTATGACGCTCCGTATCTTGGCGTCATGACCCGCATAAACAAGTTCCTTTCCGAATCCGGATTCTGTTCACGCCGTGAGGCGGATAAGCTCATCGAACAGAAGCGCGTCACCATCAACGGTAAGATCCCGGAACTCGGAACCAAGATCGCAGATGGGGATGCGGTGAAAGTGGATGGACGTCTCGTCTCGCCTCCGAAAGAGAAGCCCGTATACATTTTGCTGAACAAGCCGGTGGGAATTGTGTGCACCACCGATCAGAAACGGGAGAAGAACAACATTGTGGATTTTGTGCGTCACCCGAAACGGATTTTTCCGGTCGGGCGGCTCGACAAAGCCAGCGAAGGGCTCATCATTCTGACGAACGACGGCGACATCGTGAACAAAATCCTTCGAGCTCGGAACCATCACGAGAAAGAATATGTGGTGACGGTGAACAAGCCCATCACGCCCGACTTCCTACAGAACATGCGCAACGGCGTTCCGATCCTTGACACCATCACGCGGAAATGCGACGTCAAGCAGATCGGTCCGAACCGCTTCAACATCATCCTGACGCAGGGTCTGAACAGGCAGATCCGCCGGATGTGCGAATATCTGGGCTATGATGTCGTAAAGCTGAAAAGGGTCCGCATCATGAACCTGCGGCTTGATGTGCCGATCGGGCAATGGCGCGACCTCACCGAGAAAGAGCTCGGCGAGTTGAACCGCGTGACGGCCGATTCCTCCAAAACGCACGACGATTTCGACGAATAAGGACCGAAACCCCGAGTTTTGGAGAGGCTCGAAGTAAGGCTTGCGGACAGTATCACTTTATTCATATCTTTAAAGCACTAAGGCATTGTTCCCAATGCGCTTATCAACGGGAAGAAATCTGGAAGCGACCGCTCCGCATACGGTAGAACATCCGCATAACGGCCTTGTTAAGTGCAACTTGCGGACACCATCTCCACCATCTCACCCCTTCCTCCACGTGAACGGGATCTTCAGCAGCTCCCCGATCCGGCTCACTTGCGCCGCGTCCATATGCGTATCCACGCCGTAGGTGATCTTCCCGCGGTCGAGCGTCATGAAGGTGCCGAAGAGGCGGTCCCACACCGAAAAGATGTTCCCGTAATTCGAATCGGTATACGGCATCACGTAGTGGTGATGCACTTTGTGCATGTCCGGCGAAACGATGAACCAACTGATCGCCCGGTCCAACCCCTGCGGCAGCGAGATGTTCGCATGATTGAACTGACTCAGCACCACGCTCAGGCTCTGATACAGGAACACCATCCACATCGGCGTCCCTAACACCAGCACCGCCAAGGTGGTGAAGCCGAACCGGATCACGCTCTCGCCCGGATGATGCCGGTTCGCGGACGTCGTGTCCACTTCCTGATCGGTGTGATGGATGAGGTGCAAGCGCCACATCCAGGGTGTCTTGTGCTGGATCCAATGCGCGAACCAGGCAGAAATCAAATCGAGGAACATCAACCCCGCCAACAGATACAGCCAGAACGGAAGCTCCGGAATCCAGAAAAAGAGGCCGAATTCGTTCGAAACGGCCCAATCCGCCGTCAGAAGCAGAATGAAGGCCAGCGCGAAGTTCACCACGATCGTGGTGAAGGTGAAGAAGAAGTTGATCAGCCCATGCCGCCATTTCCCGTACTCGAACCGTACGAGCGGCACCGCGCTTTCCAAGACCCAGAAAAAGGCGATCCCACCCACCAAAATCGCCGCGCGATGCGTCGAGGGGATGGTACTGAAGTAGTCGATCAAAAAGTCCATGACTTTTTTGTGTGAAAATGTGGCAGCGTGAAAGTGTGAAAATGTAAAGAATTCGAGCACACTTCCACGCTTTCACGTTTCTACATTATCACGTTTTCACACTTCTACTCCTCAACGATCTCAATCTCCTCGGCCTCCACTTCCTTTTCGTCGGCGTTTTTCTCGCGCTCGACCAGGATCGTGGCCTCGGTCGCCATCAGCGCGATGAAGCTGATCGCCGCCAAGTAGGGCGTCAAGATCATCATCCCCCCGATGCTCGCCGCACCCATGGTGAGGGGCATCTCCAGGAGCACTTCGCCCTTCTTGTTCTTGATGATCAGGCGACGGATGTTGCCTTCCTTGATGAGCTTTTTGACCCGCTTGAGCAGATCTTTGCTGTTGATGTGGATCTCTTCGAAGATGGTTTGTGCCATGAGGATGTCCTTTGTTCTGTGAATGTAGCGGTCTTACGGACGCGGATGGGTGCGGGATGTGTTTTTTTCGGAAAGAAAGTAGACACGCAAGTGTAAGATTTTCGCGGATTCCGCCTCTATACGGGATGAACCCCTATCCTCATCCGGAGATTCCCCATGCTCAGCCAGATCACCTGCGCCTCCACCTACGGCGTCGACGCCCACATCATCCATGTGGAGACGAATGTCGCCTTCGGCCTCCCGAAGTACAATCTTGTCGGACTCCCTGACAAATCCATCCACGAATCTTACAGCCGCATCGAGGCGGCGTTTAAAAATTCAGGTTTCAGCTTTCCCTATGGCCGGGTCACCGTGAACCTGGCCCCGGCCGACCTGCCGAAAGAGGGCAGCGCCTTCGACCTGGCCATCGCGATCGGCTTGCTCGCCGCGTCGAACCAGGTGAGGCTGGATGAACTCGGCTCGACGGTCATCCTCGGGGAGCTGGCGCTCGATGGCACGGTGCGTCCGGTCAAGGGCGTGCTTCCCATCACCGTGGAGGCGCGGGACCGCGGTTACGACACGATCATCCTGCCCGCCGACAACGGCACGGAAGCCGGCGTCGTGGAGGGGATCCGCGTTCTGGCGGTGACGTGCATGAAGGATGTGGTGGATCTGCTCAATGGGCTTCTTACCGTGGAGCCGGTGAAGACGGATCTGGCGGATATCCTGGGTCCGGCCCAACTCGACACCGGGTTCGATTTCAGCGACGTGAAAGGCCAGGAAAACGTGAAACGCGCGCTGGAAGTGGCTGCGGCGGGTGGACACAACATCATCCTGGTGGGTCCGCCCGGCTCGGGAAAGACCATGATGGCGCGCCGACTTCCCGCCATCCTTCCCCCGCTAAGCACCGAGGAAGCGCTTGAGGCCACGAAAATCCATTCCGTGACAGGCCTTCTCAGCAAGGAACGCGGCCTGGTGGCGCAGCGGCCGTTCCGTTCGCCTCACCACACCATCTCCGACATCGCCCTGATCGGCGGAGGAAGCACGCCCTTGCCGGGCGAGATGTCGCTGGCGCACAATGGAGTGCTCTTCCTCGACGAACTTCCGGAATTCAAACGCAGCGCATTGGAAGTGATGCGTCAGCCTTTGGAAGACGGCTTCGTCTCGATCTCCCGGGCGAAGATGAGCGTGAAATACCCCTCGCGGGTGATGCTGGTGGCGAGCATGAATCCGTCTCCCAGCGGCGATTGGTACGATCCGGCGGCGGCCTCCGGTTCGCAGCAACTTGCGATGCAGCGCTATCTGAGCAAGATCAGCGGACCTTTGCTCGACCGCATCGACCTTCACATCGAAGTGCCGAAGCTGCATTTCGACGATCTCACATCCAAGCACGAGGGAGAATCGTCGTTGGCCATCCGGCAGCGGGTCATCGCCGCGCGACAGATACAGACGCATCGGTTCATGGGCATGAACGGCATCTACAACAACGCGCAGATGCACTCGAAGCTCGTCCGGAAACTCTGCAAGATCGACGATGCCGGAAATGCACTGCTCAAAAAGGCGCTCACGATGCTCGGACTCAGCGCCCGCGCATACGACCGGATCCTGAAAGTGGCGCGTACCATCGCCGATCTCGACGGCAGCGACGATATCCGGACGCATCATCTCGCCGAAGCGATCCAATACCGGAATCTGGACAGGGAGGGATGGTTGGGATGACAGGGAAGAACAGGTACTCAAGTACTCAAGGGGAGTTATGCAATGCCTTTCCTTGAGTACTTGTTCATCATATTCCCTAAATTGCTCGCCACCCTGCCATGGAACTTCGCGCCCTACATAAACTGCTCGACGACCTCTCGGCCTCTGATCTGTTCAAAGAGTACGAGCAGGCGTTCAAGGAAGTCACTCACCTGCCTTTGCTTTTGCGTGATGCCGATGCGTCACAGCCGGTGAAGCACGACCAAGGGGTCGAAAACCCCTTCTGCCATTTCATGCGCCAGCACAACGAAGCCTGCCGCACCTGCATGCACGTGAATGGCGTGCATGTGCCTGAGAACAGCGAAACCCGCCATCACACCTGCTTCGCCGGCATCCATGTCTCCGCGGTTCCTGTGAAGCTTCACGACAACGTGATCGGCTATCTGCAGACGGGTGAAGTGTTTTTGGAAGCGCCCACTGCTGAGCATTTGTCCGCATCCGCCAAACAAGTTCTGGATTGGGGCTTAAAAACCGATTCGGAGGAGGTTCATGCACTGCTCCAATCGAGCCAGGTCCTCACGCCGAAGCAGTACGAGGCTGTGGTTCGCCTGCTCGAGATCTTCGCAAAGCACATCTCCACGCTGGCCGAAAAACTCTCGGTCACGGCCGATCACATGGAACCCGACGGCATCAAGAAAAGCCGCGAGTTCATCACATCGAATCTGCAGCACGAGCTGAACTTGGACAAAGTGGCGCATGTGGCCAACATGAGCGCGGCGCATTTCTGCCGGATGTTCAAAAAAGCGACGGGCATGAATTTCTCGGAGTACGTGAACCGACTTCGCATCGAAAAGGCGAAGCAGCTGATGTCGAGCACCGGACTCTCGATTTCACAAGTGGCGTATGAGGTGGGCTTCAATTCAGTGACGCATTTCAACCGCACCTTCCGCAAAATCACCTGCTCCACACCCACCGACTTCAAGCAGGCGGTATGAGCAAACTCATTGAAGCGTACAAATTGGGTGAGATTCAGGTCACCATCACCGAAAATCCGGAGATCGCCTCCAAGGTGGATGTGGTGGCTGTGAAAGGCGACAAAGAGATGCGCTTCACCGCGCGGCACAGTGAATATGTGAATTACAACCGCCTCATGAACCGGCGCATCAGTGAGCATTTCAAATCTTAGTCTGATCGTCGGCGCCGGAGGATTCCTCGGCGCAAGCGCCCGCTTCCTGCTCACGCAATGGATCGGCGCGCACACCTCGCCGGCGTTTCCGTGGTCCACATTTTGGATCAACCTCGCTGGTTCGTTCGCCCTCGGACTCCTCATCGGATGGAGCCTGAAAAACCCGCTCTCCCCCGAATGGCGCGTCTTTCTGAGCACGGGCATCTGCGGCGGATTCACCACGTTCTCCGCGTTTTCAGCGGAAACGCTTAGCCTGATGCAGCATGGCGCGTATGGCGTGGGCGCGGCATACATCACGGCGTCTGTGCTAGGCGGACTCTTATCCGCCGCTCTCGGCTACTGGCTGCTGGCTCGTTAGAACTCGAACCGAACGCCGCCGTTGAGGATGCGTCCGTCAAGGGGCGCGTAGAGCGGATTGATGGTTGCGAATGTCGGAGTCGACACGTTGT
>CAYVRS010000105.1:6641-7248 GCA_964454075.1 uncultured Chitinophagales bacterium
ACATCGAACACATTCTCAAGATTGATGAACACCGTGGCGAACCCGATCCGGTAATCGGCCATGATGCCGGCGATCACGTAGGCTTTCCCGATGTTCTGCTGTCCGTGATAGTACGCCTCCAACCCGATGCGCCAGGCGTCTTCCTCTTCAATCATCAGCACGGAATTGAACCGATGACGCGAGACCAGCTCAGCATCCGTGTCGGTGAACGTGTGACCCAAATACAGGGCGAAGGGCTCGTGATCGAGCTTCAAATTGGTCTCGATGCCGCGCACAATCATGGGATCCACCTTCGTCCAAAACCCCATCACATTCAGATTCGCCCATTGCGAGCGGAAGTTCGCATCCGCAGTGCCGCCGACGCTTTGCTCCAAGGTCGGAAGCACATAGCCCATCCCACCTGTGATTCGATAGGTTTGATTCAGGGATGGAGACAGCATCAGGCTCACCCGCGGAAGATGTTGCGTGCCATACGGATCCACCTGATCGAGCCGGTAACCGGCTTCCATGGTGAGTGAGGATGTGAGCTCCCGCGTCCAGTTTCCGAACAGGCACCTGTTTCCATGCGGAAATTAGAAAGTTGTTCTTCGTTGATACGACCTTCAAG
>CAYVRS010000106.1:0-1966 GCA_964454075.1 uncultured Chitinophagales bacterium
TTTGAATGATGCACTAAATTCAATTATAAGAGTTTAAATGACCAAGATTAGCATAGTTACACCTACCTTTAATGAAGAAGAGAACATAGAAAAACTTTGTTACGGCATTAAAGCTGAGATGGAAAAATTAAACATTAATTATGAACATATTGTAATTGATAATTCTTCTACTGACAAAACGATAAATATTTTAAGAGAAATTTGTTCCAAAGATAAAAACGTTAAAGTGATTATTAATGCTAGAAACTATGGACATATAAAATCACCATTTCATGCGATCCTACAAAGTTCAGGTGATGCATGTATTTTAATGGCTTCTGATTTTCAAGACCCTTTAGAATTAATTCCTATATATATACAAAAATGGAAAAGCGGACTCACCGTTACCCAAAGAGACGACGGAATAATCCGTGGTACATCCATCATATTCAACGGTACCTACAATGTTCGCGTTGTTAAAGTTCGTCTGATTCAAGAGAGTCGGATAGTCAGCGGTTCCCGTGGTGCTTCCACCGGAGATGTAGATGGTTGCTGTCGGGTTAAGAAGCTCAAAGGTGTTCGGACCAGTCTGGTTGTACAAACGCACACGTGCCGAGTTGGCGGCGATCGTGCTGGTATGCGTCCAAGTCACCGTGATGTTCTGTTGGCCGTTCACCCGTGCCGACATGGTCGGAGTGGCCAGATTGCAACTCACCAGATTGCTTACCCGCTTCGCGTTCGAAAACCCGGATGTGGATTTTCCTGTCGCGGTCGCTTTGGCCCGGATGTAATCCTGGAAGATGAGGTTTGCTGATGACACCCCGACTGTCCAGATCCCGGAAGTCGCATTGTAGCTGAAAGAGGTGGTCGGAATCGTGGTCGAATACGACCCGTTCTGATCGGTGTCTTTGTACAGGAGGATGCCCGTCAGGCTGGGTTCCGTCGAGTAACCCGAAATAGTGGTGCTGGTGGTGTTGATGTTCGACGAAATCGTCGGTGCCTCGGTGAGTGGATCCGGGAACCCGCCGCTTTGAACATCGTCGGCGGAGGTGGGTGGAAAGGTGTTGATCACAGTGGCCAATGCGGCGAGAGAACTGCTGAAATCCACATCTTCCACCCCATTGATGTCCGAGACGGTTCCGTTGATGCCGCTATTTGAGCTGGTGATGGTCGCCGCAGCGACACGGAACGCATCCGATGGATCGAATCCGATGGCGATCAGGTCGGACCAAGGCACGTAGAACGAGTAGAAATAGGCTGGTTCGTTGGTGACGATGTCGATGCCCGAGACGGCTTTCTGAAAATGCGTCTCGAGGCCGTACACATAACTCGCCGTGGAGTTATTCGCGACAGTGGTGTAATCGAACACATTCACCCCTGGACTGCCTCCCCCTGTCTGAAGCACCACTTCATACTGGAACCCGGGGTTGTTGTTGGTGACCGTTCCGAAATTGCCCACATCGGTGTTGAACAGGAAGGTGTACCCCTTCGACGCCGTGGATGCCGACTTGATACGGATTCGGAAATACAGATACGTCCCGTCGGACCAGATCATCGAACCGGAATCGTCGATACCCGCCACAATGTCGGTGTGACCGCCGCCGCCGCCTGTGTTCAAGTCGCTCAAGGGCTCGGTGATCGGTGTAGGAATTGCATTGAAGGGCAGTTCGCTATGGATGAGGTCGTCCGAACATCCGATAGCCGCGAAGCCCAGAGCACCGCAAGACGCTTTCGAGACGAACCCATCGCCGTTCGGGTCAAGAACCAGCTGTCCGTTCGACTTGGTACCGGTAGCCGGCTTGAAGATCTCTCCTTGAGTCTGCGCGAACAGCGAGACGGATGAAAGACCGATGAGAATTGCGAGAAGGACGTAAAAACGCTTCATGTGATACGGATGAGTTCAATTCGACGGTTGAGACGTCGCCCCTCTTCGGTGGCGTCAGACGATACGGGTGTTGCGGATCCGGCACCGACTGCGTCCATGCGG
>CAYVRS010000106.1:1976-7198 GCA_964454075.1 uncultured Chitinophagales bacterium
TTCAGCGGGATACCTTTGGTCAGCAGATAGGCTTGGATTCGGGAGGCGCGGGCAAGGGAAATCAAATCGTTCACACGCTCGGATCCACGGCTGTCTGTGTGGCCGACAATCTGTATGCGGATATCCGGATATTCAAGTAACCAAACGACGAGACGGTCGAGATTGGCGATTGAGACGGCATCCAGGTTCACTTCCATTGGGTCAAAGCGGGGTTGGATGACGATGATCGGTTGACCCACTTCCACCATCTTTGGTTGGATTTGAGCCGCCGCATTGTACAATTCGAAGCTCATCGATTCTCGGATCAGGGAGGATTCGGTTTCATTCAGCAATTCGAAATCGACACGACGGTTGAGGAAACGTCCGGCTTCCATGCGATTGTCCGCTACAGGCTCGCTGGCTCCGGCCGCTGTGATGAGGATTCGCTCTGAAGCGATCCCGTTCTCCATCATCCATCGCTTGGTCTGCCAGGCACGTTCGATACCAAGCACGTCGTTGAGGGGAACGCGTCCCCGCACATCGGTATGCCCTCTGAGATGCAGCATGGCATCGGGCTTGGCCTGCATGTGGCTAAGGACGATGAGCAAGTCGTCGATGTCATCTGGGCGGATGTCCGCACGCAAGAGGTCGAAGTGGATGGCTTCAGGCATGTCACCTAGGATCGACAGGGCCTGCAGGACCTCGCGCGGACCCGGATCCGGAGCAATGTCGATGGATGCGGGAGAGGTAGGCACATGTAGCAACGGAGCCGACACCGACGTGAAGCGTTTCGGCATCCGGAACGGTTGGGAGAATTTCAGACCGATGGATACCGCGAAGTAGCCGTCCAAGCCCTTGTTGTCAAACGACTCCAGTTTGGACGCGCTGGTGATCTGATAACCGCTGGAAAGCACCAATTGGGTCTGGTCGTCCAAATGGATGGAGGTCCCGATACCGATCGGAACGTGCATCGCCCAGTTTCTCGTGAAATCCCAAAACTCTGACGTTCTGATTTTCGGTCCTGCATCCACAGTAAGTGGATCATTTGGACGTGGAACTTCAAGGACGGTGTAATTGACAGCACCCAGACCTGCATACAGATACAGATCGCCTGGGTTCAGCCGGGAAAACAGAAAGCCGGAGCGGTAATCGAAGGGGAAGTAAAGCACCTTGTAGTCGATGGGAAGAAGACGCGTCGTATAGTCGTACCCACGCAGTGTGCCGATTCCGATGCTGAACTCACCTTGGGTGCTCCATCCGATCTGATGACGGATGAAGGGTTGCACCAGCGGACTCAATCCTTCATCTGACAGATCCGTGAAGCCGTAGGTTCCACGGAAATGAATGCCTTTGTCAATGCCTCGTACTAGATTTTGCGCATGGACATGGGAGAACCCCAAGCCGGAGACGACGACGAATAGCAAGAGAATCGACCGGTTGAAAAGATTCATGTCCCATTAGTGTTTTGCCAACGACCTACGTCACCCGAGCAGGTACGTGCAGAATCTACAGGGATTACTAAACACAAGGGATTAGAATGAACTAATCAAATCCGCACCATAGAGTTAAGGCAACCCGGAATTAGGTACTTTTACGTACTTTATGCAGGGTGTTTCTTGTCAAGGATTATTACAAGATCTTAATCATTCGTCATCGGACATATCATCATCCGAATCGTCATCGGCGACATCATCGGCGGCGAGGATCGGCTCGTCTTCGGCCTCCGCTCCCGCATCATCGTCATCCGTCTGGGGTTCCGCCACCACGGGCTTCTTCTTCGCTTTGTCTTCGGTGGCACCGGCCCGTTTGAGAAGCATCACGGCTTCGAGGTGATCGTTCTCGTTGGCCATGGCCAGGGCGGTTTCGTTGTTACGGTCACGCATCCTGACATCCGCGCCTTTGTGAAGGAGGAAGCGGATGATGTCCACGTGGCCTTCCTTGGCGGCTTGCATCAGAGCGGTATGTCCCCAGTGCGACGTACCGTTGATGTCGGCGCCACGCTCCGCAAGCAGCTTCACCGCGCCAAGTTTGCCTTCACGCGCGGCTATGATCAGCGACAAAGGTCCCACTTCGGCCCCATGGCTGAGCAAGAGGTTCATCATCTCCACATTGCCGTTTTCCGCGGCTCGGTTAAGCGCAGTTCCACCGATCTTGTTTTTCACATTGACATCGGCCCCTCGGTCGATCAGAAAGCGGACGACGTCGGTCTTGTTCGTCTGGACGGCGTAGAACAGGGCTGTCGAGCCCTTTTTGTCCACTTCGTTGATGTCATTGCCTTTGTCGAGCAGATCCTTGACTTGGTCAAGGTCGCCGTCGAAGGCGGCAGTGATGAATGCGCTGGTTTCCATGAGGAGTGTCTTGGTTTTCGGGCGTCAAATATACTGTTTTTTGCCCTCAAACACCCACTCGCCCACATAGCCGCGCATGAATTCCCGAGTCGATTGACGCGATTTTCCTTCAAGCTGAACCTCGGTGAACCGGATGACGCCTTCGGATGTCATGAACTGGAAACGATCCGACTTATCATATTCGCTTTCACGAATAACCTGTGCGGCATGCACGCGGAGCTTTTTTCCATCCAGCCAGAGCCAGGCACCGGGCGACGGATTGAATCCACGGACCCGGCGTCGGATCTGCTCGGCAGGAAGGTCGAGGGGAAGCAGCGCATCGTTCGGAAACACCTTGGGGGCAGGGCTGGCCAGGGCCTCGGATTGCGGCGCCAATGTATATTCGTTTATCCATATTTGATAGATCGCCTTTCCGAGAGTCTCTGCGCCAAGATGCATCAGGCGGCGGTACACATCCCCTGTGGTCTCGTCCTCCTCGATCGGTGTGGAGGCTTGCATCAGGATGCCTCCAGTGTCCACCCCTTCGTTCAGGAAGAAGATGGTGACGCCGGTTTCCGTCTCACCGTTCACGATGGCCCAGTGGATCGGTGCCGCACCCCGATACTTGGGCAGCAAGGAGGCGTGGACATTCACCGAACCGATGCGCGGCACATCGAGCAAAGCTTTGGGAAGGATCTTGAAGGCCACCACGACAAACAGATCCGGCTTGAGGGCGGCAAGGGCCTCGTGCACGGCTGGATCCTTCAGGGTGTCGGTCTCGATGACGGGAATACCGTGATTGAGGGCGACCTCCTTGACCGGTGTCGGCGAGAGCGATGTGCCGCGGCCGCGCCGTTTGTCCGGACCGGTGACCACGGCGATGGGGCGATGCGGACCGGCGCACAGGGCCTCCAACGATGGAACCGCGAAGTCGGGGCTCCCCATGAAGACGATGCGCAAGGGCTCAGCCATGGGCGCGTGAGACGAACGGATACTCCGGCTCGATCAGACCGGTATCGATCTGGTCCAACTTCCGTGACAAGAGCCGACGACGGAACGAACCGACCCGGTCGATGAACAGGGTTCCGTCGAGATGGTCCAGCTCGTGCTGGAATACGCGTGACATCCATCCGGAATAGGTTTCCGTCTGCTCGACAAACTGCTCATCCCGGTATCGGACCGTGATAGTGTCCGGACGACGCACGGTTTCACGCAGGTCGGGAATGCTCAGGCAACCTTCCTCGAACTCCACGGTCTTGGTCTCCGAACCGATGATTTCCGGATTGATGTAGACTTTGCGGCCATAGCGGACGGCTTCGGGCTCGTCCTCCACCATCACATCGGCGTCGACCACAAACAGTCGGATGGAGCGGCCCACTTGCGGTGCGGCCAGTCCCACGCCATGGGCATGGTACATGGTTTCGAACAGATCGGCGATGAAGCGGGAGAGTTCAGGAGTGATGCCTTCGATGGAGGCGGCTTTGGCCCGCAACACGGGGTCGTTGTAAAGAACGATCGGTAGCAATGACATGGTCAGCGGCGTTGGTCGAGATAGAGTTGGAGAAGGTGTGTGGCAGCGACGGCATCAACCAGCCCTTTCTCTTGGCGGCGTTTTTTGGAGACGCCCGAGTCGAGGATCGTCCGTTGCGCCATTACGGTGGTAAGCCGCTCATCGAACGGCACAGCAGAGAGTGATGGAAAGCGTTTGGCAAGGGTTTGGATGAACCGCTCGGAGCGACGCGTGGCTTCGCCTACGGCCCCTTTCATCGTCACCGGCCATCCCACGACCACGGTGCGCAGCGTGGATTGGCCTTGGATGGACTCGATGCGGTCGAGAAGCGAGTTCAGGTCGAACGTGCCGACCGGACTGGCGAACACGCCCATCGGATCGGATTGGGCGAGGCCGTATCGGATCTCGCCGACATCGACAGCCAGGATGCGTTCAAAAGCCAATTACTTGGAGATGTCGTCGGTAATGGGTTGGCGCAGGAATTCCTTGAGCAGCTTGCTGGGCTTGAAGTGGGTCTTGCGGTGCTCGGGAACGTAGATGACCTCGTTGGTTTTCGGATTGCGGGCCTTGGGCTTCGCTTTGGTCATCTTGACTTCGAAGACACCGAAATCACGGATCTCGATTCGGCAGGTGGGGCTTGCTTCCATCAGGGTATCGCGGAGCGAGTCGATCACAGCGTCGACCCAGGGTTCGGCTTGAACCATCGGGATGTCCATTCTCTCGGAAATACGACGAACGAGGTCGCGTTTGGTGTATGTCATTGTAGATAATTCGTTGTTTTTATTGAGGCAAAAATACGGATTTTTTTCGAAATCTATTCAAATCGATAGGCTTGTTTGACGCCTTGGATGCGCTGGATCTTCTGGATCACTTTCTCCAGGTGGGAGATGTCTTCGACCATGACCATGAGTGTGCCTTCGAACAGGCCTCCATCGCTGTTCACATTGATGCTTTTCATATTCGTGCGCAGGGAATTGGAGATCACGTTCGTGATGTCGTTGACCATACCCACCCGGTCTTCGCCGATGATGCGGATGGCGCCGAGATAGGATGCGGTCTGTGATTTCGGCCAAGCGACGTCCACGATGCGGTCGGCATCGTTCTGGACCAGGTACCGGGTGTTGTTGCAGGCGGCCCGGTGGATTTTCACATCGCCGTTGCGGCTGATGAAGCCGATCACGTCATCGCCCGGAATCGGGTTGCAACATCGGGCATAGCTGTACTTGATGTCGGTGAGCTGCCCATCGATCAGCAACCCACGGGTTTCGCCGGTGCTTCGGGTCTCCCGGAGGAACTGGTCTTGGAAGTCGGCCTCATCCAACCCTTTGGCGGCTTGCTTCTCCTCTTCCAAGCGGCCTTTGCTAATGAAAGCCTTGACGGCTTTGGCCAGCTGAGCCACATCGAAA
>CAYVRS010000107.1:0-6220 GCA_964454075.1 uncultured Chitinophagales bacterium
CGATGATGCCGTCTTGCTTGGCGACGATATCGGCCGTGGCGCGTTCCGCGCCGGAATACACCGCGAGCGTGGTGATGTCGCCATCGCCGATGTCTTCGGCCAAGGCGGCGTCGATCAGGGCGTCAATGTCGGGCGTCATGGATGAGCTGTTCGATGCCCGACAGGAAGAACTCAGGCGCTTTCACCGGTCGGCGGGTGGACGCATCCACGAAACAGAGCGTGACCTGACCCACGGTGTGAAGCTTTTTCCCTTCGTCGGTGCGGATTTCGTAAAAGGTGTTCAAGCGCACACCCGGGATCTCGTACAGCAGCACGCGGATCTCCATCAGCTCGTCATAAAACACCGGCTGCTTGTATTGGATGTGCGATTCGAGCACGGGGAGCATGAATCCGCGTTCTTCGAGCTGGCGGTACGGGATGCCCGCGGCGCGGATCATCTCGGTTCTGGCCACCTCGAAATACTCCATGTATCGGCCGTAGTACACGTAGCCCATCTTGTCGGTCTCGCCATAACGGCTTCGCATCGGATGCGAAAAGACCAGGAGGGGCTCCTTGGCGGGAAGCATGTCAGACCGTGGTGAAGTGACCCATCGACGAGTATTTCGCGATGCGCTGATCGATCAGTTCGGAGGCGGACAGTTTACCCAGCCGTTCCAGCGACTCCAGGATCGTGGCTTTCACCAACTCCGCGGCGGCATCGTGGTCGCGATGGGCGCCGCCTTTGGGCTCCTTGATCACGCCGTCGATGATGCCAAGTTCGGTGAGGTCGTCGGCGGTGAGCCGGAGCGCATCGGCCGCTTGCTCTTTGTAATCCCAGGTTTTCCAGAGGATCGATGAGCACGATTCGGGCGAGATCACCGAATACCACGTGTTCTCCATCATGAAGACTTCGTTGCCCATGCCGATGCCGATGGCGCCGCCGGACGCGCCTTCGCCGATCACGATCGAGATGAGCGGCACTTTGAGCATGGCCATCTCTTTCAGGTTGCGGGCGATGGCCTCGGCCTGGCCGCGTTCTTCGGCTTCCAAGCCGGGAAACGCGCCGGGTGTGTCCAGCAAGGTCACGATCGGGATGCCGAATTTCTCAGCGAGCTTCATCAAACGGAGCGCCTTGCGGTATCCTTCCGGATTCGGCATGCCGAAATTGCGGTATTGGCGTGATTTCGTGTCGCGGCCTTTCTGCTGGCCGATGATCATGACCGACTGTCCGTTGATGGTGCCCAATCCGCCTACGATGGCTTTGTCGTCGCCGAAGGAGCGGTCACCATGCAATTCCATGAACCGCTCAGTGATCTTGTAGATGTAGTCGAGCGTGTACGGACGATCCGGATGACGGGCGAGCTGCACACGCTGCCAGCGGGTCAGGTTCTGGTAGATGGTGTCGCGAAGCTCTTCGACTCTGGCTTCGAGTCGCTGGATCTCCGGCGCGAGGACCTTGTTGTCACCGATATCCAGTTTTTTCAATTCGTCGATCTTCTTCTCCAGCTCGAAGATCGGTTTCTCAAAATCGAGGTAGTTCATTCCGGTGCGTTTCCTCTGTTTCGGATGAGGGCTTAATATACCACTTTAGAGCGAGCGGGTGAGGCTGCGCAGTTTCAGGGCGATCACCATGTACATGGCTTCGATCATGATGGAGCGCGACATTTTCGACACACCCTCCATCCGTTCACGGAAAATGACGGGCACTTCCTTGATGCGGAAGCCTCGGTCCCAGGTACGCAGATGCATTTCGATCTGGAATGAATATCCGTTCGATTTGATGCGCTCCAGCGGAATCGACTCCAACACCTTGCGGTGGAAGCATTTGAACCCGGCGGTGGTGTCCATCACCGGCATGCGGGTGATGATGCGGGCGTAGAGGTTGGCCGAATAGCTGAGGATGAGGCGCGACAGCGGCCAGTTGATGATGCTGATGCCGGCGCAATAGCGCGAACCGATGGCCAGGTCGGCCTCGTCGCGACGAACCACATCCACCAGCCGGGGAATGTCGTTCGGGTCGTGCGAGAAATCAGCATCCATTTCGCAGATGTACACATAGTCCTGGGACAGGGCGAAGCGGAAGCCGGCCACATACGCCGTTCCCAATCCCAACTTCCCTTTGCGTTCGATCAGATGCACGCGCCCGGCGTATTCGTGCTGCATCTCGCGGACCAGGTTGGCGGTGCCGTCGGGCGAGCCGTCGTCCACCACGAGCACATCCACCAGCAGATAGCTGTTGATCAGCTTGGTGATCATCCTGTCGATGTTCTTCGACTCGTTGTACGTGGGGATGATGACAAGGACTTCCGATCGCATGCTTATTGCCCTTTGCCGGTGATGACGGTGACGATGGTGTTCAAGAGGATTTTCAAGTCCATTCTAAGGGAAATATTCTCGACATAAAACAGATCGTATTTGGTCTTCTCGACCACATCTTCGAACGATTCGTCGTATTTCCATTTCACCTGCGCCCACCCGGTGATGCCCGGTTTCACACGCAAGCGGCGGCTGTACAAGGGAATCTCTTTCTTGAAACGGTCCACGAAGTACGGGCGTTCGGGACGCGGACCCACCAGGCTCATGTCCCCTTTCAACACGTTCCACAATTGCGGTAGCTCATCGAGACGCAGTTTCCGCATCCACAAACCCAAAGGCGTGATTCGCGGATCCTGCTTTTGCGCGAAGACCGGACCCGTCGCTTTTTCCGCATCCGCCACCATGGTCCGGAATTTGAAGATCGTGAACTCGCGTCCGTGCAGGCCCACGCGGTTCTGCGCGAAGATGGCCGGTCCGGTTGAGGTGAGCTTCACAAGCACCGCGACCAAGAGCATGACGGGAGACAAGACGATGAGGATGAGCAGCGAAAAGACCAGATCCATGCTGCGTTTCACCACTTTTTCCCAGGAAGGCATAGGGTCGGGCATCACTTCGATGAGCGGCAGACCATGGATCTGGTTGGTCTGGTTCATGCCGCTGATGAGCTGATAGAAATTCGGGACGAGTTTGACCGAGACATCGGGGATCTCGACCGCATCGAGGATGCGGATGAGCACGTCTTCATGAGAGGGATCGATCGCGACGATCACATCCTTCACGTCATGCTCGAGGATGAGCCGGTTGATGTCGTCGATGGTGCCGACCACCGGCAGACCGTTGAATTCGGCAGGTGAATCGGTCGATTCGGAGATGAAGCCGATCACATTCATGCCGGAAAGCTTATGCCGGAGGATGTTCTCGTGGATGTGCGTGGCCATGCCGCCCATCCCTACGATGAAGGCCTTATGCACGCCTTTGCCTTGCTTCACTTGGCGGATCTGCACGCTGAGAAGGATCATGCGGCCGATCGTGAGCGAGACGAACACCGTGATCCAGTACATGAGCGTCACGTATTTGACGGAATCGAGATTGCCGCGGTCCCATCCCATCGAATCGATGAACAGGAGGAAGAACAGGATGAGCACGCCGATGAGGGTCACTTTAAGGACGCGGATCACCTCGTCGAAACGCGAGATCAGGTACAGATTGCGATAAAGCCCGAATGTGGCGAGGATGAGGATCCAGAAAAAAGCGACCACGATGGCGGGAAGCAGCAGGTCCGGAGGGGTGAGCTTCCGGCCCTCATCCAACCATCCCCACTCGAAGCGGAGAAAGTAGAAGGCGTACCACGATCCGATGAGGGTAAGCGCGTCGACAATGAAAAAGGGGGCTGTATCGCGGAAACGATCCATGAAAAATGGGTAAATTTGCGCTTTAAATATACGAATCCCATTGTTCACCCTACGTAAGCGCTCCGCGACCACCAAAGCCCGGCTCGGTCGGCTCCAAACCGACCACGGCACCGTCGAGACTCCGATCTTCATGCCGGTGGGCACTCTCGCGACCGTCAAAGCGGTGCATCAGCGCCAGCTGAAGGAGGCGGTGAAAGCCCAGATCATCCTCGGAAACACGTACCATCTTTATCTGCGTCCGGGCATGGACATCATGCGCAAAGCCGGCGGCCTTCACGGGTTCATGAACTGGGATCTTCCGATTCTCACTGATTCGGGCGGGTATCAGGTCTTTTCCCTGGCTTCGCAGCGCAAGCTGGAAGAGAAAGGCGTGGTCTTCAAAAGCCACATCGACGGCAGCCTGCATTCGTTCACGCCGGAAAAAGTGATGGAGATCGAGCGCGACCTGGGTTCGGACATCATGATGGTGTTGGATGAGTGTCCGCCGTATCCGTCAGACCGCGAATACGCCGTGAAATCGATGCATCTGACCCATCGCTGGGCGGCACGATGCAAGTCCGCCTTCGCGGAGATCCCGGCGCGTTACGGACACCGCCAGTTCCTTTTCGGCATCGTGCAGGGCAGCACCTACCCCGATCTGCGCGCCGATTCGGCCAAAGCCATCGCCGATCTGGATTTCGACGGAAACGCCATCGGAGGTTTGAGTGTGGGTGAACCCGCGCACATGATGTACGAGATGACAGAATTGGTGACCGAGCACCTGCCTGCGGACAAAGCCCGCTATCTCATGGGGGTAGGCACGCCGGCCAACCTCTTGCACAATGTGGCGCTCGGCGTCGACATGTTCGATTGCGTGATGCCGACCCGGAACGCCCGGAACGGCATGATCTTCACCCGGAACGGCACCATCAACCTGCGCAATGCCAAGTGGAAAGACCGGTTCGAATCGGCCGACGAAGGCTTCGGATCCGTCTTGTGCACCGACCACACGCTGGCCTATGCGCACCATCTGTTCCGTTGCGGCGAATTGCTCGGACTCGAGCTCGCCTCCGTCCACAATCTGCAGTTCTATCTCTGGCTGATGCAGGAGATCCGCGACCGCTTGGAGAACGGCACGTTCGACGAGTGGTACCTGCCCATGGCGAAGCAGCTCGACCAGCGCCTATAAGCCTTGATCGTGGATCCGACGCTGCCAAAGCGCCTGAAGCAACAGTCCCAAGTCCATCCACACGCTGTGGTTCTGCACATAGAACCGCTCATGGTTTTCGCGTTCGATCTCGGTGTTCAGACGCGCCTCATTCAATTGCCTCAATCCGGTGAGTCCGGGTTTGTAATAGACCGGCATCGGATGGCGGTCCGCCACCAAAGGCGCCCCCACGAAACTCAGCTTCCCGGTCAGGATGTAGCCCAACAGCATGAACCGGTTGGTCCAGCGGAACCCGGCATACGGTTCGAACAGGAGGATGCGGGTGGGACGGGTCTCTTCCGCATAAAGCCACACCCTACGCAGCGAAGCGCCTTTTCCATGCGCCCGGAGCATGGAAATGAGCCCCGGAATGGCCGTGGCGATTAAGAGTAGTGAGGCGATCGCGATGTCCAGATTCCGTTTCAGGAATCTGTTCCATGGGCGCCGGTAGGGGATGTCGACATCGACCAACGCGATGTCGTCGAGATACTCGACGTTCGATTTCCCGATGATGAAATCCATCGACTCCGGAACGAGCTTCACGGCGACCAACGGATCCCGGATCTGAGACATCAACGCGAGCATGTCGCCGGTAGGAATGGCGGAACCGGAAAACAGGATCTGGTCGATCTTATGGAAACGGATGAGGTCGGGCGCATGCTCAGGTCGACCGATGATGGGAACGCCCTCGAACGTGTCGGTCCACGGAGAGGCCTTTTGGATGAGGACGCCGACCAGTTCGGCGTTCAGATCCACCTTCGACCTCAGGTTTTGGATCAGATGCGCGGTCTGCGGACCCACCCCGATCAGCAGAATTCGTAGCCGGGTCACGGACGGGCCATCGGCGGGGACGCGGCGTCGGAAGGGTGTGGCGAGGCGGATGGCGCCGAGAGCCAGCGTGCTTGAAAGGAAACCGAGGAGGAGGATCCATCGCGAAAACGCGTATTCGCGTAGGAAAAAGGTGACGAAAGCGAGAATCGCGAAGGTGAGTCCGGTGGTTTTGAACAGGGCGGCGATGGATCGTTTTTTCGCGCCGTGGAGGTCGTTGTACTTCGCGAGGGCGAGGAAGAGGAGGCTGGCGAGGGCGTGCAGCAGGATGAAGCCAGGCTGATAGGCGTCAGGCATGTCCGACACGTCGATGCCGTAGCGGGCCATGAACAGAAGCGTGAGAAGGGAGTTCAGCAGGGCGAGGTCGGTCAACCAAAAATGGCCCCAACCGAAAACGATCGCGCAGAAGATGACCGCTATCGGTGCGGCGATCACCAGGTGAACTCCCGACAGGTTGAGCAGCAAGGCGGTGAAGGCCCCCAGGGTGACGAGGTCCCCG
>CAYVRS010000107.1:6230-7187 GCA_964454075.1 uncultured Chitinophagales bacterium
GTCGGTCAGCGGCCAGGAGAGGCGTTTCAGGACGGTGAGCAGGTAGGAACCGACGCCGCGGAGCACGATGCCGCTCCGTACCACGAGTTTGATCCAGAACGTGTATCGGGCGCTGTAATGCTTCTCGAAGAACTGGTACATCGCTTTGTTGAACAGGATCACATAGTCGATGTTGTCTTTCTTCGTGCTCTCACCTTTGTAATGGATGATGGATGTGGCCGGCACATAATCGATTCCGAAACCCGCCTGGGTGATCCGATAGCACAGGTCGATGTCTTCCCCATACATGAAGAACCGTTCATCGAAGCCATCGATCTGTTGAAGGACGTCCGTGCGGCAGAACATGAACGCACCGGAAAGCACCGGTACCGGACCCGCCTCATCCTCACCAAGCGATGTCACATAGTAGGTCGAGCCGAATCCGAGCACCTTGGACAAGGCGGAGAGGGGAGTCGGGATGGAACGTTTCGATTCAGGAGCGAAGCTTCCATCCGGATTGAGGAGTTTGCAGCCTGCGGCGGCGGTATCCGGATTCGCACGCATATGATCCATGAGGGTGGAGAGCGTGTTCTCCTGGATGAGGGTGTCCGGATTGATGATGAGGGTGTATGTGCCCGTCGCTTGGCGGATCGCCTGGTTGTTGGCTTTGGCGAAGCCGACATTCACCTCGTTGCGGATGAACCGGATGTCTGGAAAACGTGAGGTAAGGAATTCCTGGGAGCCGTCGGTCGAGGCGTTGTCGACCACGAAGACCTCGGTGTGCAGATCCCGGGAAGCGTTGCCGATGGAGATGAGAAGGGAAGCCACATATTCCTTCACATTGTAGTTGACGATCACGACGGAGATGTGGGGAGTGGGCATGGGCGTAAAATAAAAAAAGCCCTGATGCGAACACGCATACAGGGCTTTTAAAAAACGATGAGGTGGCGACCTACTCTTCCGCGAATTGCAGTACCA
>CAYVRS010000108.1:0-6989 GCA_964454075.1 uncultured Chitinophagales bacterium
CCCTGTCCGCTGAGAAGAATTGCGACCGGCGCGCTGAGCTGGCTGGTTTCGCGACGGGTATCCGTCGAGGTCAGCACGAGCCCGTGGAGCGAGTCGGGTGCGGTGGTACGGAACTCGGAGACGGTGGCCCCATCCCACATGTGCCGGCTGGAAGGAAGAGCGACGCGCGCATCGGTATCGCCGGCATCCGGGTTTCCGAAGAACTCGATCGTGAGAGGTCCCGGCTCGATGCCGCGGACGTCGGTGTACCGGACTGTGATCGAATCACTTGCGCTTCGGTAAGCGGAGAGTAGCCTTGGGACCGGTGTCGGATCGAAACCGGGCAAGGAGATCTCTTCCTCCGTGTTTCCATACACCGCGTTGGATGTCAACGGATTGTCCTCTGTGCCCAAGGCGAGACGGTCGATACCGAATCCGCCGTTGCCGAAGATGCGGTTGCCCTGGTCCTGAAGACCGATGCGGTTTCCGGTCGAGCTGCCCGCCAAGACCAGTCCGGATCCCAAATGGTCGCGGATGTCATTGTCGAGGATGTCGTTGTCGACCGCATCCAGCAGAAAGACACCGCCTTCCGTGCCGCCGAATGCGATGGTGTTGGATTCGATCCTGTTGCGTTCGCCATTCACGATGGCCAAGGCCGCGCCCCCGGAGCTCCCTCCAAGGCCGATCCGGTTTCCGATGATCCGGTTGCCGCTGGCTTCCGCACCGGTGATGTTCACGGCACGGTAGTCGGTTCCGCCGATGTCGTTGTTGCGTAGCTCGTTATCTGACGACAGGAGGGTGACTGGCGCAGTGGACCGGTCCGTCAATATGCCGGCCTGGCCGAGCGCACCGATTCGGTTCGAGTCGACCACGTTCTCCCGACCGTCGACCACCAGCATGCCGATGTCGTTGCCATGGATCCGATTTCCGTCTCCATACAGCGACAAGGAATCGATTCGGGATGAGCGCACTTGAATGGAGCTTGGTTGGCTGTATTCACCGACCACCATCGAGCCGACGGACAGCCCTTCGACACTGGAACCCTCGGCGCCCTGTCCGAACGACATCAGGGTTGCGATCCTGACGTCCGAGCCAGTGAAATCCATGTCCACAGGCCGACGCACCGTCGGCAGATAGGGCTCGTTCAGCGTTCCGGACAGTGTAGGGGATATGGCGATGTTGAACCGGAGCGTGTCGGGAAGCCAAGGCAGCCGGTGGTTTGATTCATCCAGCGCGGTGAGCAGGGAGCAGCGGCCATAGCCGTTGTCGCAATAGCCGTCTCCCGGGTTCGCATCCTCAGGGATGGTCAATCCGGTGTGCGTCACGGTGAATCCGCTCAGTTCCCGGGTGGAGAATCGGACTCGCACCATACGGATGTCCCGGTCCGGAAGTCCCGGATTGGTGGCGTTGAACGTGACATAGGCCAGCCAAGCGGTTTCGCCGATCATGTCGGAGGCCGGAAGCGCCTCGCTCACCAACACCGGATAGGCGAAATTCTCGGAGCGGCCACCCACCTTGATGCCCGATGGGAGCCGGCTCGCATAAGACAGCGAGTACAGAAGGATGGGACCCGACCAGTTGAATCCGTCTTTGGAGAGCTGGTAATAGACCCCAGGCTTCACTTCGGGAAACGCGTTGTACGCCCGGGTCGCGATGCGGATATATGCGTCGAAATAGGCGCTTTTGGCCAAGCCTTCGACAGGTGCGAGCGATTCATTCAAGAGGATGCGCTCGTTGTTGTTGAACGGAGCCGGGAGCCGGGAGGCGGGATCCGCAATCGTGGCCGCGTACGCGTCCGTGTTAGGCAATGTGAAATCCTCGCCATCCCAATAGCGCCATGAAGCCGCATCGCTGATGTCAGCCGTCCGCATCATGGTTTCGATCTGGAAGCCTTCTCCCCACAAGGTGACCGGGAAGTAATAAAACCCTCCCACCTTGAACAGGCCGGTGGGACCCGGAAACGCGCCGTGCCGGGTGCGGTTCTGCTGCTCTTGGAAGCGATACGGGGAGGATGCCACGAGATACTCGGCGGGTGTGGCGCCGGCGAGAGTCCAGGTGGCGCCGCCATCCACCGAACGCGTAAGCACGAAGGCATTGTACCAGCATCGCTCCAATCCGCCTTCCAGGGTGGTGGTCGTCGGGTCGGGACAGTCGAACACTGGCTGACTTTGGGCATCCTTCACTGTCCAACCCTGGAATTCCTGGTAGGCGATGCGGTACAGGAAGCCATCGGCGCCTTGGAAGGATGATCCGGTGATTCCGGGCCACATCTTGTGGTCGTAGGCGCCCGGATCGGGGTTGTCGCTGCCGGAATAATACCTCGCACCCGGACCTGCGGCCAAGACGCGATATGCGCCCCCAGCGGCCAAAGCCTGGATTGAAGCGGCACGGTATGCGATCGCCGAGGTGTGCTCGCCGAACATCAGCGTCACCGAGTCATTTTCCGCGAAGAACAGAGGCGGTGCGTCCGGACCGAAGACCGTGGAGTCGGTGTCCGCCAGGCGATCGGTGTAATCCCAGAGCAGGAGATCGGACGTGCGCTCGACTCGGGCGGTGTCTGGAACGGATGTCTGTGCGTCGATGTGGCTAGGTAAACTGAGGACGAATATCGCGGACATGGAGACATAGACTCGCAGTGCCCGGAGAGAGACATGGTGCGACATGATTGATTGGTTGAGTAAGTATTGACGTCGTCGGCCGATCAAGGCCTACATATGGAACTGACGAAGATAGGAAAGGTTTCCGGGAATCGGAATCAGCCCGAGGGAAGAGCCAGTTTGAACGTGCTTCCCATACCTTCATGACTTGTCACGTGGATGGTGCCCTTGTTGCGTCGCACCAAGTCGCGGACGAAGATCAAGCCCAAGCCGCTGCCCGATTCTCCCCCCGTGCCGTGGGTGAATTGTCCGGCGGTCTGGAACAGGCTCTCGACTTTTTCGGGAGGCATGCCGACGCCCTCGTCCTCGATGAAGAGCAATTGGTTGCCGTCGATGGTCTGGCTGCGCAAATGCACCGATTTTCCGCTCGGGGTGAACTTCACCGCGTTGGTGAGCAGATTCCTGATGATGGCCATCAGATGGGCGCGGTCGGCGACCACCGTCGCGTCGCCATCCACATCCACCTTCAGCGTGATTCCCTTCCGGCTGGCGATGAGGTTGATGAGCTGGACGTTCGAATCCACGGCCTCCTTCAGTGAAATCGCCTGGAAGCGGGGTTTGTCGCCTTCGAACTGTTCTTTGGCCCAGAGGAGCACATCCCGAAGGGTCTCATCGGTCACGTCGAACTGACGCATCAGGGTGTCTTTGAACGATTTCCATTCATCGGCGGTGAGGGCGTCCATGTCCATGAGTTCGATCATGGACTGCAAGCTGTTCAAGGGGCTGCGCAGATCGTGAGAGAGGATGGAGAACATCCGGTCTTTCATGGCGCCCAAGCGGCGGAGTTCGACGCTGATTTCCTGCTCACGGCGGCGGGCGCGATAAATCCATACGGAGAACAGGACGGTGATCATCAGTCCGAAAACGATGAATATGAGCAAGTTGAGCTGGTAGACACGCTCCTGTTCCAGGATACGGATTTCGTCCTTCTTGCGGTTCAGCTCGGCGAAGGTCTCCAGATTGGCGATGGCTCTCTGGCGGTCTAGAGTGACGAGGCTGTCCGACAAATGTTTGTGGATCTCCAGGAATTCCAACGCTTTGTCCGGATTTCCTCCGCTTTTATGAGCGAGATAGGCGATCCGACTGGCATCCGAGGCTTCCTTCGGAACTCCGATCTGCCGGGCCAGAGTGAACGACCGTTCCGCCGCGGCGACGGCTTGGGAGTAGTTCCGCAGACCCATGTAGGCCTCAGCTTGTCCGGACAAGGCCGACGTCAGCGCCCGAATGTCTTTGATCTCTTCGCGGAGGGCTCCGGCATTCCGATAAAATTCCAATGCGAGACGGTAGTTTTCCTGTTTGATGTAGATCGTGCCCAGGTTGTGCAGGCTGTTGGCGATGCTCCGTTTGTCGCCGATGGTCCGGTTCAGCGCTAGGGCTCGTTCATGGTGCTTTCTGGCTTCTTCCAACTGCCCCAGATCCGTCAGCAGGTTCCCGACATTGTTCAGGCTCGACGACAGCAGGAGGGTGTCGCCCCAGCGTTCGCGGAACCCGAGCGCCATGCGATTGTATTCAAGGGCCTGCTCCAGCCGGCCCATTGACCGGTGCAGGTTCCCCAGGTTGTTCCAGGCGTTGGACATGCCGACCGAATCGCCCATGGCTTCGTAGGTGGACAGGGCTTCGTGCAAGGCTTCGCCGGCATAAATGTAGGCTCCGGTGGCGATGTGGATGTTCGCCATGTTGCTCAGCGTGCCGACTCGCGCCCTGTTGTCGCCAATCTCTGTCTGGATGTCCAAGGCTTGCTCCAAAAGTTCGATGGAGTTCGTCTCACCGCGCAGATGCCTTCCGATGGCGATCCGGTTCAAGGCGAAGGCTTCCCCTTTGCGGTAGCCGAGTCGTTGGACAGGTCCAACGCTTTTTCAGCGTTCGCGATCATCGAATCCGGAGAGTTTCCGATGAAGGTGAAGGCACGGGCGTTCAGCGAATCCACCCGAAGGGTATCGGTTGGCGACAAAGACTGAGCGTTGACAGAGCCGAAGATGAGCACGGTCAAGAGACCGAAAATGCTGACTTTCATGTCGATAATTTAGCGTATTCGTTCTTCAAGTCGGCTCTGAACCTTAATTAAATCTCACTTTTCGCTCCCATCATTGCCTCAACGTCCCCCGTCTCTTACCTTGCTCCATGAGCGACATCCACTCTTTCCTAAGCACCTTCGCCAACCATCCTCGATACAAAGCTCCCCGGGGAGCCATGTTGAACGCCAGGTCGTGGAGCACCGAGGCCCCGCTTCGCATGCTGCTGAACAATCTGGATGCGGACGTGGCCGAAGATCCCGACCGCCTCGTGGTTTACGGAGGCACAGGCCAAGCCGCAAGAAACCGTCCCGCCCTCGAGGCGATCCTCCGCGCCTTGCTCACCCTGGGCGAGGAGGAATCCCTTCTGATCCAGTCCGGCAAACCGGTCGGCATTGTCCGGTCCCATCCCGAAGCGCCCCGCGTGCTCATCGCCAATTCGAATCTGGTGCCTGCTTGGGCCACGTGGGAGCATTTCGAGTCGCTCAAAGAGAACGGGTTGATGATGTACGGACAGATGACCGCCGGAAGCTGGATCTACATCGGCACCCAAGGCATCCTGCAAGGCACGTACGAAACCTTCGCTGCCTGCGCGCGCCGGCATTTCGGAGGCAGGCTGAACGGCAGACTCGTGGTCACCGCCGGACTCGGCGGCATGGGAGGGGCGCAACCTCTCGCCGCCACAATGGCTGGGGCCAGCTTCCTTGGCGCGGATGTGGACCCGTCCCGCATCGAGAAGCGCCTGCAGACGCGCTATATCGATGACATGACGGATGAGTACACGAAAGCGCGCGACAAAGCCCTTCTCAAGAAAAAACATGGAATACCGTACAGCATCGGGCTGGTGTCCGACGCCGGCGACCTCCTGAAACGCCTTCTCGAAGACGATCTGATTCCGGATGTGCTCACCGACCAGACTTCCGCCCACGATCCGGTTCACGGATACATCCCCAATGGGATGTCGATGGCGGAGGCGGCCATCCTCAGGTCGTCGGATCCGGAAACCTACAAGGCGCGAAGCCTCAGAAGCATGGCGCGGCATGTGTCGCTCATGCTGAAGCATCAGCGCCGCGGGGCCGTGACCTTCGACTACGGCAACAACCTTCGTGAATTCGCCCGCCAGGGCGGCGAAGCGAACGCATTCGATGTAAAAGGATTCGTGCCCGAGTACATCCGTCCGCTTTTCTGCGAAGGGAAAGGTCCATTCCGCTGGGTCGCACTTTCCGGCGATCCCGAAGACATCTATGCTACGGATCGCGCGCTGATCGACGCGTTCCCTGAGAACACGCATCTCATCGACTGGCTCACCCAAGCGCGTGAGAAGATAGCATTCCAGGGACTACCTGCCCGGATCTGCTGGCTCGGCATGGGCGAGCGCGAGAAAGCAGGCCTTCTCTTCAACGAGCTTGTGCGATCCGGCAAGGTGAGCGCCCCGATCGTGATCGGCCGCGACCACCTCGACTGCGGCTCCGTGGCCTCACCCAACCGCGAAACCGAAGGCATGAGAGACGGCTCGGATGCCGTCTCCGACTGGCCGCTGCTCAACCTCATGGCCAACACGGGCGGAGGCGCCACCTGGGTCTCGTTCCATCACGGAGGCGGGGTAGGGATGGGGTATTCGCAGCATGCCGGCATGGTGGTGGTCGCCGACGGCACCGACCGAGCCGCGAACTGCCTGCGGCGCGTGCTTCACAACGACCCGGCGATGGGTGTCTTCCGCCATGCGGATGCGGGCTACGATGAAGCCCTCGCCACAGCCGAAACGTTCGGACTCCGATGAACCTCATCGGTCCCTTCCGGCAGATCCTCACGATGGAGGCCCTTCCGACCAAGGGTCCCATCCGCGACGACCGTTTGCGCATTCTCAGCGATGGAGGTGTGTTGGTGGATGGGGGACGGATCCATGCCGTCGGTTCGTTCGACGGGCTTCGATCCCAAGCGGCCAGCATCCATGAGATCCAAGGCGATCGGGTGCTCATTCCGGGCCTCATCGATTCGCACACCCACCTCTGTTATGCGGGCGACCGCTCCGCGGATTATGCCCTCAAACTCAATGGCGCCGGATATGCGGACATCCTTGCCGCCGGCGGAGGGATCCATCATACCGTCAGGGAGACACGTCGCGCCAGTGAGGAGCAGCTGCTGGATGAGACATCCATTCGGTTGGACCGTCACAGGCGCCAAGGCGTCACCACCTGCGAAATCAAAAGCGGATATGGCTTGGATGTGGACACCGAACTGAAGATGTTGGAGGTGATCCGGAAGGTCGGCGGGATACCGACCTGTCTCGCCGCACATGTGCTTCCCCGGGAATTCGACTCACAGGAGGCGTACTTGGCCC
>CAYVRS010000109.1:0-1160 GCA_964454075.1 uncultured Chitinophagales bacterium
CGATGCAGACGCAGCATGGCGCCGGGCGGGGTGAGGGGGAAGGCCGTGGCGAGGCGCGAGGAGGTCCACGCCAGCGCGGTATCGGCATGCAGCACGGCGATGCCCCCGGCGGATAGCCAGCGCCGATCGGTCGAGACCGGCCACATCCGCGCCATGATGCCGTGCTTGTCGGGTTCGTCGGCGAGATGCAGGCCTTCCAAGCTCAAGGCTTGATCGGTGACGTTGACCACCTCCACATACTGCGATTGATCCGGCCGGTCGCTGTGGCGGTCCTGATGCGGATCGACCATCAGCTCATTAATCAGCAGGTGGCCCTGCGCAGGGGCGCGGCTTACGGGTAGTTCGAAGGCCTCGATGCGGACCACCCCGCCATCGGTTTCCTGCAAGAGCCAGGTGTCGGCAGACATCGCATCGATGGTCGGTTCACCCGCCGGCGCGCCGTCCACATCCAATCGAATGGACGGTTCCCAGCCCACAAACCGTGGAAAGCGCAGGCGGATGCGGCCTTGATGCAGATCGGCGATGTCCGGCGCCGGAAATGGAGCTCCTGTAGACCAGTTCGCATTCCGCTCGCCACGACTGTCCGAGGTCGGATGCGCGGCCCAGTTCTTCGGATCGTTCGACGGCCGCGACGGATCGATGCGTTCCAGGGAGACGGATTCGGGTCCGAACATCCAAGTCGGTCCGTATCGGAGCGAATCGAGCAGGACGCCGCGAGGATGCCGCAGACCGAGTCCGCTGGAGCTTTTCGTGAATGTGGTGGTGAACACAGCGAATCCGCCGCTTGGAACCACCTCGGGCCGATGGAAGCCCGGCGCCACCATGAACCGGGGCTGCGCCCTGCCGTTCAGGAGGAGTCCGGAGACATCCACCTCGTCCTGCGACCGGTTGTGCGCCTCCACAAAGGGCGAACCGCCCCAAAGGCCCAGTTCATTCAGCACAAGAATGGACCGGCCCGGAACGGGGTACACCGTCCGAACGCGAAGCAGGGTGTCGGGTAGAGCGTTTCCGAACAGGTCGCGGATACCGACAAGCGGGAGTTCGAGGTGCCCGTCCAACGCGCCGCCGAACCGATGCAAGCGGCCGGAGACATTCACGACCACCGAGTCCGGTTCACGGATTCCGACGGCGAGGATGCGAAGCGGCTCGGCGGGAGGGCG
>CAYVRS010000109.1:1170-6973 GCA_964454075.1 uncultured Chitinophagales bacterium
CCCAGTTCTCCGCATGGACGGCATCCACAAGCAGGCTCTTCCGCTCATGCGGCGTGCCGCGGATCCACAGCGTTGGGGTGTATTGAATCGAATCGACGCGCATCGAGGCCGCATCGAAGAGCCGGATCTCATCCGGCGACGCCCGGTTGAAGGTCGGAAACCGGCTCATCGCGTGATAGGGGCCCGGTCCGTACGCATCGATCATCGGAGCGGCATCGGCAACCATCACCAGATACGCGCCGGCATTCAAGACGAGGTCGTTACTTGAGATCACACGGTTCGTTTCGGACGATGTCTGACGGCGTTGCATCCGCCAATTCTTCAGATTGACAGGCACGGACCCGGGATTGTGAAGCTCGACATACGCCGGCCGCCCATCCACCGGATCCACATTGAATTCGGTGATGGCGACCAAGGGAGGCGAAACGAGCTGAAGAAGGAACAGCAGGAGGAACATCGGGATGCGGATGAAAATCAAGGCCGAAGGCTATCCGCCCCCGGCCCCGGATGGACTGTAGTCATGCGCTAGGAATTCCGGGTTTGGCGACCGGAATCACACTCTACCTACACAGTGTCCGTTTCCCGGGATTTCTTACAAAAAAAGCACGGATTCCGGAACGATGTCGTCCGATCTCCGTGCTTTTCAGCCTTCTGAGGTCGATTCTGTTCCGAAATCAGTCTGCGCCGATGCGCTCGGGGCGCGACAGGGCCTTGTCGATCGCCACAATCCCCATCCCGAGCACCCAGAAGGCGGCGGCTACGCCCAGACTGTTGCGGAAGGCGTAGAGATAGCCCAATTCCGTCACATCAATGAAAGGATACGGGTACCATTCCGTGAAAATGCCTCGGAACAGCGTGTAGGCCAGATAGATGCCGGGGAAGAGCAGCCAACGGAACGCATCCACCCACTCGTAATCGCCTTTTTCAACGACGAACAGCCAGTGCATGAGATACAGGAACGGGGTGACATAGTGGAAGGCCACATCCGTGACCAGATTCCATCCCTGCGGATCATAGAGTTTCTGAAGCACCAGGGCATAGATGAGTCCCACCGCCACGATGTACACGGTGATGGCGCCTTGCGTCAGGGTGCCGGAAAAGTACCGGTTGTTGACGAAGGTGAGGCTGCACGCCACCAACAGGTTCGTCAGGATGGTGAAGTAGCTGAACAGGTTGCCCAGATTGCCGTCGGGTTCGTTCGACGTGAGCCAGATCTGGATGCCGAGGGAGCACCAGGCGATGAAAGCGATGGGGTAGCGCGAATATTGCATGGCTGAAGATAATAGGTTTAGGGGGAAGTCGGGATTGGCGTGTAAAGAGGTCATGAACCTGTACCGCGCCCTTCCCCTCCTTCTTCTTCTCGCCGCCTGTGAGACCCCGACCCAAGAGGTCGCCATCACTGATCCGGATGTGTCCCAGGTCCTGTCGATCGACCTGGCCGATCTTCCCACCTATACCCCGGCCTACCCGGCGCATTACACACCGGGTGTGCTGAACACGGACAACACGACGGCGGGAAATCCGGTGACGAACATCGGCGCCACGCTCGGCCGCGTGCTGTTTTATGACAAGCAATTGAGCGTGAACGGCACCGTGAGCTGTGCGTCATGCCATTCGCAGGCCGCGGGCTTCTCCGACACGCGTGTGAAAAGCGTCGGTTTCGAGGGCGGGGTGACCGATGTGCATTCGATGCGCCTCACCAACACCCGGTTCTATACCGCCTCGAGCATGTTCTGGGACAAACGCGCCGCGAATCTGGAAGCGCAGTCCACCCAGCCGATTCAGAACGGCGTCGAAATGGGCTTCGATGCCGCTCATGGCGGGATGGGAGCCGTGATCGACCGGCTCGAAGACCTTTCGTACTACCCGCCTTTGTTCGCCGCCGCGTTCGGTGATCCTGCCATCTCCGAAGCGCGCATCCAGCGCGCCTTGGCGCAGTTCGTGCGGAGCATGGTCTCCGTTAACAGCGCGTTCGACACCGGCATCTCCTTAGCCGGAGGCAATGCGAACGCCGACTTCCCCAATTTCACGGCGGAACAGAATCTCGGGAAGCGCCTGTTTTTGAATCCGCCGAACCTGGGAGGCGCAGGTTGCGCGGGATGCCACCAGCCACCGACCTTCGCCTTGGCGGCGAACTCGCTCACGAACGGACTCGACATGAACCAGACCACGGTTTTCAAATCACCTTCCCTCAAAAGCGTAGCTCTGGATGGCGCGTTCATGCACGACGGTCGGTTCACCACGCTTGAGCAGGTGGTGCGCCATTACAGCACGGGCGTGATGGGCGGACCCAACCTCGACAACCGCTTGCGTGTGCCCGGCGGGATGCAGCCCTTGCGCTTGAATTTGTCTGAGGCGCAAATCGACGCTCTGGTCGCATTTTTAGGTACTTTGACGGACGAAACCCTCCGTAACGATGCCAAATTCAGCGATCCGTTCATTCGCGATTAGCCTGCTCCTGCTGATGGGGGCTTGCGAGACCTCCACATCCCCTCAGGTCGAAACGGATTATTTCCCGCCAGCCGACGCCCTCGGCGAATGGGATACCGTGTCGCCCGCATCCTTGGGATGGAAGACCGCCGCCCTGCCCGAGTTGGACGCCTATCTGGAGTCGACCTCCACCTACGGATTCATCATTCTGCACAAGGGGCGCATCGCGCATGAGCGTTATTGGAACGGATGGAATCGCGACACCGCGTATTTCTGGGCCTCGGCTGGAAAGACGCTCACGGCGTATCTGGTGGGAGTCGCCGAAAAAGAAGGAACACTGGATCTGGATGATCCTTCGCGCGAGTATCTGGGCGCGGGTTGGACGTCCATGACTCCCGCGCAGGAAGCGGCGATCACCCTTCGGCATCAGCTCACCATGACGGCCGGCTTCAATGAGTTCCATGACGGACTGAACGGCTTCGATTGCGAAACCCCATCCTGCCTCACCTATCTCGCGGCGCCGGGCACGCGTTGGGCCTATCACAACGCCTCGTATCTGCGTCTGATCGATGCCTTGGAGGCGGCCACGGGACGCACGCGGAACCAGTACACGGCCACGCATGTGCGTGATCCGCTGGGCATGAGCTCGAAAGCCGCATGGTTCCTCAACGACGGAAATGTGTTCGTGAGCACCACGCGCGATGCGGCCCGATGGGGATTATTCATCGCGAACAAGGGGCGATGGGATGGACGTCCGGCCGCGGTTTCCGAGGAGTATTTCGAAGCGATGACGCGTCCGTCGCAGACTCTCAACCCCGCCTATGGCTACCTGTGGTGGCTGAACGGACAGGCGACTTACCTGCAACCGATTCTGCGCCAGGTGAATCAAGGTCCGCTGATTCCATCCGCGCCGGCGGATCTCATCGCGGGATTGGGCAAGGATGACAAGAAGATCTACGTGGTTCCGTCGCGCGACCTGGTGGTGGTCCGCTTAGGCGATGAGGGCATTTCCAGCGCTTGGGCGGTCTCGGGATATGATGAGGAGATCTGGAGGCGGATCATGGCCGTGATCGACTGACGGTTAAACCACCTTCGTCTTCCACGATCCGCGCATGAACCAGGCCATTGCCATGAGGCCGAGCAGGCTTTCGCCGATCACGATGGCCCAAAACACCCCGTCTTCGCGCCAGCCGAGCTCGTTGGCCAGGAAATAGGCCAAGGGGATTTCGATCATCCAGAAGGCGATGAGGTTGATGATGGTGGGGCTCACCGTGTCGCCCGCGCCGTTCAGCGACTGCGCCATCACCATCCCCATCCCATAGATCAGATAGCCCAGGCAGATGATCTTGAGGCATTTCACACCCACGGCGATGACCTCCGGATCGTCAGTGAAGAGCCCCATCAGCCCTTCCGCGAAGAGGTAGTATCCGATGCCGACCAAGACAAGGAAGGCGGTGTTCACCCCGGCGCAGTACCAGGCCGACCAGGTGGCGCGGTCCGGATTTCCGGCGCCGAGGTTCTGTCCAACCAGCGTGGCCGCGGCGTTGCTCATGCCCCAGCTCGGCATCAGCGAGAAGATGAAGATCCGGATGGCGATGGTGTACCCGGCCAGGACCTCGCTGCCGAATTCGGCAAGGATGCGGATGAGCAGCACCCAGCTGGCGGTGCCGATGAGCATCTGTCCGATGCCGCCCAGCGAGAGACGGACGAGGCTTTTCACGATGCTCCAATCCATTACCCAGTCTTGGCGGCGCACCACGATGCGTTTGCTACGGCCGGTGAGCATGTACAATTGGTAGATGACGCCGAGGCCGCGCGAAAACGTCGTGGCGATGGCCGCGCCTTCGATACCCATGGCGGGGATGGGTCCGAGTCCGAAGATGAGGATCGGATCCAGCACGATGTTCAGCCCGTTCGCATAGATGAGCACGCGCATGGAGATGGCCGCGTCGCCCGCGCCGCGGAACACGGCGTTGATGACGAAGAGCAGCAGAATTCCGATGTTGCCCAGGAACATGATGGAGGCGTACCCGCTCAGCTCGTTGATGATGGTTTCCGACGCCCCCATCCAACGGAGCAGTTCCGGGGCGTAGAAGAAGCCGACCAGCATGAAGGGGATGGAGATGGCGGCCGACACGAAAATCCCCTGCACGCCCGCCACGGCGGCGGCTTCCGGGTCGCCCTCGCCGAAACGCCTGGAGACGATGGCCGTGGTGCCCATGCTCAAGCCCATGCCGATGGCGTAGAGGATGGTCATCATGCCTTCGGTGAGTCCGACCGCGGCGACCGCCTCCGGACCCAGTTTCGACACGAAAAAGATATCGGCCACGGCGAACACCGATTCCATGCACATCTCGAGCACCATCGGGATGCTCAACAGAAGGATGGCCCGGCGGATGCTGCCCGTGGTGAAATCGGCTTCGTTGCCGGCGATCGAGCCTTTGATGTCGGCCCAGAGAGAGGAGGTGCTCATTGAAGATTAAAAGCGTAGAAGCGTGGAGGAACTTGCCCTGTGCAAAGCGAAGGGAGGAAATGTAGTCCCGATTGCTGAAAACCGAAAACTGAAAACCGAAAACAGGATCGAACCCGGCTCATTTTCCCGGCATGATGACGTGCGAAGCCACGCGCCATGCCCGTGGCTTAGACGCTCCATGGTTGTGGAACAGCACGTGTTTGCCCAGCACGACGCTGTCTTTGCCCAAGCCGTTCGGGAAGCGGGATGCTCGATTCAGGAAGCAATATGAATCCTTGACAATACGCATGATGATGCGCATATTCATGCGCATGAAACCGATCTATGACGAAAAAGCCCCGAAGAAGGCGACCAATCTGAGCATCAACAGCGATCTGCTGAGCCAGGCGCGGGCCTTGGGCATCGGACTTTCGGCCGAACTCGAAGCCCGGCTGATCGAATTGCTGGCGGAACGGCGTCGGCGCGAGTGGGAGGCCGAGGTTCGCGAGCAGGTGGATGTGTACAATGTGTCCGTGCAGCATGGCGCGTTCAGCGACGGGTTGCGGGGGTTCTGATGACCTGCCGCGTCTTTGCGAATGCGAATCCGGCATCCAAAAGCAGGTATCCGTATCTGGTTGAACTGCAGCATGCCCATATGTCCATTCTGGAAACCCGCGTGGTGGCGCCGGTGGCGGAGGTGGGGCGGCCGTGGGCAGTCAACATCGCAGGACTCACCCCCTTCCTCCGCATCGAAGGGAACCCGCATCGGGTCATCGTTCCGATGATGGCCTCGGTGCCCTTATCGGCTGTGGGATCGGAAGTGTCGGTTGTGAGGCTCGACCGGGTTGAAATCCAAGCTGCGGTAGATCGGCTGCTGCAAGGATGGGCGAAGTAGGAACTAGGAAGAAATCGGTATCATCG
>CAYVRS010000110.1:0-4310 GCA_964454075.1 uncultured Chitinophagales bacterium
ATGGGTCCGCATCTACAGTTGCTGTCCAGTGAATTGGATAAGCTCTGTACACAAAACAGGACAGGAGAACGGATCTCCGCGGCACAGATCCGCGAGAAAATCCCTGTGACGCGTGATTTTTCGGTGTTTGAGCTCAAAGAAGCCGTATTGGGACGGGATGTGGACCGCGCGTTCTACATCGCGGAACGGTTGTTGCACCAAGGGGTCTCAGACGTCGGTGAAACCTTCAAGACGATCTCGTTCTTTTTCAATCTGTTCTCCAATCTCTGGACCTATCAACGCCTTTCGGCGAAGGGACTTTCTCCCGACGAGATCAACGGCGTGCTGGGCATGCAAAGCGGCGGGTTCTACTATCTGCAGAAAGACGCGAAGCAGTTCCGGCCCCGTTCTTGGGCCGAGGTGTTCGAAGCCTTGCACGACGCCGACCGCGCCGTGAAAGGGTACAGCAAATTGGAAGCCGATGTCATCTTCATGATGATGCTGAAACGGATCATGAGCGCCTGATCGATTCATCGCCGTCTGGAACCCCAACCAGATGCAATAGATGAGTCATGAGTACGGTCAGCGCCCTAAGTTTCAACCAATTACCCGATGAGGACCTCATGGAGCTGTTCCAGGGAGGCTACGACGAGGCCTATTCGGTCATCGTGACCCGCTATCGCGAACGCATCCACCAGTTCATCTTCCGGTACACGAAGAACCATCTCGACAGCGAAGACCTTGTTCAGGAGACCTTCCTCCGCGTGTTCCGTTCACGCAACTCCTACGAGCGCATCGCCCGCTTCTCGACCTGGCTGTACACCATCGCACAGAACCTCATCCGCAACCAATACAAGCGTTCGCAGCGCATGCAGATGGTTTCTCTGAGCCAGACCGACAACCAGGAACAAGAGGTGACGATCGACCTGCCGGACAGCGCCTTGTCCATCGACGAACACCTCCACCTGTCGATGACCGTCTCCCAGCTCCAGAAATCCCTGGACACGATCCCCGCCGATTTCCGGGATGTCCTGGTGATGAGGGATGTGCAGCAGCTCAGCTATGAGGAGATCATGGAAATCACCCAACTGCCGATGGGAACCGTGAAATCGCGCATCAACCGGGGCCGTGCCCGCCTTCACGATCTGATGGGAACCTATATCGACTCTTGAGGTATCACCGCTCATGGATATGAGCAACGATACCCTGCAGATGTATGTCGCCGAGTACGCGGAAGGCACCATGCCGAGCGATCTCGTGCCGATATTCGAGCAATTCCTGCGCATGAACCCGGAAATCCGTGCCTTTGCGGATATGGCGCGCCAAGGCCATGCCTGGCTGAAACGGTACCGGATCGAGCTCTTAAAACGCCAATAAGCGCCGCAAGGTCTCCATCGCCCGGTTGCCTGGCAGATATGCCTGCTCCAACACGGAGTTGGTGGGAACTGGGGTCTCCAACGACGAGCAACGCATCACGGGCGCATCCAAACGATGGAAGGCCTGTTCGGCGATCACCGCGGCGACCTCGCTCATCGGTCCCATGAATCCGGACGGTTCCTGCAACAGCATCACCCGGCCGGTTTTCGAGACGGAGTCGACGATCGTCTCCACATCCAAGGGCAGCAGGCAGCGCAGATCCACGATTTCGATCGACACGCCCTCGGCCTGCATCGCTTCCGCCAGTTCCGTCGCCCAGGTCAAGCCATAGCCATAGGTGACGATCGTGGCGTCGGATCCGCTTCTGCGGACCTTCGCCTTTCCGAGAGGTTCGTACGGAATCCGGTCGAAGAGCTGTCCCTTTTGGCTGCGGTACAGCCGTTTATGCTCGAAGACAAGCACAGGATTGGGATCCATCAGCGCGCTGTACATCAGCAACTGAGCGTCTTCCACGGTTCCAGGAACGACCACTTTCAGCCCGGGATGCTGCATGAACCAGCCTTCGGGCGATTGGGAGTGGAAGGGCCCAGCTCCGGCTCCCGCGCCATGCGGCATGCGGATGGTCAAAGGCACATCGCCGCTCCATCGATACCGGGATGGAGCCACGTTCTGAACGATCTGATTGAAGCCGCAGGAGATGAAATCAGCGAACTGCATTTCCACGACCGGTCTGAAACCGCTCATCGCCAGGCCATAGGCCGCGCCGATGGCTCCGGCCTCGATGATCGGGGTGTTGCGCACCCTGGCGCGTCCGTAGCTCTGCAAGAACCCGTCGGTGACCTTGAACGCACCGCCGTACTCGGCGATGTCCTGACCCATGATGAGGAACCGTTCATCGTCGTTGAAGGCTTGCTGCAGCGCGTGCCGGATTCCATCGATGAAGCGGGCTTCGGGTCCCGCGGCTTCCACAGGCGTCTCCGCAGGAGGGGTGGGAGCAAGGACGCGTGAGAGCAGATAGTCGGCATCGGCGTCGGGATCTGGGCAAGCCAAGGCCCGTTCCAAAGGCTCCGCAAAGGTGGCATCCGCTTCCGCTCTCATCGCTTTGAAAACGGATTCATCGGCCCAACCTTGTTCGCTGAGGAAGCGCTCCATGCGCAGGATGGGGTCTTTCGCCGCCCATTCCTCGAACAGTTCATTAGGGACATACGCCGTTCCGGATGCTTCCTCGTGACCACGCATTCGGAACGTCTTGGCTTCGACGAGAACGGGAGTGCCGGACAGTGCTTGTGCACGAGCCTGTTTCATGACAGACATCACCGCGCTGATGTCATTTCCGTCGACGATGTAAGAAGGAATGCCGTAGCCCAGTCCTCGGTCCGCAATATGTTCGCAGACGAACTGCTCCTTGGTAGGGGTGGAGAGGCCGTATCCGTTGTTTTCGACAAGGAAAATGACGGGAAGCCTCCAAACCGCCGCCAGGTTCATGGCCTCGTGCATCTCACCTTCGCTGGTGCCTCCCTCACCGCTGAAGGAAACGACCACCTGGTCTTTTCCGCGCATTTTCGCGGCCAGGGCCATCCCATCCGCCACGGGAACCATGGCCCCCAGATGCGAAATCATTCCGATGATGCCGTACTCAGGAACCCCGAAATGGAACGAACGCTCCCGGCCTTCCGTGAAACCGTCGCGTTTGCCGAACAGCTGGCAGAACAGGGGATACCAGTCGACACCCCGAGTTGTGAACACACCCAGGTTCCGGTGCATCGTGAACAGAATGTCGTCCGGATGCATCGAGAGCGTGGTTCCCACAGAGATGGCTTCTTGTCCGATACCGGAAAACCATTTGGCGATCTTGTTCTGACGCAGGAGCTTGAGCATCTTTTCTTCCACACGGCGCGGAAGCAGGAGGGAGGCATAGACGGAGCGGGCTTGGTCTGGCGAAAAAAATTGGTCTGGGTTCTGCATACCGCAGGAAAAAAAATGATATATTTGAAATTCTGTTACGCAAAAAACCCTTTGTGCTAATGCTGACAGGGTAGGTCTTTGAAAATACCGCTATTCCGCCCCCGGGGATATCGGAAACTTCCAAAGTCCCTATCTTTTAGATTCATTAACATCCTTGCACGTTTAAGCTGGTATAGAGACGAGAATTGAACATTTATGCTTGTTCTTTACTGACAACAGTAACGGTTTCGGCCCCTGCCCCATGCGATCCTTTTTCCCAGAGACAAGACGGGGAGAAAGCGTCGCATTTTTTATTTATCCATTCATCCTTTAATCCTGGTAAGGGTCAATGAAAGCACTTGGCAGACAAATCCTGGTTGAATATTATGATTGCGATCCAGACATCCTCAATGATGTCGCCGCTATCGAATCGATCCTCCTCGGCGCGACCCGCGCTTCGCAGGCGAGCATCATTTCGCATAATTTTCACAAGTTTAGTCCGCATGGGGTGAGTGGAACCGTGGTGATCGCCGAATCCCACGTCGCCATCCATACATGGCCGGAGTACGCCTACGCCGCGGTCGACATTTTCACCTGTGGTGAGACGATCGACCCTTGGGTGATTCAGGAGTACATTAAAGACGCTTTCCGCTCCAAGAACATCTCCAGCATGGAGATGAAGCGCGGTCTGTTCAAAGTCGGTCCGGGTGAGGAACTCCTCTTCAAGCCCAAAGACGCTGGCAAACTCAATGTGCTGAATTAAGCACGTTGTCCTCACAACCTCTTAAACACTTCTGACATGTCCAATTTTGGTCTTGGAGGACCTATGGTCGCCACTCCGAACATTTACAAACTGGTCAAAGGCGCTGGCGAAGGCAATATGCCTTTGAATGCGTTCGACCAGGCCCTCCTGAACGCCGGCGTGGGCGACACCAATCTCGTGCGAATGAGCTCGATCGTGCCTCCGGGCGCCGAGGAAGTCGGCGACATCGTGCTTCCTAAAGGAGGCC
>CAYVRS010000110.1:4320-6799 GCA_964454075.1 uncultured Chitinophagales bacterium
TCATCCCCATCGCGTATGCGACGCTCTCGTCCAACACGCCGGGTGAAGTGCTTTCCGCGGCCATCGCCATCGGCATTCCCGAAGATCCCACCGAACCGGGTGTGATCATGGAGTTCGAAGATTTCCGTCCATTGAGCTATGTGGAAGCCACGGTCCGCCAAATGGTGATCGATGGTTTCGAATACCGCAACCGCAAGCTGAAGTCGGTGAAATCCCTCGGTGTGGAGCATACGACCATCAAAAACGGCTCGGTCTTCGCCGCCGCTGTGCTCTGGTACAAGTAAGATGGCGTTCCAGTATCTCGAATATTACAACGGAGCCACCGGCCTGTCGGTCGGTGTGAACCGTGTCTTGTTCTCCGAGCAGACTCCGTTCCAGAAAGTGGAGGTCTATGAGACCGACACCTGGGGAAATCTGATGACCATCGACGGCATGGTGATGCTCTCCGAGAAGGATGAGTTCGTTTATCATGAGATGATCGCCCACGTGGCCTGTTTCAGCCATCCGGACCCGAAGCGCGTGCTGATCATCGGTGGCGGCGACGGAGGCACGGCCCGCGAAGTGCTTCGCCACAAATCGGTGGAGCACGTCGATATGGTGGAGATCGATGAAGCGGTCGTCCGCGCATCCAAACTCCATATGCCGGGTGTCGGTGCCTTTGATGATCCGCGTCTTCATGTGCTTTATGAGAACGGCCTGACGTTCGTCAACGACGTTCCGAACAAGTACGATGTGATCATCATTGACGGATCGGATCCTGTCGGACCTGCGGTCGACCTGTTCAAACAGGAATTCTACGACAAGTGCTATGCGGCTCTGAATGAGAACGGCGTGTTGTCCGGTCAAACCGAATCGCCCTGGGTGGAGCATTACCATGACAGCATGAAATCGGTGTTCACGGCGTTGAAAAACGCGTTTCCAGTTCAGAAACTCTATCTGGCCTTCATCCCGCTCTACCCGACGGGCATGTGGTCGATGGCGTTTGCGAGCAAAGGCATCGATCCTCTGTCACCGGAAGTGATGGCTCGTGTCCATGCCGGCATCGGAGCCTTCGACAAGCACCTGAAGTATTACACTCCGGAAGTGCATCAAGCCAGTTTTGCATTACCCAAATTTGTGCGTAGTGTGATCGAGTGATCTCACTCGTTCTATTGCTCACACAACTCCTGTTCGGCGACCTCCGGCTGGTGACGAACGACTCGTTACCTGCCGGAGTCCATTCTTTGGCCAAACCATCCGGCGCATACTCGGCCCAGGCGTTTGAGGCCTACACCACTGCGCTGATGTCCCGTCTCGAAGACCAAGGGTATTGGTATGCCGAGCTGTCGGTGATACGTGCCGATGTGGATTCGTCGAACCATCGAATCCATATAGATCTGGCGGTCATCTTGAACGGACTCGTCAGAGTGGATTGGATCCGGTTCGAGGGTTCATCTCCACTCACAGCGTCCTATCTGCTGCGCGCCATAGGGTTCAGATCTGGTAGCCCGGCGACGAGGGCCGAACTTGAACGCTTGCGGGGCAGATTGTCGGCGTTGGAGGACTTGGATGCCGTCTCCGAACCGCACTTGATTTCGGAGTCCGGTAGAGACGGACTACAGTTCGACGTCGTTCCCTCCACCCGGCATCGGTCGGATGTGCTCATCGGGTATGCCGACAAGGAGATCATCGGACAGGTGTCGCTCCAGGTACGGCACCTGGTTCTTGAAGGAAGCCGGTTGGATGTACGGTTCCATCGCGTGAAAGCGTATCAGAATCGGATGGATCTGTCGTTCGGAGCAGGCCCAGCCTCCGCAGGATTTCATATGTATCAGCAGGATTCCACGTTTTTCACACGGGCCTTGAGGCTTTCAGGGGACCTTCGAGTGACCGATGACCTTCGATTCGGTCTTTGGCTCCATCAGCAGACCACTGTGATCGGTGTGCCTGTGTCGGGATCGGACTTGGAAGAAGGGACACGACGGATGACGGGTGTCAGGGCCATCTGGCAGTCCTTACCAGGTAGTCGAGCCTCACTCAGCGCCGGGACAGGCCGCCTGAACGGTCGTTCCGTGACGACCACGAACGCCGATTGGGCTCTGTTATGGCGCCCTGAGCGGCGTTTCTATACCGCCATTCTCGGTGAGGCGGCGGTGATGATTTCGGACCGCATCCCCATCGACCAACAATACCGATTCGGCGGGGCGACCTCCTTCAGAGGCTACAGGGAAGACGAGATCCAGGTCCCTGGATTCGCATGGAACGAACTGGAAGCCAGATTCCGACTCGATTCCAACGCCTATGCGTTCGGATTCGTCGGAGCCGCGTCGACCTCAGATTCAGCGATTCTTGGAAATGCGGGACTCGGCTTCTCGACTCCGACCCGTCTCGGTCCGCTGCGGTTCACCTATGCCGCGAGTTCCCAAAGGGGTTGGTTGCAAGGGGTGGACAGTACGAAATGCAGTATCGCAACAAAACCGAACCGTACGGTTCATGATCT
>CAYVRS010000111.1:0-6780 GCA_964454075.1 uncultured Chitinophagales bacterium
GTACGCCCCCAGACCACGCCGTCTTCGATGCGGTCGACCATCACCGGCATCACCGTTCCGATCAGTTCGCGGTTCTTGATCAGGGAAATCTCTTCCTGGGCGGTCATCAGCGCCTTCACACGGCGCTGTTTCTCTTTCTGGCTGATTGGGTCGCCCAAGCCGAAGGCAGTGGTCGCGTCTTCCTGCGAATAGGAGAAACATCCGAGACGGTCGAAGCCGATGGTCTTCACGAAACCAAGCATCTCCTCGAAATGCGCCTTGCTCTCTGTCGGGTATCCCACGATCATCGTGGTGCGCAGACGGATGCCTGGAACTTCGCTCCGGATCTGGGTGATGAGCTCTTCCAAACGTTGGCGCGTGATGCCCCGGCGCATCGATTTCAACACCTCGGTGGAGCCATGCTGGATCGGCATGTCGATGTACTTGACGATGTTCTCGCGCTCGCGCATCACCGGCAGGATGTGCTCAGGGAATTTCGCTGGATAGGCATAGAGAAGGCGGATCCACTCGAAGCCGATGTCCGACAATCGGAGCAGCAGCTCATCAAGGCAACGCTTTCCGTACAGGTCCAGCCCGTAGTAGGTGGTGTCTTGACCGATCACGATCAGCTCTTTCACCCCTTTGGCACGCAGCAGACGGGCTTCGGCGAGAAGCTGGTCCATCGGTGTGGACACATGCCCGCCTCGCATCAGCGGAATGGCGCAGAAGGAACAGGGATTGTCGCAGCCTTCGGAGATTTTCAAATACGCGAACTGGGACGGAGTGCTCATGCGGCGCTCTCCGATCAACTCCTTCCGGTAATCGCCGCCCAATGCCCGGATCACATCAGGCACGCTCTTGTGGGAGCTTCCGAAATAGCGGTCCACTTCAGGGATGTCGGCCTCAAGCTCGGTGGCGTACCGGTCGGACAAACATCCCATCACCATCACCTGGTCGAGTTTGCCCTGCTTTTTGAGAGTGACCCCATCCAGAATATGATCGATGCTCTCTTTCTTGGCCGCGTCGATGAACCCGCAGGTGTTGATGAGCAGAACGGTGGCGTCTTCCACCTTGTCGACCAGCTCAAACTCGTTGGCCTGCGCCTGGGCCATGAAAAACTCGGAGTCGACGGTATTCTTAGAACATCCTAACGTGTCGACATAGATGCGGGGAAGCTGGGTCTTCATAAATTACGTTTGTGTGACGAAAGGTACGGATTTAGTATCAAATGCCCCTTCCGGTTCTGTCTTTCAGCAAGTCGGCACGACGCCATATCCTGAAAAAAGGAGGCTCGCTGCATCTGACCCGCCATCCTCGTGCGGGGCGCTCCGGCTATTCCCCGGATCTGTTGCTCGCGGTTCCTAAGATCCCGGAACATGCGTCCACTTGCACCGTGATCGTCTCCGAAGGCATCACCACGTACATCTCCTCGTCTCTCTCGGTCGACAAATACGAGCAGCTCGATGTCTGGCTCACACGCAAGTACCTGGTGTTCACCACATTGCGCGCCCGCATCACCCTGTATAAGCGCCTCAGCGACTGACCCAAGCCAAGGTCCGTTCCTCGAAGTGATCCATTTCGCGGGGCAGACCGATCGTCACCCTCACGCAATGAGGCAGCCCGAACGCAGGCAGGCGTCGAACGATCACTCCGTCTTCGAGCAGGAACTGCGTGTAATCGGCCGCTTCCTTTTCGGTCGGCATCACCATCATCACCGAATTCGCGAAAGAACGGACATAGGGGATACGGATCGAGTCGAAGAACCGGTACAGCCGCTCCCGACCATCCACCACCATCTCCTGAGTGCGGGTCAGAAAATCGTCGTCGTCGAGGGCGGCCAGACCCGCCGCCTGGGCCGGTGTCGAGGGCTCGAACGGAAGCTTCACTTTCATCAGATTGGCGATGAGCGCTTCGTGCGCGAAACCGTATCCGATCCGGAATCCCGCCAAGCCATACGCTTTTGAGAACGTGCGCAACGTGATCACGTTGTCGAGCCGGTACCGCATCGAATCAGGAAAATCAGGTTGGTCGCTCGCGAATTCGAAATACGCTTCGTCAAGGATCACCAGCACATGTTCGGGCACTTTCGTCATGAAGCGCTCGAACTCGGTGATTGTGAAATACGTGCCGGTCGGATTGTTGGGATTGGCCAGATAGATGAGTTTCGTGTCCTCACGGATCTCGACCGCGATCGCATCCAGGTCGAAGCGGTAGTCGGAAGTGAGCGGCACTTGTCGAAGGCGTATGCCACGACTGTTCGCCAACACGATGAACCCGATGAACGTCGCCGACGCCGTGATCGCCTCCTCATGATCCAGGAAGAACGTGCGCGTGATCAGAGACATGATGCCCTCCGAGCCGCTTCCTGCGATCACATTCTCCGGCTTCACGGCGAAACGCTCCGCCAACCGGGCGCGCAGCGCCGCCGACGACGGATCCGGGTAGTTCATGATCACCGACATGGACGCTTGCGCCGCCGCCAAGGCATGAGGACTGCATCCCAACCGATTCTCGTTCGAAGCGAGTTTGGACACCCGCTTGGGCTGGTAGGCCGCCACCACTTCTTCGATGGTTTTTCCGGCGACGTAAGGGTCCAATTCGAGGATATGGCGGGGAACAAGCACGGGATCAAGATTTAGTAAACAGGATTCGACATAAAGTACCTACTTTTAAAATCATCTTAAACGCAATGGAAAAGCGCTTTTTTCAACCCATGCATGTCACTCAGGAAGACGTTATCCTCAGCATCCCCACATACTTACGCCAATTCGTGGTGCGCCAGCACTACGACGAGTACACCGCGCAGGACCACGCCGTTTGGCGCTATGTGATGCATCGCAACTTGGATTTTCTTCGTCCCCATACCCACCCCGCCTACTTCGAGGGACTTCTGAAAACAGGCATCGGGATCGAGCGGATTCCGCACATCGACGAAATGAACAAGGCCTTGGCCTTGTTCGGATGGCGGGCCGTGGTGGTCGACGGGTTCGTTCCACCGGCCGCATTCATGGAGTTCCAGGCGCACCGGATCCTCGTCATTTCGGCCGAAATCCGTAACGCCAAGCATGTGCTGTACACACCAGCGCCCGATATCATCCATGAAGCGGCCGGCCACGCACCCATCATTGCGGAACCCAAGTACGCCGACTTCCTTCAGCGTTTCGGTGAATACGGGTCGAAAGCGGTCTTCTCCAAAGCCGACTACGACATCTATGAGGCTATCCGCTACCTGTCGATCCTCAAGGAATTTCCCGGAACGTCTGAAGCCGACTTGAATGCGGCCGAAGCCGACCTGGCGGCCAAGACGGCGGCGAACACGGATCCCTCGGAATCGGCCTTGCTGTCGCGATTGCATTGGTGGACCGTCGAATACGGGCTGATGGGTACGCCGGAGGCATTCACGATCTTCGGTGCCGGCATCCTGTCGTCGGTCGGTGAAAGCGCGGCCTGCCTCGCTCCCGCCGTCATAAAACTCCCGCTCGGCGTCGACTGCGCGAACACCAACTACGACATCCCCTCGATGCAGCCCCAACTGTTCGTGGCTCGCGATTTCGACCACCTCATCGACACGCTCGAAGCCTTTGCCGACACCATGAGCTTCCGCACTGGAGGCGTGGAAGGCGCGGCCAAGGTCCGCGATTCCAGCCAAGTCGGCACATTGGTGCTCGATTCCGGGCTCCAGATCTCGGGGATCTTCACCCATACCGACGCGACGTTCCTCCGCACACACGGCGGAACCTCCCTTGCGTATCGCGACACGCTCCTGGTCGGCCATGGCACCGAAACCCATTCGGATGGGTTCAGCACCCCGCTCGGCCGCCTTCAAGGCCTTGACATGCCGCTCTGCGACGCCCATGAAGGGGACCTGCTCCGTATCGGCGTGGCCGTGGGGCAGTTCTGCACCTTGACCTTCGACTCCGGGTATTCAGTGAAAGGCACATTGGTGCGCATCTGCCGCAAAGAAGGCCTGAACCTGCTGATGTCGTTCAGGAACTGCACCGTCAGCGATCCGTCCGGCGCGATCGTCTTCCACCCCGACTGGGGCGGATTCGACATGGCCGTGGGTGAGCGCATCGTTTCCGCCTATTCGGGCAGCGCGGACAAAGAGGCGCACAATGTCTATCCTCCGAAATCGGCCAAAACCGCCATCAAGATCGAGTACTCCTCCGCGGAACGGCGTCTTTTCGGCATCTATGAGGCCATCCGAGCGCTACGCGACTCCGGACGGTTGGATCTGTCCGAAGCCGGGCGCATCGCGGATGACCTCGACGCGGCGTACTCCGACGCCTGGCTTGCATATCTCGAGCTGTACGAGCTGCTGAACCGCCACGCTCCGGCAGAAGAACTCATGAAACGGGTGGATGCGCATCTTCAGGCGCTACGTACCCGGAACGAGGAATGGGACGATCTGATCAGTGCGGGGTATCGCTTTCTAGCGTAACTTCCGCGCATGAAAACCTATCTGGTGACCGGAGCCAGCCGTGGCATCGGGAACGACATCGTACGGGCGTTGGCCGAAGCCGGCCACAGAGTGGTCGCGGCCGCGCGTTCGGCGCATGCCCTGGATGAACTGACCAAGGCCTACCCGGACCAGGTGGTGGCCGCGCCCGCCGATCTGTCGACCGACTCAGGTTGCGCGGCGATGGCACGGTTCGGGGCCTTGGATGGCGTGGCGCATGCCGCGGGCTTGCTCATCAACAAACCCTTCCAAGACCTCACGGATGAGGATTGGCAGACGATGTGGGATGTGAACGTGATGTCCGCCGTTCGCTTGGCCCGACATCTCTCTCCGGTGCTCGCAACCGGCGCGCACCTGGTGCTCATCGGAAGCATGGGTGGCGTGCAAGGCTCGTCGAAATACCCAGGCCTCTCCGCCTACAGCGCCACGAAAGGAGCGCTCTCCGTACTCACCGAATGCCTGGCCACGGAATGGGGCGCTCGGGGCGTGTCTGTGAACTGCCTCGCCCTGGGAGCAGTTCAGACCGACATGCTGGCCCAAGCCTTTCCCGGGTATCAGGCTCCCGTCTCCTCAGTGCGGATGGGAGCGTTCATCGCCACCTTCCTCACCACCGCAGGCGACCTCCACAACGGCAAGATTCTACAGGTAGCGCTCCATAATCCTTGATTTGTATATTAGACCTATGAAGAAACCGCTTATCACCCTCCTCACGCTCGGCGTGCTCCTCACCTCCGGCGTGAACGCCCAAGGGCTTCAAAGCTTGGCCGGCAACACCTTGATGGGAACCGCCAACGGCACCTTGCTCGGACTCGGCGCGATGGCCCTCACCGACAATGCCGATTGGGCCCCCATCCGAATCGGGGTTGGCATGGGTACGTTGTATGGACTCGGCGTCGGCGTCTACGACGTCAGCGTCTATGAGGTGGGTTCCGGTTACCGGGTGCAAGGGATGTTCAATTCCGCGAATTACACAAGCATGATTGTGCTTCTGGACACCTTCTATGGCAGCGTCACCGGCGGTGTGGTCGGCACAGCGATGGCGCTCATGGTAAACAAACCGCTGGCCAAAGGCCTCCAATACGGCACGGGCGCAGGCGTATGGGCTGGCTTCGCATTCGGACTTGCCGACGCGTTTTATTTCAGCAGCGCGGGAGCCGGTAGCCTGATGTCACTGTCGATGCAACCGTCCGAAACCACGACGGTCTCCTTCCTTCAACCCAATCTGTACGCCTCACCCATCGTCTCGAACGGACGTATGGGCATCATTCAAGACATCGGCCTGGACGTCGCGAAGGTTACGATCCGCTTGTGACCCCTGCGAAGGCGCGGAACAGTGCACGGACGGTCTCCATGTGCCCTGCCGTGGTCAGATGAAATCCATCGCCGCTCACGTTCCATGGACCGACGGGACGGCCCAGGCGCTGACCGTAGGGATCCACAACGATTCCTGTCTTACCGGCCAGCACTTCCCGGTAATGGTGGAGGTCGGCTTCCAGGATCGATCCCTCAAACATCGGCGATTCCTTCATGACGTCGATGTCGACGGGAGGAGGCGTCACCCAGATCACCGGATTCTTGGTCACTTCACCCGCCATGCTTTCCATCGCGGAGATATTTTCCCAATACTCGGCCAATGACACCAGAGTGCGGTTTGGAACCCCATGCAGACGCATGGCATCGTGCGAACCCACCGCGAAGATGACCCAATCGGGTTTTTCAAGGATCACATCCCGCTCGAACGCGCGAAGACAATCCAACGACGTGTTTCCCGACACAGCGGCATTCACGCAACGGAATCCTCCCTCGGTGCCGATGTCCAGCACATGCTTCAGAATCTCGAACCAGCCTTGGAGGTCTTCGGTGAGTCCGTCTCCGACGGCCACGATCGTGCCCTTTTCTCCGAAAGGCCTCGCATTCAGTCCATCCAAGATCACATCCTCTTTGAGCAACTCAAGCGCGGCCTGCTTGGCCGCCATGTCGAAGCGGATGCGGGCATCCATCAGCTCGTCTTCACTGATGCCGATGAAGGCCGCTTCGGCGCCGATCCGACGGGCACCCGGAAGCCACGGGAAACGCTTCTTCAGATTCAGGACGGGAAGCAGCAATTGCTTGATGACGGTGGTTTCGAACGCGGTATGGTCAGACATGATGGGTAAGTAGGTGGTGGACCAAGCCCGGTGATCCGTTCACCGCCGTCTCACGGATCAATTCCACGTGATCGGGCAAGGAAGGGACGTTCGGGTCGGGGTCGATGACAAAAATGGGTGTGCGTGGTCGGGTGGCGAGGGCGAGCCCTGCCGCAGGATAGACCTGAAGCGAGGAGCCGACAATGATCAGGATGT
>CAYVRS010000112.1:0-6587 GCA_964454075.1 uncultured Chitinophagales bacterium
GGGTCGCGGTTGCCCGGCGGACGGTGCTTCACGATGTTGGCGATGTACACATCCTCGCGACGGAATTTGATCGCCTTGAGGATGTCGGTGAGCAGTTGACCGGCTTTTCCTACGAAGGGTTCGCCCTGCTCGTCCTCGTTCTCACCGGGGGCTTCGCCGACCACCATCAGATCCGCATTCGGGTTGCCCACGCCGAAGACCAAGTTCGTGTTTGGCAGGTCGGTGCGCAACTCCTCAGCTTGTTCGCATAATGCGCGAAGTTCGACGAGCGAGGTGACGGATGAAAGGGTCAACGGATGAAGCGATGAAGTCACAGGCGCAGGTGAAGGGATGAAGGGTTCTGAGGCGGGTGCCTCTGGCTTCTCCGTCGTGAAGTATACGGGTCCGTACAGCTCACGGGACCATTCCAGGAACGATTCGACTTCTTTTTTCAGGGATTGGGACATGGGGTTCAGTCCTTTCCTCCCGGCACCGCCCCGGGCGCATCCACCCAGAAGTTGAATCCGGACGGTTTCACGCGCGGATACACCTCGTCCAAACTGTTTCCATCGTACAGCCGTCCGTTTTTCATGACATAGCGGATGGTGTTGGTGTTGCGGATGTCCTCCAGCGGATTCTTGTCTAGGATGAGAAGGTCCGCCAATTTTCCAGCTTGGATGGAGCCCAGGTCGCCGTCCAGCCCGATCGCTTCGGCGCCGATCACGGTGGCCGTGCGAAGCGCGTCATGGTTCGACATCCCGCCCGAATGGATGGCCCAGAGCTCCCAGTGGTAGCCGAGTCCTTCGAGCTGTCCGTGCGCACCCACGCCGGCGATGCCGCCCGCTTTCACGAGCTCATTGGCGAATTCGGCATGACGGCTGAAAATGTGCTCTTCCGGCATGAACCACGCGGTACGGCGGCGCGATTTGCCAGCCAATTCGGTGTAGGGCGTGAATCGGCGCAGCTTGGCATCGTGATACGGACGCTCGGTGGCGTAGAAGAACTCCTCCGCCCAAGGTCCGCCGTAGCTGACGAGAAGGGTCGGCGTGTAGGCCATCTTCGACTCCGCGACGGTCTTCAAAATGTCGCTGAAGAGCGGATAGATGGGGAAGGCGTGCTCATGGCCGGGATATCCGTCCAGAAGCTGCGTCACGTTCGTCTTCCAATCCAAACCGCCTTCGGTGGTCGGCATGATGTTCTGCTCGCGCGCGGCCTGGATGATCCACTGCCGCTGCTTGCGGTTTCCCGCCAGATACATTTTGATCGTTTTTGTGTTGTAATACTCGCTGTACTGTTTCATGACACGGCGGGCATGGTCAAGATCCTGGATGTTGTAGCCCCAGAACCCGAGTCCGGGACCCGTGGAATACACACGCGGACCCGGCATCATCCCCGCATCCACCATATCGGAGTAGGTGAGCACATCGGTGGTTGCGGTCTGAGGATCGCGGGATGTGGTGACGCCATAGGCCAGATTCGCCGCGTAATTCCAAACCTGGGTCTTGTGGATGTCCCAAGCGGGCCACATGTGTCCGTGCGTGTCGACAAAGCCCGGGACGATGGTTTTACCTGCCATGTCCATCTCACGCGCTCCAGCGGGCACGGTGAGCGTCCCAGCGGCACCCACGCCGTGGAAGCGGTTGTTCACGACCACGAGATCACCGCGCTCGATGACCTCGGCGCCGTTCATGGTCACGATGCGCGCGTTGCGTAAGACTAGAGTGCCTTCCGGCATGTCGCGCGGATACATCACCTTCACCCGGAACTCCATCGGTTCATAGGAAGACGGTTTTCCGTTTTCCGTTTTCAGACTGTCGGTCTTGGTTTCTTCCGCCTTCTTTGTCTCTTCATCCTTCTCCGCCATTTTCAAGCTGTCCTCATGTGCCCGGGCTGCATCCAGATCATAGACCACATGCGCGTTTCCGATCGACCAATGCACTTTTTTCGCATCCGTGGACCAGGCCGGGAACTGCGCTCCGATCTGTGTGAGCTTGCGTGCGGGGAAGGAGGCGCTTTCCGGATTCGAGACGGAGATCGTCGGCGCTTCTCCCACATAGGGAAGCGTGACGGTGTACACGTCGTTGTTGATCAGGGCGAGGGCTTGATCACCCAAGGGCGCCATGCGGATCCATGACGCGCTCGACGGCATCTGCGGCTCTTTCATTTCCTGCGACATCGATTCGGGAAGGATGTGGCCATGGTCGTCGTCTCCGTCGATGGTGCCGAAGGTGGTGATGCCGGTCACCTTAAGATGGGTTTTGGCATCCGTGCCATCCCAGCGGATGGAAATGAGTCCTTGGCTGCCTTGGTTCAGATAGATGCGGTCGTTACTCCGAACGAAGTGCGGGTTGGAACGGCCGTTGGCCTTGTCGATCAGCGTCGTTTCTCCACCACGGGCGGAGATCCAGACAAGGTCTTCGGATGCGCCGAAGGCGGTCGGCCCCTCTGCGTCGCGGAAGGCGCGGGCTGCGCCACGGACCATCACGATGCGGTCGTTCGCGGCCCAAGCCGGTTCCGAGTACAATGCGCCGACGGTGGTGAGTTTTTGCGGAGCCGCGGCACGGCGTGCGAACGGACTCACACGGTACAGATGGCCTTCTTTTCCGTCCCAGGTCACATAAGCGAGGGATTGCCCATCGGGCGACCAGGTCGGCTGCGCTTCGACCACCTCCATGCTTGTGACACGACGCGGCGCACCGTTCGGAATCTCCATCACATAGAGTTTGTTGAGCGCGGTGAAGGCGAGATGTTCCCCATCAGGGGAGGGGACACCGTCACGGATCTGGGTCACCACCGCTTCGCGATCATCGGAAATCGGATACTTGAACAGCACGGCCGGACCCAGGTCAATGTTCACTTCCGCCGTGAATGGGATTTCGATGGCGGCGCCTCCGGAGAGAGGCACGCGCCAGAGTTTTCCGCCCCAGGTCGTCACGATCTCCTTACTGTCAGGAGTGAAGCTCATCCCCGGGAGGATGCCCATCGTGCCGATGGATTCCTGATCGTCGCGTTGAATGCGGTAGGCGATCCAACGTTCTTCACCCGTGGCGAGGTCTCGAGCCACCAATCCGGTCTGGATTTCAAACCGTGAACCGTATACCAGTGTTTTGCCGTCAGGCGAAAGAACCGGTGTGAATGCCGATCCATAGCGGGATGTCAGCGTGCGTGTGGACCCATTTTCCCGGTCGTACACGCCCACTTGGTATTGCGGCAGCTGGGCATTGTAGTTCCAAGCACCCGTGCGTTGTGAATAATAGACATGGCGGCCGTCCGGACTCACAGCCGGGTCGATGGTCTTCCAGTTGTCCGGACCTTTGGTCAGCTGCGCTCCGCCGTTTCCGGTGCGGTGGTACAGCCAGAGTTTCGGAATGCGACGGCCTTTCGCACCGATCACATACTCGCCATCAGGGGTCCATTCCGCGGACGGGAAATTCTCATTCGTGCTCTTGGTGATCTGCGTGTATTCCTTGGTCTCCAAGTCAAGAATCCAGAGATTCTCGCTGCCGCTTCGGTCCGAGGTGAACAGCAGGCGTTTTCCGTCTGGACTGTATCTGGGATGCGTGTCGAACGCCATCCCGTCTGTGATGCGGGTCGCAGTGCCTCCGGCGAATGGAACCGTGTAGAGGTCCCCCATCAGGTCGAAGACGACCGACTTGCCGTCGGGGTGGATGTCGACCGACATCCAGGTGCCTTCCGTGGCCGTGAAAGCCACGTTCCGTCCGGGTTCGAGAGGAAGGTCTTTGGTGGCCTTGACGACCTTGGCGGTGTCGGCCGTGGCCGTGGAATCGGCTTGGGAGTGTGCGGCCTGGTTAGCGAAGAGACAGAATGCCGCGAAAAGAGATGCCTTGAGCATAGCAGGTTCAATTAGGTGTGAACCGCTATAATAGGAAAAAATAACGGGAGGATAAGAGAGGCTAAATGAGGCCGACGACCTCAGAAATCCTCACTTATCCTGCCGGTAAACAACACTTAACGGAAGAAGTACAGAACCGACGCGATTACCATGAAATTGATGATCGAGAGGGGCAGCAGTCTGCTCCAGCCGAGACGCATCAGCTGGTCATACTTGAAGCGGGGGATGGTCCACCGGATCCAGATGTACGTGAATGCGATGAACAGGGTCTTCGCCAGGAACACGTGGACATCCAAGATGCCCTTCATGAGGGGGGAGAGCTCAGGGAGCCACAGCGGTGCGAAAGGCAAGTGGTAGCCGCCGAGGAAGAAGCTGGTGACCAACATCGAACCGATGGTGACGTGCATATACTCGGCCAGGAAGAACATTCCGAATTTCATGGAGCTGTATTCGGTGTGGAAACCGCCCACAAGTTCCTGCTCGGCTTCGACAAGGTCGAACGGCGTGCGGTTGGCTTCGGCCAAGGCCGCCACGAAGAAGATGATGAAGCCCAAGGGGTTGCGGAAGATGTTCCAGACCATGTCTTGGGAGTTGACCACATCCACCATGCTCAGAGAGCCGGCAAACAGGATGCAGCTCGCCACAGCCATGCCCATCGGCAATTCGTACGACAGCATCTGCGCCGCGGAACGCAAACCACCGAGAAGCGCGTATTTCGAGTTCGACGCCCATCCTGCCAAGGTCACACCGTACACGCCCAAAGACGTGATGGCCAACAGATACAGCACGCCGGCGTTCAGGTTGGCTCCGACGAGTCCGTCACCGAACGGAATCACCGCAACGGTCATCAGTGCGGTCGCGACGGGGATCATCGGTGCGATGGCGTGGATGGTCTTGTTGCCTTGAGTCGGGGTGATGTCTTCCTTGAGAATGAGCTTCAACACGTCGGCGATCGGCTGCAAGAGCCCGAGCGGTCCCACACGGTTCGGGCCCACACGGTTCTGGATGAAGGCGGCAATCCGTCGCTCGGCATACACGGCGAGTGCCGCCGAGTTGAGCAGGAAGAACGCACCCACTCCGATCACGGAAAGGGACAGAAGGATCTGAGGTGTCAGGAAATCAGGCATGGTTCAGTTCGCTAAGAAGGGAAACGCCTCGTTCTTCGTCCATGCGCTCATAGCTGAGTCCGGAGAAAGCGGGTACGGTGCGGGTGAGGTGGTCGAGGACATCGCGGACATCGGCGTAATTCAGGTCGACACCGGCTTCCGAAGCCACGCTGGAGACGAATTCCCACGCCGGGATGCAGTCGATACGGTTCTTGTCGCTCACCCAGTTGTCGAAATGCGTTCCGAAATGGTCCAGACGGCCCATCGACATCTCCAGGTTCACGCTGCGGTTCACACGGGAGGTCTCTTTGGCCGGAATGGTGCGCTGGGCGCGTCCGTCCACGTTCACATAGGTGCCGACATGCTCGGCGGCGGTGGTCACAGGGACGACCAGATCCGCGACGGCCGTCGTGGCGGTGTGGTTCGACGCCAAAGCCACGACAAAGGCTTTTTTCAGGTCCGAGGCCTTCAAGACGCCACGTCCGACGAGGTCGTCATTCAGAATGATGACGAGTTTGGCCTCTTTCACGGCGTCGGCGAGATCGGCCGCGCTGAGTTCATCCACACCCAACATGCGGACGCCGGAGGTGTTCGGCGCTTGGTCGTCGGTGAGAAGGAATCCGTCACCCGCACCCTCGACGATGTGAGGGGTGAAGACCCTGCGGCCTTTGCCAGACGCGGAAACCAGATTCATCAAGGCGAAGTTGTCTTCGACAGAGGAATGCGCACTTCCTACGACAAGGATCTTGTCGGAAGCGGTCGCCGCGATCTTCTCGCTGACGGTAAGCACGGCGTTCGTCCATGACGTCGGCGCCGCGGCTCCGTCGAGAGCCAATTGGGGTTTGTTCACCCGGTTCTCGTTGAAGATGGTGTACGCGGTACGTCCGGCATCCGGCATCCAGTAATCGTTGACCGCCGGGTTGTGCCGAGGAGTGATGCGGAGCACGAGGTTGTCACGGGTCCAAAGGTCTACGCTGCAGCCTTTGCCGTTGGTGATGTCGATCGACGGGGTCGATGCCATTTCCCAGACACGGGCTTTGAAGCGGAAATCGGCCGCCGTCAGCGCGCCAACCGGGCAGATATCCACCGTATTCAAGGAATAGGGGTCGTCGAATTCGCGGCCTGGGGCTGTGGACGGATAGTTGTGGTCGCCACGGGAGACGATCGACAACTGGTGCGTCTTGCTGATTTCTTCGGTGAAGCGGACGCAGCGCGTGCAGTTGATGCATCGCTCGGCGTCAAGGATCACACGGGGTCCGAGCGGGATGCGTTTCGGCTTGTGCACTTTCTTGTGCTCGAAACGGCTTCCTTCCGGACCGTATTTGTAGGTCTGAACCTGAAGCGGGCACTCGCCGGCTTGGTCGCAGATCGGGCAATCGAGAGGGTGGTTGATGAGGATGAACTCGAGGACGTCTTTCTGTCCGCGACGCACCAACTCCGACGTCTTGTGGGTCTTCACGACCATGCCGTCCGCCGCATCCATGCTGCAGGCGGTCATCAGTTTGGGGAACCACCGGATGATGCGCTCGCCGTTCTCGTCCAGGTCGTAGCTGTTGGTCTCGCGGTTGAAGACCGGCATCCCCGCTTCCACATAGCACTGACGGCAGTTCGCCGGAATGGACAGGGAAGGATGGTAGCAGAAGAACGGC
>CAYVRS010000113.1:0-6560 GCA_964454075.1 uncultured Chitinophagales bacterium
CGAAGGCGAGGCGGCGTGCTTGCGAGGCGTACAGCGGTTGGCCGGGCTCCACCCATTCCTTGATGATGAGCTCGGGCGTCTCTTCAGCCACTTTCTCGATCTCCACACCGCCTTCGGTCGAGACCATGATCACGTTCTGCGAACGGGTGCGGTCGAGCAGCATCCCGAGGTAGAATTCCTTGGCGATGTCGACCCCGTCGGTCACATAGATGCGATTCACAAGTTTGCCTTCCGGACCGGTCTGGATGGTGACGAGCACGTCGCCCAGCAGCGATTCGGCGGCGGCCTTCACCTCGTCGATCGACCGAGCCAGGATCACACCTTTCGCATTGTTCTTGACGGTGCGGCCTTTCCCGCGTCCGCCGGCATGGATCTGAGCTTTCACGACGAAGAGCGTGGCGCCTTTGGCTTGAAGCTCTTTGGCGGCGGCGACGGCTTCGTCGACGGTGAATGCGGCGATGCCCGCCGGGACGGCGACACCGTATTGGGCGAGGATCTCTTTGGCCTGGTACTCGTGGATGTTCATATCAAAATGTCGGTTGGAATGAGGCTTAAAGGTAAGGGATTTTGCGATATGTGTGGTGGATTCCCGCGTGTGACATCGTCTGCATATACTCGAGCTTTCCGACCATGTCAGTCGATTATCCCGGTCCCCGTTCGCGTTGCATGATCGTCGACGACCAGCCCGATTGCGTGCTGGATCTGATGTCGATGTTGGCTCCCCATGGCGAAGCACATTTCTGAAACCGCACCGAACCCGGTTCGGCGACGTTCAAAACCCATGGCTCTCCCCCGAGAGGACTCTCCTTCATGACCGAGCGACTCATGGAATAGGGACGATCGAAGTCATTCTGCCGTTGGTGAACCACTCTCTGCCGTTCGTTGCCTGGGAGCGATTTCATGGTGACGGAAGCGGCCGCCTTGGGAGTTCATTGCCGATATTGTTAACGAGACACGATCGTGAAGAGAGACAAGCTAACGAGTAGCACGACATCACGCATAGGAACCGTCAAGATCCGGCGGTTCCTTTTTTTATGTGATCCAGCAGGGTGTCTTCGATCGGAATCCCATGACGCCGCAACCAGTCGGGATCGGCGTCCGGTTCGTGCCGTGATCGGATGAACCACGCACGCATCCCCAATTCCACCGCCGGTTGGAGGTCACTGATCTTGTCGCCCGCCATCACCGAGCCCGAAAAATCGATGCCGAACCGTTCCGCTGCCTGAAGGAAAAGACCGGTGCCAGGTTTGCGCTCATGAAGCAGGTCGGGATGCCGCCCCTCATGGAACTTCGGATGCCAGGGCGCCACGTACCAGGCATCGATCCAAGCGCCATGCCGCTTCAAATCCTCATCGACCCAGGCATGCAAGGCATCCACCTGGTCGCGGGTGAACCGACCCCGGGCGATGCCGCTCTGGTTCGTGATCACGATCACCTTGAATCCGTTCCCATTCATCCAACGGATCGCCTCGATGGCACCGTCGCACCATGTCCATTCTTCAGGCCGATGCACAAAATCGTAATCGACATTCAGGGTGCCGTCCCGGTCTAAGAAGAAGCCGTAGGTCGTAGGTCGTAGACCGTGAGTTGGAAGAGGGGTTTGATTCAAAACTTGTGTGAAATATGGCTGTTTCTCGTAAGAAATCGAGAATAGTTGACTCTACAAGATATCACCAGTCTTTTACGAGGAAATCATGTCTGTCACAAAGCTCCAAGATTTGCAGACCTATCAATTGTCGCGCGATTTGATAAAGTTGTCTTACCCGATTTTATCGAAGCTCAATGATCGCGACTATCGTTCGCAAATGATTAAAAGCAGTCTATCCATCACTTCGAATATTGCTGAAGGCTATGGTCGATTCAGTCGACCGGAATTCGCGAAATTTCTGGCCTATTCCAATGGATCAGCGTTGGAATTCAGAACCCAATTGGAAGCCTGTGTCGACATCGGCCTCATTCAAATCGAAGTTGCCGCCCCAGTCATTGATATGTGCGACCGAATCTGCGCGATGAATTACAAACTCATTCAATCTCTACGCCGCTAAACGGTCTACAGCCTACCGCCTACGGTCTACGTTTTTCGTATCTTCATGCTCATGCCCGGGCAACTCCTCCTCACCGCTTCCGACTTAGACCGTACGTTCCAGCGGTTCGCCCACCAATTCATCGAACCGTACGACGATCTTTCCCGCTTCGCGATCATCGGCATGCAGACCCGCGGCGTCCACATCGCCAAACGCGTTCAGAGCTACATCAAGCAATCGATCGGCCAGGAGGTCCCCCTCGGCGTGCTCGATGTCACCTTCTACCGCGACGACTTCCGCACCAAAATGAAAATGCCGGATGTGAAGGTCACCGAAATCCCGTTCGACCTGTTCGGGATGGATGTGGTTCTGGTGGATGACGTCCTGTACACCGGTCGCACCGTGCGCGCCGCTCTCGACGCCATGATGAGCTTCGGCCGTCCACGCTCCATCCGCTTCTGCTGCATGGTCGACCGCGGCCACCGCGAACTTCCCATTTCCGCCGACATGGTCGGCGTCACCGTGCCCACCCATCCCTCCGAGGAAGTGCGGGTGTTCCTGAAAGAGCTGGATGGCGAAGACGCCGTCTACATCGTCGAACGCCAAACCAAGGAGGACGCGTGAGTTTCAATCATCGCCATCTGCTCGGATTGGCGGATTATTCGACCGCCGACATCCTCCATATCCTGGATCAGACCCACAACTTCCGCGAAATCCTGAACCGCCCGGTTCCGAAAGTGCCGACGCTGCGCGACAAGACCATCGTCAACCTGTTCTACGAGAACAGCACGCGCACCCGAATCAGTTTCGAACTCGCGCAACGGCGCATGGGTGCGGATGTGGTCAATTTCGCGGTCAGCAATTCGAGCGCGAAGAAAGGGGAATCGCTCAAAGACACCATCCAGAACATCGAATCGATGAAGATCGACATGGTGGTGGTGCGGCACGAGAGTCCGGGAGCGGCGCACTTCCTTACGAAATGTGTGGATGCGGCCATCATCAACGCCGGAGACGGCGCCCATGAGCATCCGACCCAGGCCTTGCTCGACATGTATTCGATGATGACGCGCTTCGGCCGCCTTGAAGGCCTGAAGGTCGCCATCATCGGAGACATCCTGCACAGCCGAGTGGTGCGAAGCAACATCATCGGACTGACCAAAGTCGGCGCCAAGGTGTTGGTCTGCGGACCCAAGACCATGATGCCGCCTTTCGTCGAGCATCTCGGCGTCGAAGTGACGTACGACTTGGATGAAGCCCTCGCCTGGTGCGATGTGGCCATGGCGCTGCGCATCCAGCTCGAGCGCCAGGAGGGCGGCCTGTTCCCGAGTCTGCGCGAATACCACGAGAAGTTCGGCATCAAAATGAGCCACCTCGAGAAGTATCCGGATTTCGTGATCATGCACCCGGGTCCGATCAACCGCGGCGTCGAACTTCAGAGCGAAGTGGCCGACCATGAGCGTGCCATCATCCTCGACCAGGTGACGAACGGACTTGCCGTGCGGATGGCGGTCTTGTACCTGCTCAGCGGCGGAAGCCGGGTTTAGTCGCCCGACATCAGGGCGTTCACCCGCTCCTGATACATCCCCACCACATCGCGCACATCGAATCGGGCCAGCACTTTGCGGCGACCCGCTTCTCCCATCTCCCGACGAGCCTCCGCACCCAGTTCCAGAAACCGGACCATCTGATCGGCTAGATCGGCCGAATCCATCGCCCGGCAAAGGAAGCCGTTCACCTCATGGTCCACCACTTCGCGGCAACCCACCACGTCGGTGGTGAGGATCGGTCGGGCCATGGATGCGGCTTCCATGAGGGAGCGCGATAAGCCTTCGCGATAAGAGGGAAGCACGATGCAATCGGAATCCGCGATGTAGGGACGCACATCCGTGGTCGATCCCAAGTGGCTGATCCAACCCTTGGATTCCCAATCCTTCACCTGTTCGGGAGTGACCGCGCTCGGGCTCACATCCCCCAAGGGACCTAAAATATGGAATCGGGCCTCCGGGTAGCGCTGTTTCACGATGGCCGCGGCTTCGACGTATTCGCGCACTCCTTTGTCCCAATACAGGCGCGAAATCATCAGGAAGGTGACCGGGCCATCCGCGGGTTGCCGCTCGCGCGGAGCGAAATGCTCAGTGTCTACGCCCTCGCCGTCCAGAACGCGGACCGTTCGGCCTTTGATCAGGCCTTGGTCTTTGAACACCCCGAAATCATCGTGATTCAGAAACCAGATCTCGTTCGGATAGCGCAAGGCCCAATGATAGAGCCGTTTGGAGACGGCCGACCTCCAATCGTCGTTGATGAACGTGTACCCGAGACCGGATACCACCGCGATGTTCCGGATGCCAAGCCATTTCGCGGCCATGGACCCATAGATCACCGATTTGATCGTGTAGTTGAATACCAGGTCGGGCCGATCGCGGCGGAACAGACGCACATAATCCAGAAACGTCTTGAAATCGGTGATGGGATTGGTGCCGCGGCTGTCGATCGGAAGATCGGTCACGGTGCAACCGATATCCTCCAGTTTCGGCGTATAGACATCCCTCGGCGCGTAAATGGAGAGCGAATACCCTTCACGGATCAAACCGAGGATGGGTGCGGATCGGAAATTATAGAGGCACCACGCGGTATTGGCCGTGAATGCGATCTTTTTGCTCATGAAACGGACGTCGGGCTGGTGCTGGATGCTGTGGCGTTCGACCACACCGAATGATACCCATTTATCATCTGATCCAACGTGAACGACGCGGAAATATGTTCTCTGCATGCGGAAGCGCGTTGGCGCCATGCGGCCGGCTCGGCCATCGCGTCCGTGGCCATGCCGATCGCTCCGGCCAACGCCTTCGGATCCTGAATCGGCACGACCCAGCCTGTGGAGCCGATGATCAGCGCCGCGTCGCCCGCGTCAGTGCTCACGCACGGCGTGCCGCAGGCCATGGCCTCGGCCAAGGCATTGGGAAAGGCTTCGCGCCGGCTGGAGAGCACGTGCAGATCAAGGGCGTTCATGACGGCCGGAATGTCGTTTCGGCGACCCAGCAAGCGGATGTCGTCGGATAGGCCGAGGTCGCGGATCAGTCCGGTGAGTTCAAGGTTCGTCTCCACGCAGCCGTCGCCGACGAGCAGATGCCTGAGCTCGCGGCCTTGGTCGCGTACCTGCGCCAGCGCCGCAAGCAACGTGGGGTGGTCTTTCATGGGATCGATGCGGGCCACGGTGCCGGTCAGGATCTCGGACTCGGCGATGCCGAGCTCGGCGCGGAGCCGCTGTCTTGCGTTGGGATCGGGTTGGAAGATCTTGAGGTCGTAGCCGTTCGGCACCACCACGAACCGTGCGGGATCGTAGCCCTGGCGGATGTGGGCGAGGCGGGCTTGGGCGCCGCAGGCGATGATCTTCTCCGGAATGCGATGCGACAGCCACGCATTCAGCTTCGAAATCAGGATGGTGAGGCGGCTGGATTGGCCAGGGATGAGGTCCGTGTTATGGATCGACCAGACGATGTGTCCGACGCCGGCCCACCAACCCACCAGCGAGCCGAGGAACTCGGCATGGTAGCGGTGCTGGCCCTGCTGCTACTGTTCTTTGCCTTTGTGGTGCGTGCCATGCTGATTGCGCGCCGCAATGAACTGGCGGGACGCCTGTTCGCAGCCTATCTCGGTTACGGCATCGCCTTCCAGTTCATCGGTCAGGTACTGATCAATGCCGCCGTGAACGTAGGTCTGCTCCCCACCAAGGGCCTGACGCTACCATTCCTGAGCTATGGCGGGTCCAGCCTCATCCTGTGTGTGGTGATGGTGGCCCTGCTGCTGCGTATTGACATCGAGTACCACCAGCTGCAGCAACCACGTATGCCAGCGAGGCCTGCATGAATCAGCCCGCAGCAACCGGCAGCAAGGTGTTGATCATGGCCGGCGGCACCGGTGGCCACATCTATCCCGCCCTGACGATAGCGCGTGATCTCATCGCCGCCGGCGCCAGTGTGGAATGGCTGGGCACATGCCAGGGGCTCGAAGCACGCATCATTGGCAACAGCGACATCCCCCTGCATTTCATCAGCATCGGCGGCCTGCGCGGCAAGGGCATCGGGCGCCTGCTACGTGGTCCAGGCGCTTGGCGTGATCCGGCGCAGCAAGCCTTGCTGCGTACTGGGCATGGGCGGCTTTGTCACCGGACCTGGCGGCGTTGCCGCCCGCCTGCTCGGCAAGCCCCTGCTGATCCATGAGCAGAACGCCATCGCCGGGCTCAGCAACCTGCTGTTGTTCCCGCTCGCCAGGGTCGTGATGGAAGCATTCCCCGGAGCCTTCCGGCGCAAGCGGGGCAGCAGTCGCGGCTTCTTCGCGCGCCTGTGCAACCCGGCCAAGATCCGGGTCGTTGGCAATCCCGTGCGCAGTGACATCCTGTCCCTGCCGCCGGCCAGCGAACGCTCTGCTGCACGCAGCGGACCGCTGCGCCTGCTGGTGCTCGGTGGCAGTCTCGGTGCTGCCGCGATCAATGACATGGTGCCGGCCCTGCTTGCTGCGCTACCGGCGCCCCTGCGG
>CAYVRS010000114.1:0-6487 GCA_964454075.1 uncultured Chitinophagales bacterium
CGAGATCCACTTCCTCGCCGCCACGCCCGCCGATGGGGAAGAGCTCTTCTTCCAAACCCACCACGAAGACGACGGGAAATTCCAGTCCTTTCGACGCATGGATGCTCATGAGCGTCACTTTCGGGGCGTTGTCTTCCATCTGGTCGATGTCGCTGACCAGCGACACTTCCTGCAAAAATCCGGTCAGGGTCGGCGTCTCCGCCGTGCGCTCGTAGTCGGCGATGTAGTTGAGCAATTCCATGACGTTCTGGCGCCGATCCAGCGATTCCTTCGAGTTCTCTTCGATGAACTGCTTCACGTACCCGGTTTTCTCGAGCAGAGTGCGTGTGGTCTCCACAATGGAGGCCGACTTGATCTGCTCCTGCGCTTCGACGATGACCCGTTTGAAGTCGGTGATGCGGCTCTGCGCCGGTTTGTACACGTCCGACAAGGCATTCGGGTCGGAAAGGATGTCCCACAACGGACGTCCCTGGCTACGCGCGGTCTGTTTGAGCGTGTCGATGGATTTGTCGCCGATGCCGCGCGCCGGTTCGTTGATCACGCGCTTGAGGGCTTCTTCGTCGGCCGTGTTCACGAGCAGACGCAGATAGGCCACCACATCCTTCACTTCTTTGCGCTGGTAGAACGATACGCCGCCCACCAGCTGATACTTGATGTCGGCTTTGCGGAGGGCATCTTCAAATACCCGGCTCTGATAGTTGGTGCGGTACAAGACGGCGAAGTCGTGGTTCTTGTAGCCTTCGCGCAACCGCAGCTGCTGGATGTGCGAGGCCACGCGCTGAGCTTCTTCCCGTTCATTGAAGTTATCGATGACGGTGATCGGCTTTCCGATGTCGTTCTCGGTCCAAAGTGTTTTGTCGAGCTGACGCTTGTTCTGCTTGATGATGCTGTCGGCGCATTTCAAGATCACTTTCGTGCTGCGGTAATTCTGCTCAAGCGCGATCTGCGTGGCTTCGGGGTAATCCTCTTTGAAATTGAGGATGTTCGAGATGTCCGCCCCGCGGAAGGAATAAATGCTCTGCGCATCGTCGCCCACCACGCAAATATTCTGATGCGAGGCCGCGAGCAGTTTCGAGACTTCATACTGCGCTTTGTTGGTATCCTGGTACTCGTCGATGAGGATGTACTTGAAGCGCTCCTGGTAAAGCTGCAGCCGCTCGGGGAAGTGCGTGAACAGCTCGATGGGCTTGAGCAACAGATCGTCGAAATCCATCGCGTTCTGCGCTTTGAGTCGCTCGAGATACCTCGGATACACTTGCGCGGCGATGTCGTCCATGGAGCTGCTCACGAATTTGTTCGCGTACTCTTCCGGGAAGATCATCTGGTTCTTGGCACCGGAGATTCGGAATCGGATCTGCGAGGCTTTGACTTCCTTGGAATCCAGATTCAGTTCTTGCAGGATGCCTTTGATGGCTCGGTCCTGGTCGTCGGTGTCGTAGATGCTGAAATCGGCCGTGTACCCGAGCAGGGGCGCTTCCACGCGCAGAATGCGTCCGAAGATGGAGTGGAACGTGCCCATCCACAAGCGCGAGGCTTCGCCGCCGATGAGCTTCGAGATCCGCTCTTTCATCTCTTTGGCTGCCTTGTTGGTGAAGGTCAGGGCCAGGATCTGCGAGGCGTACGCTTTGTTGGTGGCGAGCAGGTGCGCGATGCGGAAGGTGAGCACGCGCGTTTTCCCAGATCCCGCACCGGCGATGATCAGCAACGGACCGTCGGAATGTACTGTGGCGGCCCGTTGCGGTTCGTTCAGCTCGTTCAGGCGGGCGCGCGGTCCACGAACCCGGCGTTGGACAATTTGGCCTGCACGCTGTTCTGAAATCCTTCCAAACGGGTGATTTCCGCCGTCACTTTGGCTTTCTCGGCCTCGGTGTCGATGAGCCCGTCGAGAGAGACAATCATTTCCACATTTTTGAACACGGAAGAAACACTGCCTTTCGGCTTGTCGATGCCCGCGCCCACGGTGAGGTCCGAGGTTTTCTGCAGCTTGCGGAAGATCCACAAGTCGCGGTCGAGGTCGATGGCTTCCGCGTCGCTCTCCACGCGGATCCGCACGTCGAGCGGGGCCACGGGGGAGAGATTCTTGCTTGCGCGGATGTTCCGCAGCGCCGAGACCATCTCTTTTTGGATCAGGAAGCGCGCCTCGGCCTCATCCGAAATCCACGATTCGTTGAGCTCTGGCCAGGCGGACAGCATCAGCGCCTCGCGGGTCGACCGTTCCCGGATGCGTTGCCAGATCTCTTCGGTGATGAACGGCATGATAGGATGCAGCATCTTCATCAGCAGTTCGAAGATGCCCAAGGCCCGCTCCACGTTCACGGCAGGCTTGCTCAGTTCGATGTACCAGTCGCAGAAATCATCCCAAACGAGCGAATAGAGCGACTGCAAGGCATCGGAGATGCGGTATTCCTCGAAATGCTGGTTCACGTCGCGCAGGGTCCGCATGATGCGCGAACGCATCCATTGGTCGGCCACGTTGGCTTCGTCGAATTCCAGCGTCGGGGTGTAGGTCTTGCCCTCCTCCATCTGCATGGTGACGAACCGGAACGCGTTCCAGATCTTGTTTGCGAAGTTGCGTCCCTGTTCCACCAAAGCTTCGTCGAACAGCAGATCGTTGCCGGCAGGGGAGGAGAACAGCATTCCGGCCCGGGTCCCGTCGGCGCCGTATTGGGCGATGAGATCGAGCGGGTCGGGCGAATTGCCCAGCGATTTGGACATCTTGCGGCGCTGTTTGTCGCGCACGATGCCGGTATAATACACGTTTTTGAACGGCACAGCGCCTCGGAAGGCATAGCCCGCCATCACCATCCGCGCCACCCAGAAGAACATGATCTCAGGGGCGGTCACCAAGTCGTTGGTGGGGTAGTAATAGCGGATGTCGGCGTTGTCTTTGTCTTTGAACCCATCAAACACGCTGATCGGCCACAACCACGAGGAGAACCAGGTGTCGAGCACGTCGTCTTCCTGACGCAGGTCGCCCGCGCTGAGAGAGGCGTTGCCGGATTTGACCCGCGCTTTGTCCAACGCCTGTTCGGCGGTTTTCGCGATCACGTAATCTTGCTCGCCCTCGCCATAGAACCAGGCCGGGATACGGTGTCCCCACCACAACTGACGCGAAATGCACCAATCCTGGATGTTCTCCATCCAATGGCGGTACGTGTTCTTGAATTTGGCGGGATGGAAATGGATCTCGTCGTTCATCACCGCATCCAAAGCTGGTTTGCCGAGTTCTTTCGTCTCGAGGAACCACTGAAGCGACAACCTCGGCTCCACCACGGCGTCGGTGCGTTCCGACACGCTGATGTTGGTGGTGTACTCTTCGATCTTGTCGACGAATCCGCCTTCTTCAAGCAGGGGCATGATGGCGGTCCGCGCTTTGAAGCGGTCCATTCCCACGAGGATCTGGGCGGACTCGTTCAAGCTTCCATCGGCATTCAGAATGTCGATGATGGGCAAACCGTGGCGCTTGCCGATATCGTAATCGTTGCGGTCGTGCGCCGGAGTCACTTTCAGGGCGCCGGTGCCGAACTCCGGGTCCACATAATCATCCTCGATGATCGGAATCTCGCGGCCGACGAGCGGAATTCGGACCGTCTTGCCTTTGAGATGCGCCGTCTTCGGATTGTCGGGATGGATGGCGATCGCCACGTCGGCCATGATGGTTTCCGGACGTTGCGTCGCGATGACGACATCCCCGCTTCCGTCGGTGCAGGCATAGCGGATGTGAACCATTTTCGAGCGCACTTCCTTGAAGAGCACTTCCTCGTCGGAGAGCGCGGTTTTGGCTTCCGGATCCCAGTTGATCATGCGGACGCCGCGGTAAATCAGTCCGCGCTCGTATAGGTCGATGAAGCAGTCGATGACGGCATCGTACAGGTCCGGCTCCATGGTGAAGCGGGTTCGGTCCCAATCGCAGGAGGCACCCAAGGTGCGGAGCTGTTTCAGGATGATGCCGCCATGCTCGTCGGTCCATTCCCAAGCGTGCTTGAGGAATTCCTCGCGCGTCAGATCGCCTTTCTTGATGCCCAGTTTGCGCAATCTCTGCACCACCTTGGCTTCCGTGGCGATCGACGCGTGGTCGGTCCCCGGAACCCAGCAGGCGTTTTTGCCGAGCATGCGCGCGCGACGCACCAGCACATCCTGGATGGTGTTGTTGAGCATATGGCCCATGTGCAACACGCCGGTGACATTCGGTGGCGGAATGAGAACGGTGAAGGGTTCGCGTCCGTCAGGCGTGGAACGGAAGAAGCCGTTGCTTTCCCAATAGGCATACCAACGCTCTTCGACCGATCCGGGCTCGAATTTCTTGGGGATGTCCGACTCGCCGCGCATTTACACCACCCGTTTGAGCAAGACGCCGAAGTGTCCGTCGCAATTGTGTTTGTGCGGCCAGGTCTGGTAGGAGAGTCCGTCTTCGGACAGCACGTCTTCGGGCAGATAATCGCCCAGATGCTGCAGTTCGAAGTTGTCGTACTCTTTGAGGAAGTTCCGGATCTGCTCCATGTTCTCTTCCGGCTCCAGCGAGCAAGTGGTGTACACCAGGCGTCCGCCTTTCGAGACCATGTTTGCCGCGGCATCCAGCAGCTCGGCTTGCGTTTTCACGATCTGCTCGAGGTCTTCAGGCTTGCGGCGCCAGCGAAGGTCGGCGCGCTTGCTCAGCACACCGGTTCCGGTGCAAGGAGCATCGAGCAGCACCGCATCGGCCAGTTTGAACCGCTCTTCGCGGGCGTCGGCACGGCGGATTTTCACGTTCTCGGCACCATAATGCTCGGCATTCTCGGCGATCTTGGCGATGCGCTCGCCGTTGATGTCGATGGCCAGGATGCTGCCCTCGTTGTTCATCATGCCCGCCATCACGATGGTCTTGGTGCCCGGTGCGGCGCAGATATCATAGACAGTCTCGCCGACTTGCGGATTCAAGATGGCCGGAGCGAAGCCCGCGGCGATGTCTTGCACCTGGCAGAGTCCCTTCTCGAACCAGCCTTTGGAGCGCACTTCGGCCAGGCTGTGAACCTTGAAATAATCAGGAAGCCATTCGCTTTCCTCGAACTCGACGCCGCTTTTTTCCATCCGCAGGCGGAAGTTCGGCGATGCGGTCTTGAGCGTGTTCACTTTCAGGAAGTAATCCGGGCGGCGGTTGTTGGCCTGCATCAGCAAGAACGCGTCGCGCTCACCCATGCGGGCCACCCAGCGGGAGACCATCCACTCGGGATGCGAAAACGTGGTGGCAATGAGTTTGGTGCGGTCTTCGTGGGCCGGCTTCGGAAGATTGGCCATTTCGCGCTGCACACGGCGGAGGATGGCGTTCACCACGTCTCCGGACTTGCCGCTGATGCGGGTTTTTGCGATTTCGACCGACTCGTTCACCGCCGCATAGTCGGGCGTTCCGTCCATGAACAGAAGGTCGTACATGCCCAGACGCAGGATATTTTTGAAGAAGCCTTCCATGTCGGCGATGCCGACCGTGCTGAACTGCTCGATCAGGAAATCGAGGTAGCTGCGGCGGCGGAGAATGCCTTGGATGTACTCCTGGGCTTGCTGGCGGTCCTGGGAAGGAAGGTCGTTGAGGACGGAGAAATCCAGATAAGCGCTCTCGTCGAATCGGGTGAGCATCTGGATCGAAGCCAGGCGTGCGGTGAGATGTGTTTCCAAAATGCGGACGGGTTTAGGAGGTTCTTAGGGAATCTGGAAAAGTACGGAGTTTGCTCCTGCCGTTCAATCGAAAAGGAGGGCTTTCTGCGTTGCTTTTAGGGAGTTTTCTGCCTAATTTTGGAAGCTATTTTACACACGCTCCCAGCAACCAACGCCACCCAATTCATGAACAAAGGAACCGTAGCCCAAGTGATCGGTCCCGTAGTGGACGTCGACTTTCCCGACGCCAACCTACCTGCGGTACTCAACGCCCTGTATCTGATCAAAGAAGACGGCAGCAAACTCATCCTTGAAGTCGCCCAGCACTTGGGTGAAGGACGCGTCCGCACTATCGCCATGGATTCCACCGATGGTCTCGTCCGCGGCATGGATGTCACCGATGCCGGTGCGCCGATCTCGATGCCGATCGGCGACGACGTGCGCGGCCGCCTCTTCAACATCGTGGGCAATGCCATCGACGGCATCCCGGCTCCGAAAGGCGAGCGGTCGTACCCCATCCACCGTCCGGCCCCGTCGTTCAACGACCTGTCTTCGGCCACGGAGATGTTCGAAACCGGCATCAAGGTCATCGATTTGCTTTGTCCGTACGCCAAAGGCGGCAAGATCGGTCTCTTCGGAGGCGCCGGTGTGGGCAAGACAGTTCTGATCCAGGAATTGATCAACAACATCGCCAAGCAGCACGGTGGGCTTTCCGTCTTCGCCGGTGTGGGTGAGCGTACCCGTGAAGGAAACGACTTGCTTCGTGAATTCATCGAATCGGGCGTGATCAACTATGGCGACGAGTTCAAGCACGCCTATGAAGAAACCGGCGAGTGGGACTTGAGCAAAGTGGACCCTG
>CAYVRS010000115.1:0-2802 GCA_964454075.1 uncultured Chitinophagales bacterium
TCAAGCGCGTTCTGCTGCTCTTTGAGCACACCTTCGGCGCTCGCGGCCAAGGTGGCATCGACACCGGCGATCCAGTCGGCATGCGCATCCAGGATGCGGGTGAGTTCGGCGCGCCAACGGTCCAGTTGCGCGTCGACATCCGGCGCATCCGCGGTTTTGAGCACCTCGGCATCCAGATCTTCGACGCGACGGTTGTGGGCTGTCCAAGGCAGCACGGAATCCTCGAGATTCCGACGGATGTTCGCCTCCATCACAGTCGCCGAAAAGCGTGGGAGGATCACCGGCATCTGACAGTCCATCACCTCATAAAAAGCCTTCATCTGTGCGTAATAGGCGATTTCACCGGGTCCGCCGATGTAGGCCAACGTGGGCAGCAAGGTGTCTTGGAGGATGGGACGCAAGAAGACGTTCGGTGAAAACTGCTCGGGCGACGTCCGGATCCGGTCGATGAGGTCCGGCGTGATGCGGTCGATCTTCACGCGTCCCTGAGTCGGAGAGTGCTCGAACAGCAAGGTGCCGCCCACAGCGGCTTGCGCATGAAACACCTTTGCGACCGCCTCGCTGGATGTTTCCAAAGCCTTCCGACATCGGTCATGCCGTTCCGCATATCGGATCATGGCCGGAGCGAGGAGCTGTTTCGCAGAAAGGGATGTCGATCCGGCAAGAACCAACCCATGCTTGGAAAACAGCCGGCTCAGCAATGCGCCGAATGCGGCCGGATGCGTGGCCTGAGGCGCATACGTCTCCCGAAGCAGCGCGAGGACATCGGCGTGATGCTCGCCAGGCGCAAGGGCCTCGTCGACCGCATCGATCAATCTGCCGATATCGGCACCGGCCGTCAGAAAGCCCGCCGAATGCGCAGCCTCGCGATCCGGCGCGAGCGAATCACTGAACCAGGTGCCTTTGGACGGGAATCCGATTCCGGCGATCTCCTCGTAATCGTTGTCTTCATCCGCCATCCAAAACACGGGGATCACCGGTCGGCCGGTCCGCTTTTCCACCTTGCGCGCCAACACGATGGCGGTGATCAGCTTATAGATGGTGAACAGCGGTCCGCCGAACACCGTGAGCTGCTGCCCGGTCACCATCGCCATGGCGTCGCTTTGACCGAGGCGGCGGATGTTCTCCTGTGCGGCGGGCTCCGGACGGAACGGTGCGTTGATTTCGGTCAGGATGCGGACCAAGGCGGCGCGGTCGCCCGTCCAGTGATGCCGGCTCGCCGCTTCGGTCAATGCGGACTCCCCGATCGGGAAATGGGCATAAAAAGGCGCGAGGCGGGCATCTCCGGCGACAAAGGCGTTGAACAGCGCGCTGAACGGAAGCTCGGCGAACGAGTCGGGCTCGATGCGCACGGTCAACCTTTCAATCGGTTGATCTCGTCGCGCAAGGTCGCGGCGCGCTCATAGTCCTCGTTGGCGATGGCGTTGGCCAGCTGTTTTTCAAGACTGCTGACACGGCTGTCGTCTTCGACGGCTTCTTTGGCGGCCGTCGACAGATGCAAGGTGGATTCGGCCGCAGAAACGGACGCGGATACCGGATCGTCGACTCGGGTTTCAGACAGGATGCCGGCCTCGTCGAGCACAGAGGCGGACACGAAGATCGGGGAATCGAACCGGATGGCCAAGGCGATGGCGTCGCTGGGTCGGGCGTCGAGCTCGAGCTCGTTGCCGTCGGCGTCCAGGGAGATCTGGGCGAAAAACGTGCCGTCGCGAAGCTCGCTGATGAGCACGGATTTCACATACGAGCCGAAACCTTGGATGACGCTGCGGAGCAGGTCGTGCGTCATGGGCCGGGGCGGCTTGATGCGCTCCAGCTCCAAGGCGATGGCTTGCGCTTCGAACGTGCCGATGATGATGGGAAGGCGGCGGGAACCGTCTGTCTCGTTCAAGATCAGGGCGTAAGCGCCGCCGCTGCTGGGACTCGTGGAGAGTCCTAAGATGTCCATTTGGATGCGTTCCAAAACGAAAACGGTGGGTGGGTGGAAGCGGTGTCTAAACTCGAAACTTAACCTTTTTTCCGGAGGCTTTAAACTGTTTCCTTGATTGACTTTGAAGGGGTTCCGCCCTAATTTTAGTCTTCTTTTTTACCCCGTACTTCATGTTTGACCTCTACTTCCCTATCGCGGTCTTGGCCGTGGTCGCCGCCCTGCTCAGCTTACTGCTGATGTTCCTATCGGGCATCCTCGGGCCCAAACGTCCGAACAAGATCAAACTCTCGCCCTACGAAAGCGGCATGGATCCCTACGGCCAGGCGCGGGACCGCTACTCTGTGAGTTTTTATCTGGTCGCGGTCGAATTCATCGTCTTCGATCTGGAAGTCGTCTTCCTCTATCCTTGGGCCGTGCGCTACCTGGAACTTCCGGTCGGAACGTTTTGGGCGATGGCGCTCTTTATCGGTGTGCTGCTGCTGGGTCTGGTCTATACCCTCAAAAAGGGAACCTTGCAGTGGGATTCCAAAACCTCATTGAACTGAGTCCATGTCATATCAACAACAATTGAACGATCAAGGCTTCCTGACCACCAGCGTGGATGCGCTCGTGAACTGGGGCCGCTCGAACGCGGTATGGCCGATGCCGATGGGCCTGGCCTGCTGCGCCATTGAAATGATGGCTTTCGCCGGACCCAAATACGACGCGTCGCGTTTCGGCTCGGAAGTGTTCCGCTTCTCCCCTCGCCAAAGCGACCTGATGATCGTCGCCGGATGGTGCACCTACAAAATGTCGCACGCCGTCCGCCGCATCTGGGACCAGATGCCGGATCCGAAATGGTGCATCGCGATGGGCGCCTGCGCGTCCACCGGGGG
>CAYVRS010000115.1:2812-6320 GCA_964454075.1 uncultured Chitinophagales bacterium
GGTGGCATGCACCGCTGCTACGGTGTGGTTCAGGGCATCGACAATTTCCTGCCGGTGGATGTGTACATCAGCGGATGCCCCCCGCGTCCTGAGACCCTCATCAACGCCTTGATGCAGATCCAGAACAAGATCCGGGAATATCCCACCACCACCCTCGACGCCTAATCCATGGATTCAACCTCCCTTGTTCCCGTCATCGACGAACTCAAAGGCTCGTTCGGTGACGCCATCCTCGAGGTGACCGTCCATTCGGGCGATACCTTCGTTCTCGTGGACAGCGCCCGCATCCACGACATCCTCTCCCATCTGAAGCACACCAGCCGGTATATCTACATTTCGGATCTGTTCGGCGTGGACCGTTTCACGTCCGACGACCGCTTCGAAGTGGTGTACAACCTGGTGAATCTGGCGCAGCAGCATCGTCTCTTCGTCAAGACACGTGTCGCCGAAGAAAACCCCGTGCTTCCCACCGCCAGCGACATCTGGAGCGGCGCCAACTGGAACGAGCGCGAAGTCTACGACATGTTCGGCATCCGTTTCGAAGGCCATCCCGACCCGAGGCGCATCTTCATGCCCGAAGACTTCCAATATTTCCCACTCCGCAAGGAATTCCCGCTTCTCGGCATCCCTGGCTCCATCGAGCTGCCGAACACCACTCCGGATCCGGAATAACCCACGTTTATGTCACATTCCGAACTGACCGACAAGCTCAAGCCGAAGTTCTTCAAAGAACATCAATACGCCTATTACAAGGCGCTTGAGGACAAGCACACCACCATCGAAATCACCGACGACGACCCGCTGGGCACCCGGATGATCTTGAACATGGGTCCGCAGCACCCTGCCACGCACGGTGTGTTGCGCGTGCTCACCGATCTGAAAGGCGAACGCATCGTCAAGAACAAACTGGACATCGGCTATCTGCACCGCGGTGTGGAAAAGATCGCCGAAAACAAGACCTACCAGGAGTTCATGCCATACACCGACCGGATGGACTACCTCTCCCCGTACTCCAACAACGTGGCCTTGTGCACCGCAGTGGAGAAGCTGGCGGACATCGAGGTGCCTGACCGTGCGATGTGGATCCGCATGATCAACTGCGAGCTGGCCCGCATCTCCGCGCACCTCTTGTGGCTCGGCACCATGGTGATGGACGCCGGTGCCATCTCCTTCTTCATCTGGACCTTCCGCGAGCGGGAAAAGATTTACTCCCTGTTCGATGAGATCGCAGGTCACCGCTTCACCGTGTCCCATTCCCGCATCGGCGGTGTGGCCAGCGACTACACGCCCGAATCGTTGGCGGCGGTCAAGAAATTCGTCGCCGAATTCCCGAACGAGTTGCGCGAGTGGAACACCTTCCTCAACAAGAACCGCATCTTCCTCGACCGGAACATGGGTGTGGGCTCCATCACCTATGAGAAGGCCATTGATTTGGGCATGTCCGGCGCGAACATCCGTGCCACAGGCATCGCCTACGACATCCGCAAATTCCAGCCTTATCTGAAATACGACCAGGTCGAGTTCGATGTGCCGACGCGCCTCGAGGGTGACAACCTGGCCCGCTACTTTGTGCGCATGGAAGAGATGTCGCAGTCGATCCGCATCATCAACCAGTGCTTCGAGAAGATGAAGCCAGGCAAGGTGCGCATCGACAACGCCAAGAAATCCTACCCGTCGAAAGACGAGGTCTATTACTCGATGGAAGGCCTGATCCACGATTTCATGATGACGGATACGGGGGTTTGTCCTCCCGCCGGCAAAGAGATCTACCATGCCATCGAAGCGCCGAAAGGCGAATTGGGCTATTACATCCAGAGCGATGGCACGGGCCATCCCTGGAGACTGAAAATCAAATCCCCTTCCTTCTCCAACCTCCAAGGTCTGGAACACATGTTGGACGGATGCATGCTGGCCGACACGGTGGTCGTGATCGGCGGTGTGGATCCGGTGATGGGTGAGGCCGACAAATAACCATGAACATGTACGCTTTCAACAAAGAGGAACTCGCCGAGATCGACCGCATCAAGGCGAAATACCCGCACCATCAATCGGCCGTGATGCCGGTGCTCTGGATGGCCCAAGACAAATTCGGCCATGTGGATGCCGATGTGCAGCGCCTCGTGGCCGCCACGCTCGACCTTCCCGAATCCCACGTGCATGGTGTGGCCACGTTCTACACCCAGTACTTCAAGGAAAAGCAAGGCAAGTACGTGCTGGATGTGTGCACCTGCCTGAGCTGCCACATCGGCGGCGGTGTCGAGATGCTGAACTACCTCGAAGAGAAACTCGGCATCAAAGACGGTGAAACGACACCCGACGGCAAATTCACGGTCAAAGGGGTCGAGTGCCTCGGCGCCTGCGGCTACGCGCCGATGATGCAGATCACGAACGATGTGTTCGTGAACCACCTGACGAAAGAGAAACTGGACACGGTGATCGATTCCCTCAAGAACGATGTGCTTCCCGAGTTCGAACCCGTCCCCTTAGTGCAGAACCGCCCATGAGTGTCGACTGGAAATCCTATCAACCGCAGCTCATTCCGAACATTCCGGACCTCCACAAGATCGAGGTCTATGAAATGAACGGCGGATATGGGCAACTGACCAAGATCCTGAAGAACCAGACCGAGTTCTCCCCGGAAGCGGTGACCACCATCGTGAAAAACTCGGGTCTCCGCGGACGCGGTGGCGCAGGGTTCAACACCGGACTCAAATGGTCGTTCATGCCGAAGCCGGACGGCGGTCCGCGGTATCTGGCGGCCAATGGCGACGAGTCGGAACCCGGCACCTTCAAAGACCGGACGATCTTCGAATTCAATCCGCATTCCTTCATCGAAGGCGCGCTGATTGCGGCCTATGCCATGCGGATCGACGCGGTATACGTGTACATCCGTGGCGAATACCGCAGCTGGATCCGCATGATGGAGAAAGCCATCGACGACGCCTACAAAGCCGGTTACATCGGCAAGAACATCAAAGGCAGCGGCTTCAGCACGGAGATGTTCGTTCACTCCGGCGCAGGCGCCTATATCTGCGGCGAGGAGTCGTCGCTCATGGAGTCGTTGGAAGGCAAACGAGGCTACCCGCGCGTGAAACCTCCTTTCCCCGCTCAGAAAGGCCTGTGGGGGCGTCCAACCACCATCAATAATATCGAGTCGTTGGCGAATGTCCCGCTCATCCTGCGCATCGGCGCGGAAGCGTACGCTGCGATCGGTTCGAAAAACCACCCGGGTCCGCTGCTCTATGGCATTTCCGGACACGTCAACAAACCCGGCGTGTATGAATTTCCATCCGGTATGTCGATCGAAACCCTAATCTATGAGGTCTGCGGCGGCATCCGGAACGGCAAGAAACTCAAAGCGGTGATTCCGGGTGGCTCGTCGACCCCGCCGCTCCGCGCCGACCAGATCACCGGTGTGACAATGGATTCCGACTCCCTCCGCACCGCAGGATCGATGCTCGGCACCGCCGGCATGGTCATCATGGATGAAGACACCGACATGGTGGAT
>CAYVRS010000116.1:0-3689 GCA_964454075.1 uncultured Chitinophagales bacterium
GGTGCTCCGTGATCAGCTCCATTGCGAACACATGCTCCAGGATGGTGATGTTCGGATGCGATCCGACCTGTTGCAGCAGCACACGTTCGATCTCCCTGCCGGTCATGTCGGCCGCATGCACGATGCGGTTATGCGAGTGACCTCCTTCCCTGCCCAGATCCAAAGAGCCGTTCTTGGCCGTGAATTCGGCGCCCATCTCCATCAACTCGCGCACCACGGCGGGACCTTCACGCACAATCAGTTCCACTGCATCCCGTTTGCACAGGCCAGCGCCGGCGATGAGCGTGTCCTTGACGTGGTTTTCGAAACTGTCCGCGGCATCGATCACCGAGGCGATGCCGCCTTGGGCGTAGTTCGTGTTGGACTCCGCCCGGTTCTTCTTGGTGATGATGCCCACTGTTCCATGTTCAGCCACCTGAAGTGCGAAATTGAGTCCGGCAGAGCCGCTCCCGATCACCAGGTAGTCGAACCGTAGGCTCATGGCAGCATCAGATACGCTTTGATGAACTCGTCGAGGTCGCCATCCATCACACCATCCACATCGGAAGTTTCGTGCAGGGTGCGGTGGTCTTTCACACGACGGTCATCGAACACATAGCTTCGGATCTGCGAACCCCACTCGTTTTTGAGCTTGGTTCCTTCCAATTTGGCTTTGGCCGCTTCCCGGATCTCTTTCTCCAGGTTGTAGATGCGGGATTTGAGCAGGACCATGGCTTTTTCACGGTTCTGGAGCTGGGACCGTTCCTGCTGACACTCGGCGACCACCCGTCCACCTTCGGGCAACTGACCGTTCGACAGTTTTCCGGTCCAGATCAGACGGACTCCGGTTTCCACCTTGTTGACGTTCTGACCACCTTTTCCACCAGCGTGGAAGCGCTGCAGTTCGATGTCGTCGGGATTGAGGTCGAGCTTGATGTTGTCGTCGATGATCGGAACGACGAATACGGAACAGAACGAAGTGTGTCGACGCGCATTCGAATCGAACGGTGAAATACGGACCAGGCGATGGACGCCGTTCTCCGCTTTCAAAAAACCGAACGCCAAGGGTCCTTTCACTTCGATGCTCGCGCCTTTGATGCCGGCCACTTCCCCGTACTGGAGTTCGACCGTTTCAATGTCGTAGCCTTTGCGTTCGGCCCAGCGGGTATACATGCGGAAGAGCATCTGGGCCCAATCCTGGCTTTCCGTTCCGCCTGCGCCTGAATTGATGGTCAGGAGCGCGTCACGATGATCGTCCTCCTCGCCGAGCATGTTCTTCAGCTCAAGGTCTTCGATACCTTTGAGGAGGGCGGTGATTTCCGATTCGGCCTCGGCCTCCACAGATTCACCTTCCGCTTCCATCTCTTTATAAAACAGATAGTTCTGTCGATGCTTGTCGAGCTCGTCCCACCCTTTGACCCAATCCTTTTCGGTGTTGAGTTCTTTCAGGGTTTTCTGGGCGTTCTCCGGCTTGTTCCACAGATCGGGATCTGAGGCCTGGAGTTCGAGTTCGGCGATGCGGAGAAGTCGTTTGTCGTAGTCAAAGATACCTCCTCAACGCATCGAGGCGTTGGAAGAGTTCTTCGGTGAATTCGGTGGTATAGGTATGCATGGGTCAGAATATACGGCGATTCAGGTCCGCTTCGGCGGCGATGAACCCGAAAGCGGCCCAGTATCCGGTGGAAATGACGTTGTTCAGAAGGGAGTCGGCTTTGGCGGAATCGCCATTCTCCAGCATCCAGAACGCCAGGCCATACCCTTGGGTGATCCATTCGAGCGGATTGGCCTCGGTTTCGTCCAGGAGCGTTTCCGGATCGATGAGTCCCTTATACATCAGAAGGCGGCGGTGGTAGGCGAAGCTTTCGTGGATGGTCATGTCGGGTCGGACCTTCGCAAGCAGGGCATCCGCCTCGGTTTCGCGGCCGGCACGGCGAAGCGACATGAACAGCCAATCGAAGGTGCTCACCTTGGCGTCGTCATTGGCGCTGAACTCAAGGCATCGGGTGAACGCGGCCGCGGCGGCATCCCAATCCCCTTTGAAAAAATGAGCCAGGCCGAGATGGTACCAGATGTTGAATCCGAGTGTGCTCACGGGAATGTTGGCCGCGTTGGGCTGTCCGTCAGGTTCGATCTGGTCAGGTCGTCCTTGGATGAGCTGGGAGGCTTTGGTCAGGTCCGCAATCGCGGCATCGAACTGACGCAACGTCAGGTACCGGTGGCCTCGATGCCGGTATAGTCGGGCGTCGTCAGGGAAGTCGCGGATGCCGTTGGAGAAGATGCCGACCGCATCCTGATAGCGCCAGAGGTACGCCGTGCGACGTCCGAGCCAGATCAGTGCCTCGACATCCTGAGGATTCGATTCATAGGCTTGGGCCGCTTCCAGCCATTGGGCGGTGTAGATGGAGTCCGTCTGCGGATCCAGCGTGGGACGCATCAGGGGCTGTCCGTTGAGCGAAAACGCTTCCGCGGCAACGCCTTGGCGATCGTCGATTTCGGCTTCTTCATCGATTTGGGGACCCGAGCAGGCCGCAAGGAGGATCAGCAACCCGATGAGCCGGCTCATGCGACCTGATCCCGGTATTGGAGTTCGTACAGCCGGCGGTAGATGCCGTCCTCTTTCTGGATGAGTTCGGCATGGGTTCCGGTCTCGCGGATTTCGCCTTTGTGCATCACCAGGATCTTGTCGGCATGCTGAATGGTGGACAGGCGGTGGGCGATCACGATGGAGGTGCGGCCGCGCATGAGCGAGTTCAGCGACTGGGTGACGAGAGACTCGGTTTCGGAATCGATGCTGGATGTGGCTTCATCCAGCACGAGGATTTTCGGATCGTAGACCATCGCCCGTAGGAAGCAGATCAACTGCTTCTGCCCCATCGACAAGGAGCCGCCGCGTTCCTGAAGCACGAAATCGAGTCCGCCCGGCAAGCGCTCAATGAAGGCGTCCGCTTCGATCAGCGCGCAGGCCTTGAGCACATCCTCCCGCCGGATGGCGGGATTTCCCAAGGTGATGTTCTCAAGGATGCTTCCGGAAAACAGGGCATTGTCCTGAAGCACAAGCCCGAACTGGCTGCGGAGGTCTTTCAGGCGCAGCGAACGGATATCGACCCCATCAAGGAGGATCTCACCGGCCTGGATGTCGTAAAACCGGGTCACGAGGTTGATGATGGTGGATTTTCCCGCACCGGTGGCCCCGACGATCGCCACCATCTGCCCCGGTTCGGCGGTGAAGGAGATGCCACGGAGCACGGGCTCGTTCTCCGAGTAGCGGAACTCGACGTTCCGGAACTCGATACGTCCGTCCACGTTGTCAAGGGAAGTCGGCGTTTCCGGATCCTTGATGGCGGCTTCGGTATCCAAGACACTGAAAATGCGTTCAGATGAGGCCAATGCGCTCTGCATGGTGTTGAACTGGTCCGACAAATCGCGGATCGGCTGGAAGAACTGGCGCACATACTGGATGAAGGCCACCAGCACGCCGAATGTGACCGCATCCGACAGATATTGGACGCCCCCGTACCAGATCACCAAAGCCATCGCGATGCTGGAGAGCACTTCCACCACCGGATAGTACAGGGCGAAGTAGAAGATCGTGTCGATGTGCACGTTCCGATGCTCGGCGTTGATCGCATCGAAGCGTTTCGCCTCACGGGCTTCCTGTCCGAAGAGCTGGACCACAGCCAGGCCGTTGATATGTTCCTGAACAAAGGAAT
>CAYVRS010000116.1:3732-6303 GCA_964454075.1 uncultured Chitinophagales bacterium
CTTGAAGATCACTGTCGCATAAAAAAGCACCGGCAGCGTGGTGAGCGACACCAACGCAAGTTCCCAATCCAAGGCGAACATGAAGTACATGATGAACACGATGCGCAGTAGGTCGCCGATCATGTTCACGACGCCATTCGAGAGAAGGTCGCTCAGCACTTCGATATCGCTGGTGGACCGCGTGATCAGCCGACCAATCGGATTCCGGTCGAAATACTGCACGTGCAGATGCTGGATGTGGTTGAATACCGAGGTCCGCAGGTTGAACAGGGCTCCCTGGCCGATCCAGCGGGTGAGATAAGTGGTGAAGACCAGAAGGAAGAACTCACCGAAGAGCACCAAGGTGAATAGACCGATGAGTTTCCAAAGACCGTCCAGATCGCCTTTCGCAATGTGATCGTCGACGGCGATCTGGGTGATGTAAGGACGCAATGGCCCGAGCCAAGCGACAAAGAGGGTCAGCGTCAGGGCCAGGAGGATGTACGCCCGATAGGGCCGAAGGAAGGTATAAAGCCGTCGAATCAGAGCTGAATCGACGGCTTTTTTTTCCTTAGAATCGGTCGAACTCATCGAACGGATTTCGCGGCGTGATCGGCATGTTCGAAGATGGATGCTGCGGGCGGTTGTCCGGTGGCGTATCACGATAATCACGGCGTGGTTCCGGACGGTCGTCGCGGAAATCACGACGCGGCGCGGGTCGATCGCCTCCACGGTCGTTGATCGGACGTTGCGGGCGGTCGAAGTTGCGATCCGGATTGAACGGACGCGGTGCAGGGCGGTCGAAATTCCGATCTGGTCCTCGGTCGTTGTACGGACGTTGCGGACGGTCGAAGCCACGATCTTGTCCACGGTCGTTGTATGGACGTTGCGGACGGTCGAACCCGCGATCCTGACCACGGTCGCTGTACGGACGTTGCGGACGGTCATACCCGCGATCCGGACCGCGGTCGTTGTACGGACGCTGCGGACGGTCGAAGCCACGATCCGGACCGCGGTCGTTGTACGGACGTTGCGGACGGTCGAAGCCGCGATCCCCTCCGCGGTCGTTGTACGAACGCTGTGGTCGGTCGCCATAATGACGACGCTGCTGGTATCCTCCGCCGGAACCGCCACGGTTGCTTTGGTACGGACGGTGTTGCTGGAATCCGCCACGGAAGCCTTGATGGGACGAATCGCGTTGCTGCATCGGCGGTTGGAAGATGCCTCTCTCCTGCTCCGGATCGGTCATGATCGGGCGGAGTTCGGTCGCGATCCACGTATCGTCGAACACGGCTTTGGCTTCCTTAAGCAGCACAAACGGATTGGTGTATCTCGCGGAGAAGTGACCGATCACAAGCCGCTGCGCATTCGCGGTTTTCGCCACTATGGCGGCTTCTTGCGCGGTCGAATGACCCGTTTCGTCAGCCTTGTCTTTCAGATTCTGGCCGAATGTGGCTTCGTGGTACAGGATGGAGGCGTGGTCAGCGAGTTTTACGGCATTTTCGCAGAACTGGGTGTCGGTCACATAGGCGAACACTGTTCCACGAATGGTCTCACCGACGATATCGTCCGATTTGACCACGGATCCGTCCGCCAGGGTCACATCCAAACCGTTTTTCAGATCCTTGAATTGCTGGTCTTCCGTGATGCCGAGCGACGTGGCTAATTCCGCGTTCACCTTGCCCGGTTTGTCGCGCTCCTGAAAGCGGTAACCCACGCAATAGGTCGAATGCTCAAGCTTACGGGCTTCAACGGTGAAATCCGTTTCTTCAGCGACCACAGTATGCTCTGTGCCGATCGGAATCTCATGATACACGATGTCGAAGCACAACTCGAGTTTGACGGCGTCGATGGCGGCGTCGAGGAATTTCTGGATGCCTTCCGGCGAGACGATGTGAAGGGGCTTCTCGCGGCGCTGAAGTTGCATCGTGGTGATGAGGCCGGGCAGGCCGAAGAAATGGTCTCCGTCGAGGTGGCTGATGAAAATGTAATCGATCTTCGACCGTTTCATTCCGGCCTGAAGCATTCGCATCTGGCAGTTCTCTCCGCAATCAAAGAGGAAGATGCGGCCTTCGCGCCACATGGCGACGGAAGCGAGGTGTCGGTCGGCGGTCGGTGTGGCTGAACCTACGCCCAAAGGCATGATGATCATGAGAAATACTCCTACTTCGTGTTGGGTTTGGATCCGGACTGGCCCGCTGTCAGAGAGGCAGTAACCGGCTTTGGATGGACTTGTTTACAGGTTTTCTAGTTCTTGTTCGAGCAGTTGTTTGTGGTACATCGACGCGTAAGGACCATTGGATTTGAGCAGTTCGGCATGGGTGCCCGCCTCGGCGATGGCCCCATCCTGCAACACATAGATTCGATCGGCTTTCTTAATGCTTGAAATGCGGTGGCTGATGTTGAAAATGGTTCGGTGTTCCGACTTGGACTGGAGGTGCCGGATGATGGCATCCTCGGTTTTGGTATCGACGGCACTGAGGGCGTCGTCAAGCAATAACAGACGTGGTTTACGGATAATGGCTCTGGCGATGGTCGTGCGTTGTTTTTGACCCCCTGATAACGTCACGCCCCGCTCTCCGAGTATGGTCT
>CAYVRS010000117.1:0-6261 GCA_964454075.1 uncultured Chitinophagales bacterium
CAGCCGCACCAGCTCCTGACCTTTCGGGAACGGATGTCCGCGAAGCAGGAAATACCCCGCCAGGATGCCCCCGGCCAAGGTCTGGCGCACACCGGCCAGGAAAAATCCATGCACCGATTTCACCGCGATGGCCGAGGCCAGGTACGTGGTTCCCCAGAAAAAACTGACAATGGCCAGCGCCAGGTACGCTCGGGAGGTGGTGGTCTTCACAATCGGTGGTTATCTTGGCAAGGTACGCCGAAAACCCTCCATCCGCCACCGCCCTCGAACCCTGCAAGGTGGTGCTCATCCCGATCTCGGAAATCCACGCCATGCTCGACCGCAGCGGCGGCCTGGCCCTGCTCATGCTGCGTCAGCTCGGGCAGGACCTCAAAGACGCCGAAGACCGCTTGTTGGATTTCGCCCAGAAACCGGTCAAGGAGCGACTCATGGACACCCTCCGACTGCTGCGCGACACCTACGGGGATGTGGACGGTGAAGCGGGCCTGATCGACATTGAACTCACGCGCGAAGACCTCGCGTCGATGGTCGGAACCGCCATGGAGACGCTCATCCGCGCCATCCATGATCTGAAAGAAGACGCCTGCGTGGAGACGGTGGGGCGGCGGATCAGGGTGATCTGAATTCTCTTGGCGTGCAGACCACCATGTTCGTGTCTTTCCCTTTCCTGAAATCCTTCAAGTTTCGGGTAACCAATGTGGTGCATCCGGCGGCAATGCCGGAATAATAGACGATGGCATCTTCGAGATCATCCCAATCGGCAGCAAGGGCTTCATCGATGATGCTTTGGGTGACGGGTGCGATGTCGAATTTCAACCGGACGAAACGGATGATGCCGTTAATGCGCGCCGGTGTGTGAACCTCCGACATCAGATAGGCCATCGTATCGATGGAAGCCCCTGAGAGCACCCCCTCGAACTCGCCTTTGGCAACTCTGTGCACCAGTGGAGCGGAATCGACCACATGCGGTGCCCGTTCCAACAGGACATCCAACATCACATTCAGATCGAAGAGGATTCGTTCAGGCATGTTTTTTCATCAAAATCTTCTTTAAAACGACCTTGTAATCCTCTTCCCCGTCCGGAAATGGCGGCATCACTCCGATGATGTTTTCAATCCAGCTTCCGGGTTCAGGGACCCATGGACGTTCCATGCCGGCGGTCCGTTCCTTCAGATAGGCTTCCACGAGTTCAGACACGGAGGTTCCTTCGGCTTGAGCCAGGCGCTTCGCACGGGAGGTCACCTCATCGTCAATCACCAAGGTCAGTTTCTTTTTCATGAGGGAAGTTACACGTGCGGATTTGATTTTGCACGTGCTGACTTTAGGGTTGCACAGATTTCACACTGAAATACGGACGGAAAGTCTTTTTCAACGACGGATTTGAGCATAAACTCCGGGAATCCCCCAACCCCTATGCTCCTGTTGAACCGTCCCGTGACCGCGCTGGTGCTCATCCTGGCCACATTCCTCTTCGGAGCATTGGCTTTGCGTGAGTTGTCGGTCGACCTGCTTCCGCAGTTCGACACGCCGACCTTGCTCGTGCAGACCGACTGGCTCGGAACCTCTCCGCGCGAGGTGGAACATCGCATCAATGAACCGCTAGAAGCGCTGATCAGCACCGTCCCCGGCGTCGAGAACATCCACAGCCTGGCGCGTCCTGGACAAAGCATCCTCTCCATCACGTTCGCTTGGGGCACCGACATGAACATCGCGTTCCTCAACACCCGCGAGAAGTTGGAACGTGCGCGCCCCATGCTTCCGCAGCAAGCCGGTCGCCCGCAATTGCTGTACGCCAATCCGTCCGACGAACCCGTCATGGTCCTGGGCATCACTGATGCCGGAGGCGATGCGTTCGAGCTCAAACGCTGGGCCGAGCAAGTGCTTTCGCGTCGGCTCGAACAGCTCGACGGCGTCGCTCAAGCCCTGATCGTGGGCGCGGTTCAGCCTGAAGTCCACATCCGTTTCGACAGCGGGAAACTCGACCGATTCGGACTCTCGCTCGACCACGTGCGCAACGCCCTCACCGAAGCCAACCGCTTCACCCCGGCCGGAGAACTGCGCGACGGCTGGTACCGGTATTCCGTGCAGATCCAAAGCCGCATCGGAAGCCTCGATGACATCCGCGACATCCCCCTCGTTCGCACCGGAGAGACCTTGCTGAGGGTCCGCGACTTGGCGGATGTGACCCTCGCCGAAGCCGACCCCCTGTCGTTCGCCCTGCTCGACGGCCGCCCCATCCTCACCCTTCTCGTCAAAAAAGAGGTCGGAAGCAACACCGTGCGAGTGGTTCGGGATGTGATGCCCGTGCTCGACGACGTCCACGCCGCGTTTCCCGGAATTCAGGTCCAAGTGCTCTCCGAATCGGCCTCCTTCATCGATGTGCTCATCAAGAACCTGCTTCAGACCTTGGCCATCGGGGCGGTGTTGTCGTTCGTGGTGCTGTTCCTGTTCCTGCGCGATCCGCGTCTGCCGTTCACCATCGGCATATCGATACCGGTCTCCATCGGCATCACCTTCTTCATGATGTTCCTGTTCGATGTGAACCTGAATATCGTCTCACTGAGCGGACTCACCCTCGGCATCGGCCTGCTCGTCGACAACGCCATCGTGGTGCTCGAAAACATCAACCGAACCCGCGACGGACGGTCCATTTCCGAAGCGGCAGCCATCGGCACCAAAGAGATCGCGTTGGCCGCCACGGCCTCCACCCTCACCACCCTTTCCGTCTTCGCTCCGTTGCTCTTTCTCAGCGGCTTCGAAGGAGCCTTGTTCCGAGACCAGGCTTTCACACTGTCGGTCTCGTTGTTGGCCTCGCTACTGGTGGCCTTGTTCGTGCTTCCGGTGCTGGTGACGTACGCCCGACCCAAACCCATCACCTTCGCACATACCGGGTTCGACCGACTCACCGAACGCTACGAAGCCTCGGTGCAGCGCGTCTTGCGGCATCCGATGTGGGTCGGCGCAGGGTTCATCGCCTTGATCGGCGGATCGATCCTCCTGTGGATCGCCCTTCCCAAATCCCTCCTTCCGCTTGCCGAACCGGACCGGATGGAGCTCCGCGTGAGCTTGCCTCCGAACACCTCGCTCAGCGCAACGAGATATGCGGCTATCCGCATGAATCAACAAGTGAACCGTCCGGGCACCCTCATCCTCGGCGGATACACCGATCATACCAACTTATCCCGCATCGCCGACGAAGCGCTCTCCGTGTTTCGGATGGATGTACCCTTGCAAGGTCCGGGCGATGCCGACCGCGTGATGGAGGCCGTGTCTGCCTTGCGGAGCGAGCATCCCGACTGGGGAATCGATGTCGTAGGTGGGGATGACGTCTTTGCCGAACTCCTTGGCGGCGCCGAACCCCCGCTCATGCTTCGTGTGGTGGGCGAAGACCGTGGCCAAAGCGACGCCGTTGCCGCCACCATGATGTCGCAGATCCCCGGACTCGCCGAGCGCTACCCCGAGCGGCGGTCGATTTACCGCATCCAGCTCCGATCCGACATGCTGTTGCGTTATGGCGTTCAGGACCAAGCCGTGATCCGCACCCTCGAGAGCTTGGCGCAGGGCAACCGCGTCACCGAATGGCAGCGCGACGACGAACCCGTGGCGCTGCGGCTGTACACCGGCACGAACGCCGAGTTCGATCCGAGCTCGGTGCGCATTCCGGTCGACGCTCGCCGCATTCCGCTCTCCGAGCTGGCCGACATCCGCATCGAACAGGAACCGGCGCAGCTGGAGCGCTCGGGTCAGGCCCCGGTGCTCACCTTCACGACACCCTACGGCATCGGCGAAGCGTGGAACAACGTCGGACGCCTGCGCGAACTCGCCACCGAAACTTCGGTGCGAACCGGCACGCAGGTGCGCCTGGCGGGCTCCATCTTGAACGTCGAATCGCTGCTCAACGATATGTCGGTGCTCATCGGCATCAGCTTGATTCTCATGTACCTGATCTTGGCCATCCAGTACGAAAGCCTCGGAATGCCGCTCATGATCCTGCTCTCCGTGCCCTTCGCCTGGGTGGGGGCCTTGGTGTTTCTGTGGATCGGCGGTGCCGGACTCAACGTCATGTCGTTCATGGGCATCCTCATTCTCACCGGAATCGCGGTGAACGACGCCATCCTCAAAGTCGATTTCATGCGGCGTTATTTGGCCGATACGGGCGATGTGGACATGGCCATCCGGATGGCGAGCCGACATCGGTTTCGTCCCGTCGTGATGACCTCCGCCACCACCATCCTCGGCCTGCTGCCGATGGTCCTCCCCTTCGGCGAAGGCTTCGAAACCCGCGCGGCGATGGGCTTGGCTCTTATCGGGGGATTGGTGACGTCGACGGTTCTGACGCTGTATGTGATACCGACGGTGTTTCGAGTCATTTACTCGGTTTCGAGAAAATTTTAAATGAACAATTTTAAATGTGGGTGCCTGAACGGATTTCGGAATGATCAATGACAATCAAGATTGAACATCATATGACCTGACACATAGCTTCATGGATAGCGGAAGCCAGACCCCCATCTTAATGAAAAACAACCCATTGCTCGATCGCAGTTTCGCGTTCGCTATTCAAATCGTGACCGTAAGCAGGCAACTCGGTTCTCGAAAGGAATTCGTGATTTCGAAACAGCTTCTTAAATCAGGGACCAGCGTTGGCGCAAACATCGAGGAGGCCATTGCCGCTTCCACCAAACGCGACTTCGCCTACCGGATGAGTGTTGCCTGCCGCGAATGCAGGGAAACGAGGTATTGGCTTCGACTGATTCAGGCCACCTCCATGCTAGAAGATGAGCTGGGTTCGATGATTGACGAATCCACCGAACTCATCAAGATCTTGACCAAGATCGTCAAAACCTCAGGAGAAGCCCCTCAATGAGCCCGACCTCCCCATTTAACATTGATCATTTAAAATTGATCATTCTCCTGAGCATCGCATCGTGCACAAACAGCGAATCCAACCGGAAACCTGCCACGACCTCTAGCGAGGTTCTCCCCGTCGTCATCTTCTCCGTCTCCGATTCCGAACCCGTGCACACGGTTCTGGAAAGCCAAGGCGTCGTGAAAGCCCGGCGCGATGTGGTGCTCACATCCCGCGTGAGCGGGTTCATCCGTTCCATCCGCATCCGAGAAGGACAACGGGTGACGCGCGGCGACACCCTCCTCACCCTGCAAGACGAGGAATGGCGCCTTCGCACCGATGAAACCTCGCACGCGTTCCGCATCGCCGAGCAGACCTACCGCATCGAATCGAGGCTGCGCCAGCAAGGAGCCGCATCGCAGGACTTCAACGAAGATCTGCTCAAACAGCAGACCGGATACACCGCGGCGCGCATCGCCCGCGACCGCGCCCTGCTCGAACTCAGCTATACGACGCTCATCGCGCCGTTTTCGGGGGATTTGTCGTCCACCCAGAATCTCGCGCCAGGTGCGTACCTGCAAAGCGGGACGGAGTTGGGGAAACTGTCGGATAGGTCGACCGTGCAAGTGCGCCTGGATGTGCTCGAATCGGAAGTGAATTCCTTGCGGGTGGGAACGGCGGTGGAGATCCGGAGTCCGGACGGAACCCGCCACACCGGCCGACTCTCCGCCATTTCGCCGCGCATTGACGCTGAGCGCAAAACCGGTCAGATCGTGGTGGATGTGGCCAATCCGAACCGAACCTTGCGCCCGGGAATGACCGTTTCCGGACATATTCGCCTAGACACATACAACGGTCGCATTCGTGCGCCACGCGCAGCCTTGCTGGAACGCGACAACCGTCAACTGGTCTTCCGCCTGCGCGGCACCATGGTCGAGTGGATCTATGTGGAGCCGGTGGTAATCACCTCCGACTATGTGCTCCTGAAGGAAGACGTCTTCCAACCCGGCGACACCTTGGCCATTGACCGGCACTTCGCCATCTCCCATCAGCAAAACGTCGACGTGCGCGTCCGATGATCTTCGCGCGTCGCTACACCCTGTCGCTTCTGTTTCTGATGCTGGCCGTGATCGGCCTGCTCAGCTGGTCGCGATTGCCGGTGGAGCTGACGCCCGACATCACCCTGCCCTCGGTCACCGTGAGTCACAGTTGGGGAAGCACCGCGCCCGAAGTGATGGAAATGAGCGTCACACGCCGGGTCGAAGCCATCGCGTATCGGTTGCGGGATGTGTCGCAAGTGCGGTCAACCACCAGCGAAGGCAGCAGCCGGGTGTTGATCGAATTCCGAAAAAAAGCACCGGTGGATTTCCGACTCGTCGAACTTCAAGAGTCGCTCTATACCTTATATGAT
>CAYVRS010000118.1:0-6156 GCA_964454075.1 uncultured Chitinophagales bacterium
CTACAGCGAGGCTCCGGGTTGGTTTTCGAATTGGGAAAAGACCGGACTCATCAAATTCGATGACAAAAACGCGGACGGCGTGGTGCAGTACACCGGTTCCAAAGAGACCAACGAACTGAGCATCGACCGCGACATCATGGTGCTGGCCAACCCGGAAATCGCGGATCTCCCGGCTTGGGTGGTCGGCCTGATCGCCGCGGGCGGCTTGGCGGCGGCACTGTCCACCGCGGCAGGATTACTCCTGGTCATTTCGACATCGGTCTCGCACGATCTGGTCAAAGGCGTGATCAATCCACGCATCAGCGACAAGAAAGAACTCCAGATCGCCCGCATCGCCGCTGGTGGCGCGGTGATCCTGGCCGGGTACTTCGGGGTGAATCCGCCCGGGTTCGTGGCTCAGACCGTCGCCTTCGCCTTCGGACTGGCAGCCGCTAGTTTCTTTCCGGCCATCGTGATGGGCATCTTCTCCAAGCGCATGAACGCCGAAGGCGCCATCAGCGGCATGATCGCCGGCGTCGTGTTCACCGCGGGCTACATCGCCTGGTTCACGTATCTTTCGCCGGAAACGAACAATCCCGATGGATGGTGGTTCGGCATTTCGCCGGAAGGCATCGGAACCGTGGGCATGCTGGTGAATGTGGCTGTGGCCGTGCTCATCTCTCGCAAGACTCCGGCGCCTGAACCCCATATCCAAGCCATGGTCGAACACATCCGTGTCCCGAAATGAAGCTCAGCGAATCGCAGGAAGACTACCTCAAGCACATCTACCAGTTGGGGGAGAGGCATGGCACGGTGACCACCCAGCTCATCGCCGACCATCTCCGCGTGAAGCCCGCCTCGGTCACCGGCATGGTCAAGAAACTGGCGGAGCTGCATCTGCTCGAACACAAGCCGTATTACGGCGTGACCTTGACCGAGTCGGGGACGAAAGTCGCTGTGGAAATCCTTCGCCACCATCGACTTCTGGAGCTTTACCTGTCAGAAGTTCTCGGATATTCCTGGGATGAGATCCACGAGGAGGCCGAAAAGCTGGAGCACCACATCAGCGAGAAGTTCGAAGCACGCATCGCCGAGAAACTCGGGCATCCCACGCATGATCCGCACGGCGACCCGATCCCGAACCTGGACCTTACGTTTCCGGATTCGCCGGTTCTCGTGCCAGTGATGACGCTCTCCGCCGGTGTGGCCGCCGTCATCCGACGTGTGCGCACCCAAGACACCGACGCCCTCGCGCTGCTCTCCAAACTGGATCTGGTGATCGGGGCCACACTGACCATCCTCGAAGTCAAGAAGGATGCGGTTCGGATCGAATCGGGTGGCTCCCGTCTGCTGGTTCCCGCGAGCCTGGCTGAACAGATCTTGGTCGAACTCGCATGAGCGACTGGCTCGCGTCCATCTCCGCCATAGCCGATTCCTACGGCGTAAACCTCGTTGTTTTCGCCTCGATCTACATCGGCGCGATTCCCGTGTTCTGGGTGGGCGTGGCCTGGATCGTCCGGAACCTCCGCAAGAAACTCCCGATCACGGTGCCTGTGCTGTTCACGGGCGTGGTCACCATCAGCTCGTACCTGTATGTGATCGCGGTGGGCAAGGGCGTTCCGGGCTGGGTGTATGGCGTGATCGGTGCGTTGATTCTGTATGGGATGTGGGCTTTGGCGATGAATATCCGCTCCAAACGCGACGCCTTGCTTGAGTACGACCTCATCGTGATCGGCGGCGGCGCGGCCGGACTCACCTCCTCCGGCATCGGCGCCTCCCTCGGTGCGAAAACCATCATGATCGAAGCGCACCGCCTCGGCGGCGATTGCACGTGGACCGGATGCATCCCGAGCAAGGCACTTCTGCATCTGTCGCAGCAAAAAGAAGGGGTCGACCTACGTGTCGACCCGTTTGAAAAAATGCGTCAAATCCGTGAGGAGGTGTATCACGATGCCGACCGCCCTGAGATTTTTGAGCGTATGGGGGTGGAGGTGGCGTTCGGGAAGGCCTCGTTCATCGACAAGCACACGGTCCGGATCGTGTCGGACAGCGGGGAAAGGGTCATCACCGGGAAGAAGGTCATCATCGCGACGGGAGGCCGGGCCGCGGTTCCGCAGATCACCGGTCTGGAGTCCTTGCCCGTTCTCACCAACGAAACTCTCTTCGAACTCACCGAAACGCCACAGCATCTGGTCATTATTGGCGCCGGACCCATCGGTATCGAAATGGCGCAGGCCTTCCGGAATCTGGGCGCGGAGGTAAGCGTCATCGACATGGCGACACGGATCATGCCACGGGATCATGAGGCGCTCACATCCCAACTGCAGGCGCATCTGGAGGGGCAGGGGATCAAGTTCTATCTCGGCGTAGGGATTGTAAGGGTCGACCAGCGTGTCGGCCCGTCCAGCGGCCCGTGCGTCCGTCTCATGGACGGCACCGAGATTTGCGGCTCGCATCTCTTGATCGCCACGGGCCGCCGCCCGAACATCGAATCGTTGAATCTGGATGCGGCCGGAGTGGCGCATACCCCGAAAGGCATCGGCATCGATGCGTCGTGCCGCACCAACGTCCGCCATATTTTCGCGATCGGGGATGTGACCGGCGTGTTCGCGTTCACCCACATGAGCGAGCACACCGCGAAAGTGGCGGCGCTCACGGCCTTGCTCAAAGTCCCCATGAAGACGACGCCGGGACTTACGCCGTGGGTCACCTTCACCTCGCCCGAATTGGCGCATGTGGGCGCCACGGAAGCCGAGCTGAAGCAGAAAGGGGTGGACTATGTCACATACCGCTTCCCGTATTCGAAAATCGATCGGGCGGTCGCGGAGGAAGCCACCCTGGGCGACATCCGCATCTACGCCAAAAGGAGCAGCGGCAAGATTTACGGTGCCGATATTCTGGGAGAGCGCGCCGGAGACCTCATCGGCATCTATGCCTTGGCCATGAAAAACGGACTCACACTTCGCAACATCGCCGATACGATCTTCCCGTACCCGACGTACGGACTCGGCGCACGTCGTGCAGCGGATCAGTGGTACATCCAAGCGCAATCGCCTGCGCTCATCGCATGGGTGCAGCGTCTCTTCGGCTACCGCGGACCATTGCCACGGAAGCCGGGTCCGGACGAGGTGGTTTAACCGCGCAACAGACGTCTCATCGTCTCGCCGATCACCGCCGGGCTGTCGACCACAGTGATGCCGGCTTCTTTCAGTGCGGCTTGCTTGTCCTGAGCAGTGCCCTTTCCTCCGGAAATGATGGCGCCGGCATGGCCCATGCGGCGTCCAGGAGGCGCTGTCACACCGGCGATGAAGGCCACGACAGGCTTCTTCACGTGCGCTTTGATGTAGGCCGCCGCATCTTCCTCAGCCGATCCGCCGATTTCGCCGATCAGCACGATGGCTTCGGTCTCCGGATCTTCGTTCAACAATTTCACGGCGTCTGTGTGATTGGTTCCGATCACCGGGTCGCCGCCGATGCCGATGGCCGTGGTCTGACCCAATCCGGCTTTGGTCAACTGGTCCACCGCTTCGTAGGTCAAGGTGCCGGAGCGGGAGATGAGGCCGATAGGTCCGCGCGAAAAAATATGGCCGGGCATGATGCCGACTTTGGCTTCACCCGGAGTGATCACGCCGGGGCAGTTCGGACCGATGAGTGTCGCGCCATGGCGTTTCACCACTTCTTTGGCGATGATCATGTCGCGCACCGGAATCCCTTCCGTGATGCAGATGATGACCTTGATGCCGGCCTGGGCCGCTTCCACGACCGCGTCGCCGGCGAAGGCAGGCGGCACGAAAATGATGGACGTGTTGGCGCCTTCCTTGGCCACGGCGTCAGCCACGGTATCGAAGACCGGACGGTCGAGGTGCATGGTGCCGCCTTTTCCAGGCGTGATGCCGCCGACCAGCGGAGTGCCGTATTCGATCATCTGCGAGGCATGGAAGCTGCCTTCTTTGCCTGTGAAACCTTGGACGATCAGACGGGTGTGTTTGCCAACAAGAACGCTCATATGTACGAAAATTAGATTAAGCGCCAAAGATACGGTGACAATGTTGAATGTTGAAGGTTGAATGTTGAAACGTCCCTCGGTCTACGGTCTACGTCCCACGGTCTACGTATCTTAACCCCATGCTCAACGACCACATCAAGGAAGACATCAAAGCCGCGGCGGACATCGTCGAGGTGGTGGGCGGCTATGTGAAATTGCGTCGCGCGGGTACCAATTGGCAAGGGTTGTGCCCCTTCCACAACGAGAAATCGCCCAGCTTCAATGTGAATCCGTCGCTGGGCATCTTCAAGTGTTTCGGATGCGGCGAAAGCGGGGATGTGTTCTCTTTTTTGATGAAGATCGACGGTTTGACCTTCCCCGAAGCGATGCAGGCCTTGGCCGACCGGTACCACATCACGATCCCTGAGCGCACGCCTGAGAAAGATGCGGCGCAATCGCACGAAGCCCTGCTGACGGAAGGCGCGTTCGCCGCGCTCAAGTTCGCCGGGATGTTCTATTACAAGACGCTGGTCGACGCCGCCGAGGCCGAGCCGGCGCGCGCCTACCTGAAGAAGCGCGGGTTCACCGGCGAGACGGTCAAGAAATACGGACTGGGCTACGCGCCGGATCGGTTCGATGCGCTCATTGAGGCCGCGAAACGTGAAGGCGTCTCCGGAGAGTACCTGGCCGAAGCGGGTCTGGTGAAGCAGGATGAGAACGGAACGAAGATGTGGGACACGTTCCGTGGACGGCTGCTGTTTCCGATTTTCAATCCGGCGGGCAAAGTGACCGGGTTCGGGGGACGCATCCTCACCGCCGATAAGAAATCGCCGAAGTACATCAATTCGCCGCAGACCCGGGTGTACAACAAAAGCGAAGCGCTGTATGGAATCCACGTGGCGAAAACGGAGATGCGCAAGGCGAGGGAAGTGATCTTGGTCGAAGGCTACACCGACGTGCTCCAGCTCCATCAGGCCGGCATCCTGAACGCCGTGGCCACCTCGGGCACCGCGCTCACGGCCGATCAGCTCCGCCTGATGCATCGCTACGCCGACCAGATCCTAATGATTTACGATGCGGACGACGCCGGTCAAAACGCCATGGACCGCGGATTGGATCTCGCTCTGGCCGAAGGACTTAGCGTGCGCATCCTCCATCTTCCTGACAAAGAGGATCCCGACAGTTTCGTCAAGCAGTTCGGTGCGGACTCGTTCCGCGCCATCGTCAAAGAGGGCGCGCGAGATTTCATGCAGTTCCTGCTCGACCGCGCCAAAGAGGAAGGGAAGTGGGACGAACCCCAGGTGCGTCGCGCCACCATTTCCCGCATCCTGAAAAGCATTTCCCAGATCCGCGATTCCATCACCCAGCAGACCTACATCCAGAAGCTGAGCGAAGTCTCCAAGATCGGCGACCTCGAGCTGATCAAGGAGCTCAAGAAAGTGGCGGCGGCCGAGCGTCCGTACAAACCGCGCATCGAAGCGCCTCGCCGGGAAGAGCCGCCCATGCCCGACATTCCGTATCAGAACGATCCGGACGATCCGGGGTTTGGCGCGCCGATCTCGGCTCCGCAGGTCCGCCGCAAGGATCCGTCGCTGTCACCAGCGCCGAGCTACGAGAAAGAGCTCATCCGGCTGATGATCACCCACGGCTATCCGATCATCGAATTCGTGGGGAGCCATGTGAATGCCGACCATTTCGAAAACGAGGTGATGCGGACCCTTTTCGACGACCTTATCGAGCGGTACACCTCGCATCAGCCGATCGCGCTGGACGTGTACCTGACCGATGAGCGTTGGAAAAGCCTCGTCAGCGACATGGCGATGGAGCGGCATACGCCCAGCGCACGCCATGAGGAGAAGTTGGGGAAACGGCTCACGCGCGACGGCGACACGCTGCGCACGGTGAAAGGCGAGCTCAAAGCCCTGAAATTGCATTATCTCGATCGGCTCAAAGTGCGGTTCAAAGAGACCTTCGACGCGGCCAGCGATCCCGCGGAACGCGAATCGAGTTCGCGCCTGCTCACGGAAGTGGCGAAGGAACGCCTCCGTATCGAAAAAACATCAGCCGACCACCTGTTTTGAATCCCGACCTCTCCATCGCCATTGACGCCGCGCACGCGGGCGCAGCCACCATCGCCGCAATTTTGGCGGACGGTGGCGGGCTCGATATCCGCCACAAAGGGCTCCACGACC
>CAYVRS010000119.1:0-6050 GCA_964454075.1 uncultured Chitinophagales bacterium
CCGCCTGCGCGCAACTGTTCGACCAACTGTTGGACGGTATCGATTGGAGCTCGTATGAGGGCAAACGGGTCATGCTCAAGGGCTGCAGCGACATCGAGCTTCCGCAGAGCGTCTACATGGGCGCCACGCAACGTCTGCTGCCCTACGCCGAGCGGATCATGTATGGCGAAGCCTGTTCGTTCGTCCCAGTCTGGCGCGCGAAGAAATAATGGACATCCGGAAGCGAAAACTGGAGCATGTGAACCTGACCGTGACCGGTCGCTCCGATTTCATGAAGACGGCCGGTTTCGGTCGCTACGAGTTGAAGCACAATGCCTTGCCCGAGCTGGATCTGGACGAGATCGATCCCTCCGCGGAGCTTTTCGGCCGACGCTTCTCCCTGCCGCTGTTTATCTCATCGATGACCGGAGGCTACGACGGAGCCACACCGGTGAACGCCACCCTGGCTCAGTTCTGCGAATCGAGGAATCTGCCGATGGGAGTGGGCTCCCAACGCGCGATGCTGGAGAATCCGGATCTGGAAGCCTCCTTCAGCGTCGTCCGTGACCATGCGCCCACGGCGTTCATCGCCGCCAACATCGGCGGAGTCCAACTGGCGTCCGGCTGGACCGAGACCAAAACCCGCCGACTGATCGACGCCATCCGTGCCGATGCCGTGATTGTGCATCTCAATTCGACCCAGGAACTGGTTCAGCCGGAAGGCGACCGTTCGTTCCGCGGCATCCTGGCCGGTATCCGACGTTTGGTGTCCGAATCCGACGTCCCGGTGATCGTGAAAGAAACCGGTGCGGGAATCTCCGGAGACGTGGCCGTGAAACTGATGGACGCCGGCGTGGCCGCGGTCGATGTGGCCGGAGCGGGGGGAACGAGTTGGAGCAGGGTGGAAGCGTGGCGTCGCGACGATGGCGACCACTCGCTCGACGAATGGGGCATTCCGACCGTCGATTGCCTGTTGGATGTGGCGCCATTGCGGAGCCCGGCATTTCGGATCATCGCGTCGGGCGGTGTGCGTACTGCCGACGATGCGCTCAAATGCCTCTGCCTCGGGGCGGAGATGGTCGCCATGGCCCAACCGATCATTGCGGTGGTCAAATCCGAGGGTCTCGCCGGTCTGCATGCGTTTGCAGACCGGTTCACCCGTGAACTCACGCATCGCATGCTTTTGATCGGTGTCGCGTCCGTCAACGAATGCCAACCCTCGCATCTGCGTATCTTAGGCCAATGACCTACAACGACCTTCTCGATGCCCGCTTTGCGAACCTCGACCTTCCTGAAAGCCCGGCGTCTCTTTACGACCCTATCCGCTATACGATCGCCCTCGGTGGCAAGCGCATCCGTCCGAAGCTGGTCTGCCTGGCCTGCGCGCTTAACGGCGGACAAGCGACCGACGCTGTCGAAGCCGGCGTCGCCGTCGAACTGTTGCACAATTTCACGCTGATCCATGACGACATCATGGACAATGTCGATACGCGCCGCGGACAACCCACGGTGTTCCGGAAATGGTCGCCCAGCATCGCCATCCTCTCCGGCGACGCCCTCTTCACTGTCTCCCTCGCCCGCTTGAACGCCTATGCCGCGCATCCTTCCTTCGCCGCAATGAACGCCGTATTCCTCGACGGCATCCTGAAAGTTTGCGAAGGACAAGCCTACGACATGGAGTTCGAATCGCGAACTGACGTCACCCTCGACGAGTATCTGACCATGATCGAGCTGAAAACCTCCGTTCTCCTTCAGAAGGGGATGGAGCTCGGCGCGATGGTGGCGGGCGCAAGCGACGAAGACATCCGGATCACCGGGGATGTCGGACTGAACGCAGGCCTGGCATTCCAGATCCAAGACGATTTGATGGATGCCATCGCCGATCCCAAGAAATTCGGCAAGAAAGTGTGCGGCGACATCCGCGAAGGGAAAAAGACCTTCCTCACCTTGGCGCTCCTTGAGCGCTGCGCGGCGGACGAACAAGCCTATGTGATGGGTATTCTTCAGCAAAAATCCGCCACCGACGACGATGTGAAACGGATGCTCGAACTCTACGCCCAATACGGTATCTTTGAGCTTGCCAACGGAGAAATCCGTCGGCTGTATGACCAAGCCTTGGCTCTTCTCGCGCATTTTCCGGAGTCCCCGGCCCGTCATGAAATCATCGCCCTTCTGAATCAGTTAATGCATCGTGAATCGTAATCTCTCCTTCGTTCTTCTGCTCGTTCTCATCGCCAGCCTGTCGGCTTGCGCAAGCAAGAACCAGATCCGTCCCGGCGACACCCTAGAAGTGGCTTATGAGAAAGCCATGCGGATGTACAATGCCAAGAAATATGTGGATGCCGCCCGAGGCTTCGAGACTGTCCTGAACATCGGCCGCGGTTCCGCCATCGCACAAGACAGTCAGTGGTATTTGGCAGACAGCCACTTCAAGTCCCGCGATTATGTGATGGCCGCCGCTGAGTTCCAGAGGTACCATGGCAACTATCCGCGTTCCGAGCGACGCGCTGAGGCGGAATTCATGGAGGGAATGTGCTATGTGAGGCTGAGCCCACGGCACAATCTCGATCAGACCGATACGTACAAAGCCATTGAAATCATGCAGTTGTATCTGGCCCGGTATCCGAATTCCGAACGGACCCGCGAGGCCGCGGGTCTCATCGACCAACTCCGCGAAAAACTTGCCCGTAAGCAGCACACCGCCGGCTTGCTCTATCTCCGGTTGCAGTCCTATGAAGCCGCCGCCATCTATTTCGGTCTGACCATCGACCAGTTCCCTGAGACCAAATGGGCAGAGGTTTCGCTCGCCAAACAGGTGGAATCGTATCTGCTTCTTGCCGACAAATCCGTCGATGCGAAGAAAAAAGAACGATACGGGATGGTACTAAGCTCGGTCGAGAAATACGTTCAGCTGTTCCCGAACGGCAAAAACCGATCTTTGGTGGAATCCTACCGTGATCAAGCTAGAGTGGCCTTGTCGCGTCTGCCTGCCTGAGCCATGAGCGAACGCATCGGCCTCTTGGGGGGGATGTTCGATCCACCGCATACCGGTCACCGAGCCATCGCGTCGTCCTTTCTCCGTAGCGGCTACATCGACCGGCTGTGGATTCTTCCCACAGCCCATCCGCCCCATAAGGCGGCATCGCACTCGTCCTTTGACCATCGCCTGGCCATGTGCCGGTTCGCGTTCGACGGACTCACCGCCTGCGACATCATGGATGTCGAATCGGAACTTCCCGCTCCGAATTACACCATCTACACGCTCCAGCATCTGAAAACGACGTTTCCCGACGCTGAATTCTGCCTGTGCATCGGAGCCGACTCGCTCCACGGTTTTCATCGATGGCACCGTTGGGAGGAACTCATCCATCAGGCGCCGCTTCTGGTCGCCGCAAGAACCGGATATGAGGCATCGATTCCGGATGCGTTGCGGAAAGCCTCGCATCAGATCCAATTCGTCCGGCATGAGGCGACGGACGAATCCTCCACTCAAGTCCGTGATGGCTCGTTCGACGACCTTCACCCGAAAGTGAGACGGTACATCGACCTGAACGGTCTGTACGTGCGCTAAGACCGCAATTTGGCGAAGAACCCGCTGAGCAGGTGCTCGCAATCGCTTTCGAAGAGCCCTTGATGAACCTGGATCCGGTGGTTGAGCGCCGCATGATGCGCCAGATTGACCACGCTGCCGCAAGCCCCTGCTTTGAGATCCATCGCAGCGAAGACGATCCGATCCAGCTTCGACCAGACCAAGGCTCCCGCACACATCGGGCAGGGTTCCAGTGTCACATACAGCGTGCAGCCGGTCAAATACTTGCTTCCGAGCGTTTCACACGCGGCGGTGACGGCCAGCATTTCGGCGTGGGCGGTGGGATCCCCCAATGTCTCGACCTGATTGTACCCGCGACCGACGATGCGCCCTTCATGGGTGATCACCGCGCCGACAGGCACTTCGCGCAGGCTTCCAGCTTTCTCAGCCAGAAGAATCGCCTCAGTCATGAATCGCTGATCGGCATCACTCCAAAACGGGTGGTTCTGTCGTATTTTCACAGCTTCAAAATACGAAGCCCATGACTATCGCCGACATCGCAGCCAAAATCCGAAACATCCCCGATTTCCCGAAACCAGGGATCCTGTTCAAGGACATCACTCCCTTGCTTGCCGATGCGGAGGCTCTGGCCGCAACGACAGCCCATCTGTCGCTGCCTTTCGAAGGTCAGCGTATCGACGCCGTATTCGGCATGGAATCGCGTGGTTTCCTGCTGGGTCCTGCGATCGCCATGAAACTATCCTCTGGCTTCGTCCCGGTACGCAAGCCCGGAAAACTTCCCTACAAAACCCTCTCCGCCACCTACGAGCTCGAGTATGGCACCGATTCCATTGAAATCCATGAAGACGCGATCTTCAAAGGTGCGAATGTCGTGATTCACGACGATGTGGTGGCGACTGGTGGAACAGCCTTGGCCGCCACCTCATTGGTACAGCGCTTGGGCGGAAAGATCGTCGGCTACAGTTTCATCATCGAATTGGGCTTTTTGGATGGTGCGAAGAAACTGACCGGAATCGCGCCGGTCCACAGCCTCATCAAAGTCTGATCAAGGCAAGAAGACGCGTCGGCGCCACACCCATTCGGTACCGAGCAGAAACAGAAGTAGCAGGAACCAGGCAGGATGCCTAACGATCTGCACCGTCTCCTCGAGCTCCCGGGATTGCACCGGTTGCGACTCGATGAATCGGACCAGATCGGCGACGGCCTCCAAAGAAGAGACTTCGGCGAATCGTCCGCCAGTGCGTTCCGCCAAGCTCGTCAGCAGCGCCTGATCGCGGACCAGACGACGGAATTCGATCTGCGAAGGACCGGAGTCGACACTTCTCGTCTCCGTCGCGATCGGCGCACCGTTCACACTGGCGCTGACTTCCACCTCATGAAATCCCTCCGGGATGGAGGGGACGTCCAACCGGTACAATCCACCTCCAGCCGTTTCCAAACGATACACCGACCCTAGTACCTTCGCGGTCACATCGGCGCCTTCCTGGGGCTCGCCAGAGTCGTCAAACAGCCTCACATTGAACCTGAAGGGTTGGTCTTCCGTCAGTTGCGACGGAAATCCTTCAATCCGCATCCTTGATTCCGCCGACCCGGCAGAAAGCCAGCGCATCAGATTCAGGAAGAACCCACGCGACCATTCCCGCTCCGCGTCGGTCGGACTTTGCGCCAACCGATACCATCCCCAGGCATGCAGCACGGCTTGACGCGGCGTCGATGCCCGACTCGTCTCCAGAAGGAAGCCTTGAGTGGACGATACCAATCGGGCGTCGAAGCGGCCACGGGTTGTGTCAGGCAGCGGTCCATACAGATAAGGCATTCGATCGACAGCCAGGGCAGGAAGGTCGGTGATGGGATGTAGTCCGCTAGGCACCGGAAGCACGATCTTTTCGATCACACGGTTCGGGACGAAACGGGGTTGGGACGGATAAGTGACCGGCAGCGGAGCGAACAGCACAGGAACTCGCTGAGCGGCACGGTTGATCGACGCCACCCACTCAGGTTGACGCGGCCATCCATGGACCACAAGAACGTCCGTCGAATCCAGCTCCACAGCTTCGAAGCGCCGCATCGAAACGTCGAGAGTGGCGTCGGTCCGGAAAATTCCCGTCATGGTTTCAATGTCGGGATGCACTTCATACACCTGATGCCGTACCTGGGTTCGTTTGGATTCCACTCGGACCGTAGCGCGGATCCGGTTGTTGGACTCGGACGTTTCTCCGTCCAATGGTGCCACATCGATTTCGAAACGTCGTGTCCCTTCCTCCGTCATCTCCAAGAAAAACACCGGCGACGCATAGTCATCCTCCGTCCGGATCGTGACCGCTTCACGGGCGATTTCCCTTCCATTCTCCATCACTCTGACGGTGATTTCCGAACCGGCGTAGTCTGACGTGACGATCCGAACCGGAACGGTGATCGTGGAGCCCGTGACCGCGGATTCGGGAAAATCCGCATCCAGCAAAGCGACATCCCGTCGTTTCAGGGTATCGCCGGCGGCCAACACGTGGACAGGAACGGCATG
>CAYVRS010000120.1:0-313 GCA_964454075.1 uncultured Chitinophagales bacterium
CGCGGTGCCCATCAACTTGGCGTTCAAGATCGCGCGCGACCTGATGGAATTCGGTGAAGTGAAACGGGCGAATCTGGGCGTGCAGATCGTGGCTGTGGATCAGCCTCGATCGGAGATCGCCGGATTGGCGGAAGTCCGCGGCGTCGAAGTCGTCAATTTGGTCCGCGGCGGCTCGGCGGACAAAGGCGGCCTTCGCATGCGCGACATCGTTCTGAGCGTCAACGGCATGGATGTGAACGAAGCCAACGAGCTGCAGACGCGCATCGCCGTGATGCGTCCGGGAGAGACCGTCCGAATGGTGGTGTGGCGCGAA
>CAYVRS010000120.1:323-5992 GCA_964454075.1 uncultured Chitinophagales bacterium
GTTTAGTTTCACCTGGTTTTTCACCTGGTTTAGCAGGTGTTTCAGGTTTTGCTTCACCTTCTTTATGTTCACCTTCACCATGCTCACCTTCGGATGTTCTCCACATCGTGGCGCATGCGCTTGGAGTCGAACACTTGGTCCCAGAACGAGAACAGCGATCCGTAATTGGAATCGGTTTCCGGCAACCACGCCGAATGATGCACCTTGTGCAGGTTTGGGGTGACGATCACTTTGCTTAAGCGCTGTTCCCAGACATCCGGGATGCGGATGTCCGCATGATGGAATTGCACCACGGCGAACATCACCGCCTCATAGATCACCAGATCGCTGATCGGAACTCCAAGCACGACAATCACCGGAATACGCAGCATGGACGAGAGCACGATTTCGCCCGTATGGAAGCGCGTGGCGGTGGTCACATCCATCTGCTCATCGGTATGATGGAAGATGTGGAAACGCCACAGGAAGGGGATTTCGTGGTTGATGCGGTGCCACCAGTACATGTAGACGTCGAACAGCAGGAACACCGCGGCAAGTCGCAGCACCCAGGGTAGCTCGATCCAGCGAAGGAGTCCGAACCCGGTCTGGTACGACCATGACGCCGCCGCCGCCCACAGACTCGCGAACACCAAGGCGATCAGAAACCCGTTGAACGCGCCGATCGCCAAGTTCCAGCCGTCGTGGACGGCCTTCGCCTTAAGGTCTCGCCCGAAGAACCCGAAGAAGGGGCGCCACGACTCCCAAGCCAACATCAGGGCCAACACAACAATGAGTGGAACGGTCATTTGGAAATAGTTGTTATAACAATTAAATTACACATCATTCGACAAGGAACCCATCATGAACACTCCAGTGGTCCACGGCATTCATCATATCACCGCATTCGCAGGAGATCCTGGGCGAAATGTACGGTTTTACACGCAGGTGCTCGGCTTGAGATTGGTCAAAAAATCGGTCAACCAAGACGCACCCGATGTGTACCATCTCTTTTTCGCCGATGCGCACGGAACACCGGGCACCGACCTCACCTTTTTCCCATGGAAGGGCATGACCAAGGTGAAAGAAGGGCACGGACTCGTTTCCGAAACCTCCTTCGCCATTCCGGTCACGTCGCTTACGTACTGGAAAGACCGCTTATTGGCGAACGGTGTAGACTTGGATGCGGAAGAAATCCGTTTCGGTGAATCGGTGCTGGCATTCCGTGATCCGGACGGCTTGCGCCTAACGCTCACCGCCACGCCGAACACCCGCGAGATCGTGATCTGGGAGAAAAGCGACGTGCCAGCCGAGCATCAGCTCAGAGGGTTTCATACGCTACGGCTGACGTTACACACACAAGCGCCGACCGAGCAGCTCCTCACATTGATCATGGGTTTCAAACGCGTGGCCACGGAAGGGAAGTGGACTCGGTTCGAGTCTGGAATCGGCGGATCCGGCACGTTCGTGGACATCGGTGAATTTCCGGAACTCCCACTCGGTCGATGGGGAAGCGGCGGAGTGCACCACGTGGCGTGGCGGTTGACGGATCTGGCCGAAGAGCTCGCCCTGCGTGAGAAGATTGAGCGCGTGGGACTGCAACCCAGTCCCAAGATCGACCGCTTCTGGTTCGAAAGCGTCTACTTCCGCGAGCCCAACGGCATCGTGTTCGAATTGGCCACCGACGGACCCGGATTCGACCGTGACGAGGACATGGACCACCTCGGTGAGGAACTCATTCTTCCACCGTGGCTCGAGCCTCAGCGTGCCGAAATCGAAGCCGCCTTGCCGCCGATCAACCTCTGATCAACCGAGCCAAGCGCTCCAAGGAATCCGGCTGAGGATGAACACCAGGCCTACGCCATAGAAGAGCATCACGTTCCAGTGTTTCTCGAGGTCGTCGGTCTGGCGTTTCGCTCGGGAGAACCCGATGGTGATGAGCACCAGGGCGAGGATCATCATGAGCGGGTGTTCGATCGTGGTCAAGCGCAAGGCGGCGTTTTTCATGGCCGCGCCGGAAAGGGAGGTGAGTCCGAGCGGGGACACCATGTATAGCACGAGCCCGATCAGCAGCTGCGTGTGCGAGCCGATGAGGGCGAAGAGGGTGACCTTGCGTTGGGTTTCGGTGAACGGTTTCTTGAAGAAGAATCCGTATTTGGCCATGCCGACCGTGACGATCAGCAACAGCAGCACGGCGTACGCCAGTGCGGAATGGAGGTGTTGGAATCCGATGTACATGTGGGTGAAGATAGGTATATTTGCCCGCATGATACGCACATCGTTCACCCCGAAAGCGCGGCCGAAGTCGTTCGGATACGAACCTCGCCACTACAAACCCAAGGAAGAGCGACCCTTGGGTGAGCGCATCAAATTCGAGAGCAAAGTGCGGCGTGGTCAAGGCAAAAGCATCTTCGTCCTGTTCTTGCTCCTGTCTGCCGCCTCGTACATCATTTACAAATTAGGTTCCTGAGTTTCCCCCGTGTCTGTCATCCAACTTCTGCCCCCTGAGATCGCGAACAAGATCGCGGCCGGGGAGGTCGTCCAACGTCCTTCGTCGGTGCTCAAAGAGTTGCTCGACAACGCGCTCGATTCGGGTGCGACGCGCATCGTGGTGACGATCCACCAAGCCGGCCGCGCGCTCATCCAGGTGGTGGACAACGGGTGCGGCATGTCGTTCGATGACATCCCGAACTGCTTCCTCAGGCACGCCACGTCGAAAATCTCTACGGTTGAAGACCTGACCAACATCCGTACGTTGGGCTTCCGGGGTGAGGCGATGGCCTCCATCGCGTCGATCGCTCAGGTCACCCTCAAATCGAAGCGAGTGGAAGATGCCAGCGGCACCGAATACGAGACGTGGGGAGGGGAGGAGCGCGCCTACCGTCCGGTGGCCACAGAGAACGGCACGTCGATCGCCGTGCGGAACCTGTTCTTCAACGTGCCTGCGCGTCGGGCCTTTCTGAAGACCGATGCAACCGAGATGAGGCACAGCCTCATCATCTTCCAGCAGATGGCCTTGGCCAATCCGGATGTGGCCTTCGAGCTGCACGACGAGAACGAGACAATCTACCGTCTCCCGGCGCAGGACAGCCTCAGCCGGATCGCCGACCTGTTCGGCAAAGCCTATAAAGCCAGCCTCATACCGATTGACGAAGCCGCCGGGTTCGTACGCATCCATGGCTTCGTGAGCGACCCGAAACTGGCTCGCAAGAACCGTGGCGAGCAGTTTCTGTTCGTGAACGGTCGTCCGTTCATGCATCGGCATCTCACGCACCAGGTGCTGGAGCAATACCGTCCGTGGTTGCGTGACGATTCCTTCCCCTTTTTCGCGCTGTTCTTCGAGCTGGATCCGGAATTGGTGGATGTGAACGTGCATCCGTCGAAGATGGAAGTGCGGTTCGAGGATGAACGTACCGTGGCCGGACTCACGAAGTCGGTCGTCAAGCGCGCGCTGAATCAGCGGTTCGCCGTGCCCGAACAGATGCCGGAGTCGTTCGCGGACGCGTTTCCGGTGCCTGAATTCAGTTTTCCTTCGCCCCGGTTCGATGTGTCCGACCGGGGGATCCCCACCGCGCAGATTCCATCCCGCATCAATGTTCCGCCGGACCTGGCCGAGCGGATGTATGCCGTGCCTAATGCGCCCCCGGCCAAGCCTGAAAAGACGAGTGGCTTCTGGCAGTTGCACGACTCGTACATCCTCACACAGACGCTGACCGGGATGTGCGTGATCGACCAGTCGGCGGCGCATCGGCGCATCCTCTATGAAAAAGCGCTGCAATCGGCCGAAACCGGATTGGCTGGCACCCAACAGCTCCTGTTTCCCCAATCGGTTGAATTCTCCGCCTCTGATTACGCCTTGCTGAAGCAGCTTTTGCCTGACATTTTGCGGATGGGCTTCGATCTGACGCTCATCAGCGGCAATTCGGTGCTCATCAACGGCGTGCCGGCAGACATCACCATGGGCGATGAGCGGAATCTGCTCACCTCCATCCTGCAGCAATTCCAGCAGGTGCATCCGTCGCTCAAACTCAAGCCACGCGAGAAATTGGCCATCGCCTATGCGTCCAAAACGGCGATTCCGAGAGGGAAGCACCTGAGTCAGGCCGAAATGGAAGCGCTGATCGACCAGCTGTTTTCGTGCGAATCGCCTTACGCCGATCCCATGGGCAAACCGACACTCGTCTATCTGCCTTTGGAGGAGATCCGAGGCCGCTTCCGCGCTTAAAAGGGCGATTCTTCTTTCGAGTTGCGCCCTTTTCCGCCACCCGAGTTCTTCGGACGCGAGTATTGCTCGAAATCGTCCGGAGCCAGCATCGGCGTATCCACGAAGGGATCGTCAGGAAGGTAGCCCGAGGGTTCCATCGATTCGGAACTGAGGTTCTCGAAGCGGGCGTAGTCTTTGATGAACATCAGGTTCACCGAGCCCGTCGGACCGTTCCGCTGTTTTCCGATGATCACTTCCGCCATTCCGGCTGTCGAACGGCCTTCTTCGGTGGTGGTGATGCCGTAATACTCAGGACGGTACAGGAAGATGACCACATCCGCATCCTGCTCGATCGAGCCCGATTCACGCAAATCGCTGAGTTGGGGACGCTTGTCGCCACCCCGCTGCTCCACGGCGCGGCTGAGCTGCGACAGCGCGATCACCGGCACGTTGAGTTCCTTGGCCAGGCCTTTGAGTCCGCGCGAAATGAAGGCGATCTCCTGCTCACGGTTGTTTTTGCCGTCTTTCAGATTCGAGGTCATCAATTGAAGGTAATCGATGACGATGAGTCCGACGCCCTGCTCATTCACCAGGCGGCGGCATTTGGAGCGGAGCTCCGCCAGGGAAAGCCCGGGCGTGTCGTCAATGAAGATCTTGGCGGTGTGGAGGCGCCCAGCGGCTTCGATGAGGGCGGAGAAGTCACGGTCGGACAGGCGGCCTGTACGGGCATCCTGCGCGTTGATGCGGGCTTCCATGGTGAGGAGACGCTGCACGAGCTGTTGGTCGGCCATCTCCAGCGAGAAGACGGCGACATTCGTTTTCAGGTCGGGATCGGGGTGGAGCGCCGCGTTGCGGGCCACCGTGAGCACGAATGCGGTTTTTCCCATCGAGGGACGCGCCGCGATGATGATCAGGTCGCCGCGCTGCCATCCGGCGGTCATCTTGTCCACCGTGAGCGCCGTCGGCACGCCGGTGATGCCGTTCGTCTTCCTCTCCTGGAGTTGTTCCAGATAGGTGATGGTGGATTTCAGAATCGCATCGAGCGATTTCGTCGAATTGCTTTTCCCTGAGTTGGACAGCTTGAAGATCTGTGCTTCGGCCTGGTTCAGCAGGTCGAAGGGGTCGCTTCCCGTATCGTAACTATCTTTGACGATGCCTGTGCAGGCCAGAATGAGTTTGCGCTTGATGGATTTCTCCAGCACAATCTGCGCATGGTACTCGATGTTGGCCGCCGAACTGACCGAACGAGTGAGCTGGCTGAGGTACGAGGCGCCACCGCAGCTGTCGAGGAGGCCTTTGTCCTTGAGCGCTTGCTCGAGGGTGAGGATGTCGAGCGGATTGTTGCGGTTGTGGAGATCCGCCAGCGTCTGGAAGATGTGCTGATGTGCGGGCTTGTAGAAATCATCGCCATGGAGAATCTCCATCGCCAAATTGGCCGCATCCTTCTCGATAAGGATGCCGTAGTTCGTGTGCCAGTCGATTGCGGTGA
>CAYVRS010000121.1:0-5968 GCA_964454075.1 uncultured Chitinophagales bacterium
ATCCAAGGAGCTGAAGATGCCGGAGACGGCGTCGTCAGTTCGGGCATCCATGTCCTCTTCAGGATTCGCGCTTTCCAGGAACCGGTAGGCCCGTTCGAACGCGAGCACGGCGTCGCGCATGGTGGTGATGCTGACTCCCTCGAACAAGGTGTCGAGAGGCGTTCCGGAAATAACCATGGTCGAATCGCTCAGATTCTCCACGAACCCTTTCATGCTTGATTTGAACAGCACTTCAATGGCATGTGTGTCAACGTGATGGTCGAGGATGAGACGCTGCACCTGGTTGTACTTGCGGATGTTCTCCTCGTAGGTCCGTTTGTCCTGAAGGAAGACGGATTCGAGTCCGCTGGCCCACAAGGTGCCGAGCACCAGGACAGTGAGCAGGGGAGCGGCAAGAAATCGTTTCATGGTCATCATGTTAATTCATCAGGTTCATCCACCGGCATGTCATCGTCGGAACCGCGTTTCTTCTTCGGGGTTTTCGGCGTGCTCGCGGGACGGCGCTGCACCTTCGGTTTGGCCGGTTCTTCGGTCTCTTCCTCGGCTTTCTTCTTCGGAGCGGCTTTCTTCTTCGCGGCGACCACCTTCGTGATAACGGCGGCCACGGCGGCTTTCGTCTCCTCGGTGGGTTGCGGAGTTTCGGCGACCGGAGCGGCTTCGACGATAGGGGGTTCAACCGGCGTTTCCACCGTCACGGCGACGGGTGCGGGTGCCGGTGCGGGTGCCACATAAGGCTTGCCCGATTCCTTGGCTTCCTTGTAGGCGCGGGCCACGTCCAAGGCCTGAGGAAGGTTGGCCAATGCCGGATCCGGTTGCTTCTCCGGTTTCGGTTCGGCTTTCACTTCAGGCTTAGGCGCGGGTTTCGGTGCGGGAGCCGGTTTTGGCTGCGGTTCGGCTTTCGGTGCAGATGCCGGAGCCGTCTTCGGCTGCGGTTTGGGTTGCGCCTGGGCTTGAGGTTTCGGAGCCGGCATAGGCATCTGGATCACGCGACGTTCGGGCTTGGAAGGAGCTGGAGCGGCTTCCTCCTCCTTCTTGTAGATGTCGAGCTTGGAGATGTCACGCTGATCCTCGGACTCCATTTCGGCGAGTCGCAGGTTGTAGACCTTGATCGCTTCGTCGATCGATTGGTTCAGCATGATCGGTTCGGTGATGTCCACATCCGACCCGCTCAACGCGAAGCGGTAATCGTTCATGCTCAGGGTCTGGTCGTCGATGATGTTCAGCCGCAGGCGGTATTTGAACATCCACTTCAACTGCTGGCTGAAGATGCCCTTGGTGAGCATGCCTTTCATGTACGGATTGAGATGAAGGTCAACCGCCCAGAATTTCGTGGTGTGGCGGAATTTGTTCAGCCAACCTTCCAGATCAGACAGGATGGTGTTGTGGGAGACGATGTTTCCGCCGCCGCCGCACATCGGACACACACGCGACACCGAGTTGACGACACTCGGGCGAACACGCTGACGGGTGATCTGGATCAGTCCGAAATCGGACATCGGCAGCAGGTTCGTTTTGGCCCGGTCTTTCTTGAACTCCTTGCGAAGCTCGTCATACACTTTCTTGCGGTTGCTGTCTTCCTTGAGGTCGATGAAGTCGACCACGATGATGCCTCCGATGTCACGCAACCGCAGCTGCTTGGCGATCTCGCGCGCCGCTTCCAGGTTCGTTTTGAGCGAATTGTCTTCCTGCACCTTCTTGGCCGCATACCGACCCGAGTTCACATCCACCACATACATGGCTTCGGTCTGCTCGAAGATGAGATAGCCGCCGCTCGGCATTTTCACACGAGGGGAGAAGATCGATTCCACATCCGAATGGATCTTCATGTGGTCGAAGATGTGCTCCGATTTCTGGTAGAGCTCGATGTTCGGTAGCATGTTCGGCGCGATTTTGCCGACATAGGTTTTCAGCGTCTGGAACATCTTCTTGTCGTCGACCAGGATGCGGTCGTAGTCTTTGGCGAAGAGGTCGCGGATCAGGCTCTCGGTCATCTCCAGGTCGCGGTGCACCAGCGACGGGGGTTTGGCCGTTTCGAGCTGGGCCACCAGGTTGTTCCATTTGGCGAGCAGATCGCGGAGATCGGCTTCGATCAAGGCTTCATCCACACCTTCGGCGACCGTGCGCACAATCACACCGAAGCCGTCGGGTACGATGTTCTGCACGAGTTGGCGGAGATTGCGCCGCTCTTTGTAGCTCTTGATGCGCTTGGACACGGCGATGTAGTCGCCCATGGGCATGAGCACAAGGAAACGTCCGGCCAGGGAGATGTTGGTCGACACACGCGGACCCTTCGATCCGATCGGTTCCTTGACAATCTGGACTAGGAGTTTCTGTCCCACCTGCATCAGGTTGCCCATCAGGTTCTGCTCGTCGGCGGTGATTCCGGTTTTCGGATTGCCGCCGTTGGTGTCGCCTTTGGCTTCACGCTGTTTGCGGTAATCGTCCAGACGCTTCTTGTCTTCTTTCTTGAAGGCGTCTTTGCCATTGAGCATCACGATATAGTCTTCCAGGTGCTCGCCGAGATCGGAGAAGTGGAGGAAGGCGTCTTTCGGGGTGTTCAGGTCGATGAACGCGGCGCGGATGCCGGCCATCACTTTGCGGACCTGGGCGATGTAGATGTCTCCTACCGTACGTTGGTTTTCGGGAGACTCGATGAAGAACTGGGCTAATTCGCCATTTTCAATAAGGGCGATGCGGGTTTGCTGGCCCGCGGCATGAATGATAATCTGATTTTTCATTGAGGAAAAGTGGTGTCTGGCAGATGCCGGCGTTCCTTGTTGGGGAACGGGACGGTACGATGGGATCGGCGCGAAGGCCGGAATCCGCCGGTGAAAAGGGGAAAAGGTTGGACGCACCGTCTGCGTCCGGCAGAAGCCGGAAGTAGATCAGGAGAAGCAGGACGAGCAGTACGGCGGTCATGGGATAGGGGAAAAAAGTCGATCCGGCAATATACGAATCATTCCTGCCGTTCGCGACGGATACGGGCTCCGATCGCGTTCAGCTTTTTCTCGAGGGTCTCATATCCTCGGTCGAGATGGTATACCCGGAGCACATCGGTAGCGCCCTCGGCGACCATTCCGGCCATCACCAGGCTCACGCTCGCGCGAAGGTCGGTGCTCATCACGGCGGCGCCTTGGAGTTTGGATGTGCCGGCGATGCGGACGGTGTTTTCGATCAGGTGGATGTCGGCCCCCAATCGCACCAGCTCAGGCACATAGCTGAACCGGTCGAAATAGATCGTGTCGGTCACTTCGCTCGCGCCGTAGGCCTGGGTCATCATGGTGGCCCATTGCGCCTGCAGATCGGTCGGGAATCCGGGGTAGATCTCGGTCGTGATCGATACCGGACGGATGTGCTTCGGCGCTTTCACACGGATGGTGCTTCCGTCCACATCCACCAAGGCTCCGACTTGACGGAAGGTGTCCGTGAAGGCACCCATATCGTTCGGTTCGGTGTTGGTGATGGTGACGTCGGAGTCGGGATGCATCGCCGCGGCGATCATGAAGGTGCCGGTTTCGATGCGGTCGGGTGAATTGTCGAAATCCATCCCGTCCAACTCATCGACACCATGGATGGTGATGGTGGGAGTTCCGTGCCCGCTGATACGCGCACCCATCTTGTTCAAGGCGTCGCAGAAATAGACCACATCGGGTTCCATCGCCGCGTTTTCGATGACGCTCGTGCCGGAGGCCTTGACCGCTCCAAGCACGATGTTCACGGTGGCGCCGACACTGCTTGGCTCCATGCGGAACGTGCCGCCTTTGAGGCGTCCGCCCGGCGCATGCGCCACCACATAGCCTTTGTCCATCTCGACCACCGCGCCGAGGGCTTTGAGTCCCTCCATGTGCAGGTTCACCGGACGCGGACCCCAGGCGCAACCGCCGGGTAGCGACACCCGCGCTTCGCCGCATCGGCCGAGCAAGGCCCCGAGCATATAGAAGGAGGCACGCATCTTGCGGACCTGCTCGTAGGGGGCCACGGCTTCGGTGAGCGTCGACGCATCCACATGCAGGGTGTGTGCGGCTTCGTCGAAACGGACCGCGGTGCCCGTCACACGGAGCACGTTGTTCAAGGTGTAGATGTCGTTGAGCTGGGGCACGTTGCGGATCACCGAGGGTTTTTCGGTGAGCAAGGTGGCGGCCATCAGAGGGAGGGCCGCGTTTTTGGATCCGCTGACTTCAATGGTCCCATTCAGAGCGGTTGGACCTTCGACTACAAATTTATCCAAGGGGTTGAACTTCTATCAGTACGGTGTTCTTTTCTACAGACTGGCCGGGTTGAACGTGGATGGCGGTCACGGTTCCGTCAAGGATCGATCTCAATTCGTTTTCCATTTTCATGGCTTCCAGCACGATCAGGCGCTGGCCGGAAGATACCACATCTCCGACATCCACATGCACAGAAATGATCCGCCCGGGCATAGGGGCTTTCAGATCGCCCTTCGAAAGCGTCGAGGTTTTTCGAAAACCGAGCTTCTCGAGCATCGCCGCCTGTTCATCCAAGAACGGTAGGGAGTAGGCGATGGAATCGAATCGGAGGTAGATGTGGTCGTCGACAATGCGGATCGAATCGACGGTGTGGGTGCGTGTGCCGACGCGGAGAAGATAGTCGCCAGGACGGATTTGCGTCCATCCGTGCCAGGATTCGGCGTTCAAGTCGATCTCGACGCACACATCTCCGACTTGGAAGATCCATTTCATGTGTGCTGGATTTCGTTCATGCCTTTGCGGCTGGCTCTGAAAAGATACGCTTGCATCCGGTCTCCGTCATAAGCTTGGATGCGTTTGGGGCGACCCGCTTCCGATTCATCGTAGATTTCGACCATTCCGGCGTGCATCAGTGTCATGAGGTCGTCGCGGATCACCCCGTAACTCAATCCGGTTTCCATGGCAATGGTGTCGAAAGACTCATGGAACAGGAGATGGCGCAACAGCGCGCGTTGGGAGTCGGTGAGGCGTGCCATCAGTCGATCTGGATGTCGCCGTAGGTGATGAGGTTTGCGTTTTGGTCGTAGACGAAGACGCGATGCAATCCGATGGCGTCCTGATAGCTGCGGGTTTGAGCGAAGGAGGCGGCATCGAGATAGATCTGGTTGAGGCCGGCGGGCAAGGGCGATTCATTGATCTCGTACAGGAACAGGGGAGTGCCCACCGGGGTGCGGGTATAGACCTGCAAACGGTTCACCGACTCCAATCCGGAAATGAGAATGTCGATGGTGATGCGTTCGCCTCGGGTCGGGTTCGGATACGCCGGCACGCTCACTTCCACATACCCCTCGAACATAGGTCCGATGCGCCAATCATCGGGATCGGTGGACAAAATGCGACCCGCTGCGTCGGTTCTGGTGATGCCGGTCGGCGTCTTGCGTGCTTGGGATTCGAACGAATCTTGCGCCGAATCGCTTGAGCAGGACCAGATGGCGACAGCCAGGAACAACCACAGTAGGAATCGAGGACTCATAGCCTAGAAGTTACCACCTCTTTTTATCTTTCCCTCAGCTTATGAAATCTCTGCTTCTTCTCGGCCTCCTTGTTCCGATCGCATTCTTGCGGTCGATGGTAGCTCCGGTTCCTCCTCCGACCGTCCGCACGTTGGTCAACGCCGATGAGAGGTTCGTATATCAGGTCGAGTACGGGATTTTCACGCTCGGCACTGTGACCATCGAAGTGGTCAAAGACACCACATGGAAAGGCAAACCGGCCTTCATCCTGCTCAGCAAGATCAAATCCAACCCGAATCTGATCTTCGTCGGCAACAAGGAGCGGCATTTCTATTCAGTGACCGGCTACGACAACAAAATCTTCTTCTGCTACAACTTCCATTCCGACAGCATCCACGACAGAGAGTTCAAAGACACGCGATATACCTATGATTACAGCCGGATGAGGGTGATCGCCTATGAATTCGAGAAACAGAAGGCGGTGTTTCCCATCGACGGACCAACCGATTCCGGTCCCGGACTGTTCTA